>JAEYTW010000419.1 GCA_023433835.1 Pseudomonadota bacterium | reverse complement strand
CGAGCAGACCGCTCATGGCTCCATGATGACGACGTGTGGGGGCCGGGCGGGGCCCCCCCCCCGGGGGGCCCCCCGGCCCGACCGGGGGCTGCGTTCGCGCGGATCGGATTCGGGGATGCCATGGGATCGGTAGACAGGAAGATCGCCAGGTCGGTCGCGATCAGGGATCTGCGCGACCTCGCCCGCAAGCGCCTGCCCAGGGCGATATTCGATTTCATCGAGGGCGGGTGCGACGACGAGCGGTGCCTGGCCGGCAACGAGGATGCCTTCGCGCGCATGCGGTTCGTGCCGCGCTGCCTGGTCGACGTCTCGACCCGCGACCAGGGCAGGTCGTTGTTCGCTCACCGCTTCGGCGCCGCGTTCGGCATCTCGCCGACCGGCTTGATCGGGCTGTTCCGGCACCAGGGGGAGAAGCAGCTCGTGGCGGCGGCCGCCGAAGCCAATATCCCATTCGTGCAGTCCGGCGCCGGTACCGCCACCCATGACGAGGTGCAACGCCTGTGGCCGCAGGCCTGGACGCAGCTCTACATCTCCCGCGACCAGGAGATCTGGCGGCGGCAGCTTGCCCGGGCCGAGGCGGCCGGCCTGCGCACGCTGGTCGTCACGGTCGATGTACCGGCGCCGTCCAAACGCGAGCGCAACGCGAAGCGCGGCTGGTCGCTGTCCGCCTCGGCGTCGCCGTCGATCACGATGATCGCCGACGCGCTGCGCCATCCCGCCTGGACCTGGGCCTTCCTGCGGCACGGTTTCCCATTCCTGGAAGCCTGGCGCGACTTCGCCCGCGAGAATGCGACGTCCCGCGACGTCGCGGCGATCTTCACCGCCCAATGCCCGGCGCCGCAGGACTGGCGCCTGCTCGGCCGGATCAGGGCAGCCTGGAAAGGCAACCTCGTGATAAAGGGCATCCTCAGCCCCGACGATGCCGGACTGGCGATCGAGCAGGGCGCCGATGCCGTGATGGTGTCGAACCACGGCGGCCGGCAGCTCGACCACGCCGTGGCCCCGATCGACATGCTTCCCGCCATCGTCGATGCCGTAGGGGGGCGTCTTCCCGTGCTGATCGACAGCGGCATCCGCCGGGGGGCGGATATCGTCGTGGCCCGCGCGCTCGGGGCCGACATGGCTTTCGTCGGCAGGGCGACGCTGTACGGGCTGGTCGCCGGCGGCCTGGACGGTGCCCGCCGCGCGATCGCCATCCTGCGCCAGGAGACGGATCTGTGCATGGCGCAGGTCGGGCTGACCTCGCTCGACGACGTGCCCGGCCGCATCCTCCATCGCCGCGCCCAGGCCGACCTGGCCGACGGCCGCGGCGCGCGACACCCTTGAGCGCCGACGGAAGGGCCGGGAAATGTCCGCATTCCTCAAGCTGACGTACCACATCGACGCGCTGAGCCGCCGCGTCGGCTGCATCGCCATATACCTGGTGCTGTTCTCGTCGCTTGTCAGCGCGTTCAACGCGCTGGCGCGCTACTCGACCGGCGCATTCTACTGGCTGGATGCCCAGCTGGGCACGGCCGTCTTCGGCCGCCTCGTCAACTTCTACGGCGCGAACTCGAACGCGCTGCTGGAAGCGCAATGGTACATGTTCGCCGGCATCGTCATGCTGGGCGGGCCGTGGACGTTGAAGCTCAACGAGCATGTGCGGGTCGACCTCGTCTACGGCGGCATGGTCGGCGAGCGCACGCGCACCTGGATCGATCTGGCCGGCGGCATCGTCTTCCTCCTGCCGATGTGCCTGTTGATGCTCTATTTCACGCTGCCGTGGTTCTGGCAGTCCTATGTCACCGGCGAGCAGTCGGTGAACGCGGGCGGGCTTGTCCGCTGGCCCGTCAAGATCATGGTGCCCTTCGGGTTCGCGCTGATGGCGCTGCAAAGCGTTTCCGAGATCGTCAAATGCGTGCTGGCGCTGCGAACCAGCTACGTCCGCGAATTCGCCTACGAGAAGCCGCTGCAATGATCGAGATGCTGACGCACAACATCGCCCCGCTGATGTTCGTGGGGCTGATCGTCTTCATGCTGATCGGCTATCCCGCGGCATTCGCGCTGGCGGCGGTCGGCCTGTTCTTCGGCTTCCTGTCGATCGAGCTGGGGCTGATCGCGCCCGATTTCCTGGGCAATCTGACCTACCAGCTGTATGGCGTGCTTTCCAACGAACTGCTGCTGGCGATCCCGTTCTTCACCTTCATGGGCGTGATCCTCGAGAAATGCGGCCTGGCCGAGGATCTCCTCGAAGGTTTCGGCCAGCTCTTCGGCGGCATACGCGGCGGCCTCTCCTATGCCGTCATCCTTGTCGGCGCGGTGCTGGGGGCCATCACCGGGACGGTGGCGGCATCCGTCATCGCCATGGGCCTGATCTCGCTGCCGATCATGGCGAAGTATGGCTACAACATGCGCCATGCCACCGGAGTCATCGCCGCATCGGGCACGATCACCCAGCTGATACCGCCGTCGCTGGTGCTGGTGGTGTTGGCCGACCAGCTGCAGCGTTCGCCCGGCGACATGTATATCGGCGCGACCGGCGCGTCGATCGTCCAGCTGGTGCTGTTCGCGGGCTGGGTGTTCATCCTGTCGATCATCCGGCCGAACGACGTGCCCGCGCTGCCGCCGGAGGCGCGCACGCTGCGCGGCTGGCCTCTGCTGGTGAAATGCGCGCGCGGCATGGTGCCCTCGCTGTTGCTGATCTTCATCGTTCTCGGCACGATCTTCCTCGGCCTGGCGACGCCGACCGAGGCCGGGGCGATGGGCGTGGTCGGCGCGATGCTGCTGGCATGGATGAACGGCCGCCTGACGTGGGCGCTCGTCTACCAGGGCATGAACTCGACCATGCGCCTGACGGCGATGGTCGTCTGGATCCTGCTCGGCGCCCGGGTCTTCAGCCTGATCTTCCAGGGTGTCGGTGGCGGTCACTGGCTGGAGGGCATGCTGACCTCGCTGCCGGGGGGCGTTGTCGGCTTCCTGGTCTTCGTCAATATCTTCGTCTTCGTCCTGGCGTTCTTCCTCGACTTCTTCGAGATCGCCTTCATCGTGATCCCGATGCTGGCCCCGGCGGCGCAGGCGCTGGGCATCGACCTGATCTGGTTCGGCGTGATGATCTGCGCCAATGTGCAGACGAGCTTCATGCACCCGCCGTTCGGTTTCGCGCTGTTCTATCTGCGCGGGATCGTGCCTCGCGACAAGGTACCCTCGCGCGACATCTATCTCGGCGCCATCCCCTGGCTGGTCCTGCAGCTCATCCTCGTTGCCCTGCTCATCGCCTTTCCGGAAATGGTCACTTATTTCCTGGACACGCCGCCCGATGTCGACCTCGACAAGGTGATCGTCGATATCCCGAGCGCGATGGAGTTGCCCGGCGCGGACAGCGTGTTCGAGTTGCCGCCGATCGACGGCAAGCCATGACCGATCGGCGGCGCTGTCGCGGTCAGGCCGCCGATATGCCGCCGTTCACGCCGATCGTCTGGCCCGTCAGCCGGGCGGCGGACGAACTGGACAGGAATACGACCAGTTCGGCCAGGTCGTCGGGCCTGACGACGCCGAGCCTGGCCAGGCCTTCCGCCTTGGTGAACAGCTTGCCGGCGAACGGGTCCGCCATCAGGGCGTCATACAACGGCGTGTCGCGCACGATGCTGGGCGTGATGCAGTTGACCCGGATCAGGCTGCGCTTTGCCTCGATGGCGAGGGCGCGGCAGAACATGGCGATCGCGGCCATCGCCGCGCCGATGCAGACCTCGCCCGGGGTTGCGACCTTTCCCGCATCCGACGCGATGCACAGGATGGTCCCGGATTTGCGTTCCATCATATGCGGCAGTGCCGCGCGGACCGGCAGCAGCACGCCGGACGTGATGCTGCCGATCGTCCGCTGCACGTCTTCCAGCGAAGTTTCGTGCAGGAGCCGCGGCAACGGATCGCCGCCGGCGCCGCTGAGGATGGTGTCGATCTGTCCGAACGCGGCGATGCAGGCCGCGATTGCCGCCTCGGCCTGGGCCGGTTCGGCCAGGTCGGCGGCGAAATATCTGACATCGGCGCCGGGATGCCGCCGCCGAAGATCGTCGCGCGCGGCCGCGGCGCGCGCGGG
>JAEYTW010000407.1 GCA_023433835.1 Pseudomonadota bacterium | reverse complement strand
GCGAGGGAGTGCAGCTCGCGGGTGCGACCGTCGGCATCATCGGCTATGGCGCGCTCGGCCGTCGGGTCGCAAGCCTGGCCCGTGCCGTCGGCATGGTCGTGCTGGTGACCGACCCGGCGGCGACGGTCGACGAGCCCGGCATCGCGCAGATCGCGCTGGCCGATCTCCTGGCTGCGTCGCGTTTCGTGATCTGCCTGGCGCCGGCCCGGCCCGAAACCGAGAACCTGATGGATGCCCAGGCCTTCGCCGCGATGCCGCGCGGCGGTTATTTCATCAACCTGGCCCGGGGCGAGTTGGTCGACGATGCGGCGCTGGCCGCGGCGCTCGACAGCGGCCATCTCGCCGGGGCCGCCCTCGACGTCGGCCGCGCCCCCGACCAGATGCCGGCGCCGCTGCTGGCCGGCCGGCCCGACGTGATCGCGACGCCCCATATCGGCGGGCTGACGCCCGAGGCGGTACGCCACCAGGCGTTCGACACCGTCGGCCAGGTGGCCGCGATCGCGAGCGGCCGCATGCCGGCCGGCGCGGTCAATCCCGGCGCCGCGATGCGGCTGATCTGAACGGGTTGCCCATCGCCTCGGCTTTGGCCAGGATGGCGCAACTTTTTTCAAGTCTTGGGGAACACCTGACATGAGCCTGGCCCGTGGCCGCGAATTTCTGATGACGCCGGGACCGACGATGATTCCGGACAGCGTGCTGAACGCCATGCACCGTCCGGCCATCGATCTCTACGCCCCGCCGCTCGAAGCCATCACGCTGTCCTGCCTTGCCGATCTGCGCGCCCTGCACCGCACGTCGGGCGATGTCTACATCTACGCCGCCAACGGCCACGGTGCCTGGGAAGCGGCGCTGACCAACACGATGCGCCGGGGCGATCAGGTGCTGGTTCTGGAATCCGGGCTGTTCGCCCGCGGCTGGGGCGAGATGGGCCGGATGCTCGGCCTGCAGATCGAGGTGCTGCCGGGCGACTGGCGCCGGGCGGTCGACCCGGCCGGGCTGCAGGCGCGGCTCGCCGCCGATACCGAGCATCGGATCAAGGCGGTGATGGTCGCCCAGGTCGACACCGCTTCGGCCGTGATCAACGATCTGGCCGCCCTGCGCGGCGCCATCGACGCGGCCGGCCATCCCGCGCTGTTCATGGCCGACCTCGTCGCCTCGCTCGCCGCCGTGCCGTTCGACATGGACGGCTGGGGCGTCGACGTCGCGGTCTCGGCCCCGCAGAAGGCGCTGATGTCGACGCCGGGCCTGTCCTTCGTCGCCGCCGGCGCCCGGGCCAAGGCCGCCCATGCCGCCGCCGACCTGCGCACCCTCTACTGGGACTGGTCGTTCCGCGACGGGCCGGAGCATTACAAGCGTTATTGCGGCACCTGCCCCGAGCATCTGTTGTTCGGCCTGCGCCAGGCCCTCGACCTGATCAACGAGGAAGGGCCCGAGCGCATGCTGCGCCGCCATCGCCTGCTGGCCGAGGCGACGCGGCGGGCGGTCGCGGTCTGGGCCCAGGAAGGCGCACTCGAGTTCAACATCCTCAATCCGGCCGAGCGTGCCGATTCGGTGACGATGGTGATGATGGAGGAGGGGCGGACCAAGGCCCTGATGAGCTATTGCCGCGAGCGCCTCGGCATCGTGCTCGGCACCAATATCGGCGAGCGCCGCGGCCAGGGTTTCCGGATCGCCCATATGGGCCATATCAACGCGCCGACGATCCTGGGCGTGCTGGCCGGCATCGAGACCGCGCTGGCCGCGCTGAAGATCCCGCACGGCCGCCACGGCGTCAGCCAGGCGATCGCCGGGCTGGCCGCGGAAGAACCCGCCTAGCGCCAGTCGCCGCGCAGCGCCGCGACCTCCGCCCGCAGGGTTTCGGGGGTCGCGGCCTCGGGCGCGATGGCAGCGCCGGCCGCCAGCCGCAGCCTGGCCCACGGACGGCTGAGCAGGCCTGCCCGCGCCTTCCCGCGGGCGTAGGAGAACAGGCTGCCCCACAGGCCGCTCAGGGCCAGCGGCACCACCGGTACCGGGGTTTCCTTCAGGATGCGGGCGACGCCTGCCCTGAACTCGTCGATCTCGCCGTCCAGGGTCAGCTTGCCTTCGGGGAAGATGCAGACCGGCTCGCCTTCGCGCAGATACTGCGCGATCCGCGCGAAGGCGGCCTCGTAGACTGCCGGCTCGCTGCGGCGCGAGGCGATCGGCACGGTGCCGGCCACGCGGAAGATGAAGTTCAGGACCGGCAGGCGGTAGATCGCGGCCTCCATCACGAAACGCACCGGCCGGCGGCAGGATCCGGCGATCACCAGCGCATCGACGAAGCTGACATGGTTGCAGACCAGCAGGACCGGCCCGTCGGCCGGGATCTTGTCGAGGTCGCGCCGTTCGATGCGATAGCAGGCGCTGGTCAGGATCCAGACCAGGAAGCGCATCAGGAATTCGGGCAGCAGCGTGAAGATGTAGAGCGCGACCGGAATGTTGAGCACGGCGAACAGCAGGTAGAGCTGCGGTACCGACCAGCCGAGCGGCCCCAGCGCCACGATGCCGACGGCGGCTGCCAGCACCATGCAGCCGGCATTGACGATGTTGTTGGCGGCGATGACGCGGGCGCGCACTTCCGGCGCCGCGCGCGTCTGCAGCATGGCGAACAGCGGCACGACGTAGAAGCCGCCGAACAGGCCGATGCCGAACAGGTCGATCAGCACGCGCCAGATCGCAGGGTCGGCCAGGATCGTGCCGATCGGCCGCAGCGCGCCGTCCCACGGCGTGGTGTCGGCGAAATGGAGGTCAAAGCCGAACCCGATCAGCCCCAGCGCGCCGAACGGCACCAGCCCCAGCTCGACCGTGCGGCCCGACAGTTTCTCGCAGAGCAGCGAGCCGGCGCCGACGCCGACCGAGAACACGGTGAGCAGCGCCGTGATCGTGCCGGCATCCCCGCCCAGCGTGCCTTTCACGTAGAGCGGCAGCTGGGTCAGGTAGGTCGCGCCCAGCATGAAGAACCAGGAGATGCCCAGGACCGACAGGAAGACCGAGCGCGTGCCCCTGATGATGCGCAGGCAATCGATCGTCGAGGTGACGGGATTCCAGTCGATCTTCAGGTCGGGCGCGGTCGGCGGCGCCGTGGGCACGCCGCGGCTGATCGCATAGCCGATGATTGCCGTGATCACGATGCCGCCGCCGATCAGCATCGGCCCCGCGGCGGTGCCGACAACCGCGCCGCCGATGATGGTGCCGAGCAGGATGGCGAGGAACGTGCCCATGTCGATCAGGCCATTGCCGCCGATCAGCTCGTCGCGCTGCAGATGCTGGGGCAGGATCGCGTACTTGATCGGGCCGAAGAAGGTCGAATGCACGCCCATCAGGAACAGGGCCGCGATCAGCATCCAGGTGGCGCCCAGCAGGAAACCGGCGGCGCCCACGCCCATGATGGCGATCTCGGCCAGCTTGATCGCCCGGATGATCCGCGCCTTGTCGATGGTCTCGGCCAGCTGGCCGGCGGTGGCCGAGAACAGGAAGAACGGCAGGATGAACAGGCCGGCGCAGAGATTGAGCATCGCTGACGCCTCCGCCGTGCTGAGCGTCAGCGTCAGGAACACCATCAGGGCGTTCTTGTAGAGGTTGTCGTTGAAGGCGTTGGCGAACTGGGTCAGAAACAGCGGCAGGAAGCGCCGGGTCCGCAGCAGGTCGAATTGATTGGCCTCGTGCATCGGTTCTTTATGGCTCAGTCGTGGGGCTCAGGGCAAGTCGACGGGAACCATCGACGGCCCCGTCGGGTTGCGCGGATCATGACCCCGTCCGGCCTGATCGAGACAGACCTGCCTTGCCGCCTCGACCGGCTCAAGTGGAGCCGCTTCCACAGCTGGGCGATGTTCGCGCTGGGCATCACCTGGGTGCTCGACGGGCTCGAGGTCACGCTGGCCGGATCTCTCGCCGGCGCGCTGCAGGAAAGCCCGACCCTGCGTCTGACCGAGTCGCAGATCGGCTGGGCGGCCAGCGCCTACCTGCTCGGTGCCGTGCTCGGCGGTTTCGGCTTCGGGTGGGCGACCGACCGTTTCGGCCGGCGCAGGCTGTTCTTCGTCACCCTGTGGGTCTACATCATCGCCACCGCCTCGACCGCCTTCGCTGTCGATTTCTGGACATTTGCCCTCTGTCGCTTCCTGACCGGGGCGGGTATCGGCGGTGAATACACCGCGATCAATTCGGCGGTGCAGGAATTCACCCCGGCCAAGTACCGCGGCCGCACCGATCTCGCCATCAACGGCAGTTTCTGGGTCGGGGCCGCCCTCGGCGCGCTGGGCTCGGCCGTGCTGCTGATCCCCGGCCTGCTACCGCCGGATTACGGCTGGCGGGTCGCCTTCGGTATCGGTGCCGTGCTGTCGCTGTTCATCCTGGTCCTGCGCCGCAACCTGCCGGAAAGTCCGCGCTGGCTGGTGGTGCACGGCCGCACCGACGAGGCCGCCCGGATCGTGGCCCGCATCGAGGCCCAGGCCAGGCCCGATCACGACCTGCCGCTGCGCCGCCTGCGCCTGCATGCCCGGCGCGAGGCGGTCGACCCCGCGACCGTCGGCCGCGTGCTGTTCCGGCGCTATCCGCGCCGCGCCGTGCTGGGCCTGGTGCTGATGGCGACGCAGGCCTTCTTCTACAACGCGATCTTCTTCACCTACGCCCTGGTGCTTGGCCGTTACTACGGCGTACCCTCGGCCGATATCGGCTGGTACATCCTGCCGTTCGCCGCGGCGAATTTCATGGGCCCGCTGCTGCTCGGCCCGCTGTTCGACCGCATCGGGCGGCGGCCGATGATTGCCGGGACCTATGTGCTGTCCGGCATCCTGCTGGGCGTGGCGACCCTTCTGTTCCTCGGCGGCCGGCTCGATGCCGTCGGCCAGACCGTCGCCTGGTCGGCGATCTTCTTCTTCGCGTCGGCGGCGGCAAGCTCGGCCTATCTCACCGTCGGCGAATGCTTCCCGCTGGAGATGCGCGCCCTGGCCATCGCGTTCTTCTATGCGGTCGGCACCGGCGTGGGCGGCGTCGTCGGGCCGGCGCTGTTCGGCGAGCTGATCGCCACCGGCGCGCGCGGCACGCTGGCCTGGGGCTATGCCGGCGCGGCCCTGCTGATGCTGATCGGCGGGGCGGTGGCCTTCTGGCTCGGCGAGGCGGCGGAGCGCCGTTCGCTGGAAGACGTCGCGGCG
>JAEYTW010000378.1 GCA_023433835.1 Pseudomonadota bacterium | reverse complement strand
CGCCAGCTACAGCTGACGGTCGCGACCACGCTCACATCGCCTGCAGCACGCCGGCGATCTTCCCGAACAACTCGTCCAGATCCTGGGCCGTCATCACGAACGGCGGCGCCAGGATGATGGTGTCGTTGGTGACGCGCACCACGGCACCGGCAGTGTAGAGCGCCTTCAGCGCGCCGAAGCCGCGCGCGCCCATCGTCTCGGCGGGTGCGAGGTCGACGGCGCCGAGCAGGCCGTAACCGCGGATATCCTGAACGACGGGGAACCGGCGCAGGCCGGCCAGGCGCTCCATGAACGGCGTGCTCAGATCGGCGGCGCGGGCAAACATGTCCTCGTCGCGGTACATCTTGAGGCTGGCCAGCGCCGCGGCGCAGGCGACCGGATGGGCCGACCAGGTATAGCCGTGGAACAGCTCGATGCCGCCCTGGTCGATCTCGACGATGGCATCGTGCACGTGGCGGGCGGCGGCGACGGCGGCCATCGGCACGGCGCCGTTCGTGATCGCCTTGGCCATCGTCATCAGGTCCGGCGTGACGCCGAAGGCCTGGGCGGCGAACGGCGCGCCGCAGCGGCCGAAGCCGGTGATGACCTCGTCGAAGATCAAGAGGATGCCGTGGCGGTCGCAGATCGCGCGCAGCCGCTCCAGATAGCCCTTCGGCGGCACCAGGATGCCGACCGAGCCGGCGACCGGCTCGACGATGCAGGCGGCGATGGTGTCGGCGCCATGCAGGTCGACGAAACGCTGCAGGTCGTCGGCCAGGTCGGCGCCGGTCTCGCTTTGGCCCAGCTGGAAGCGGTTCTCCGGCAGGTGGGTGTGTCGCATATGGCCGACACCCGGCATGCCCAGACCGAACATCTCGCGGTTGCGCACCATGCCGCCGACCGACCAGCCGGCGAAATTGACACCGTGATAGGCCTTCTCGCGCCCGATCACCCGCATGCGCTGGCCCTCGCCGCGCCGGCGATGATATTGCAGCGCGATCTTGATCGCGGTCTCGACCGCTTCCGAGCCCGAGCCGGTGAAGAAGATATGATCGAGGCCCTGCGGCGTCAGCGCGGCGATCTCGCGCGCCAGCTGGAAGCTGCCGGGCGTGCCGAACTGGAACGGCGGCGCGAAGTCGAGGCGGCCGAGCTGGGCCGAGACGGCTTCGGTGATCTCGCGCCGGCCATGGCCCGCCGGGGTGCAGAACAGGCCGGACAGGCCGTCGACCAGCTGTTCGCCGCGGTCGTTCCAGTAATGGATGCCCTCGGCGCGGGCCAGGATGCGCGGATCCTGGCGGAAGGCGCGGTTGGCGGTAAACGGCATCCAGTGATGCGACAGGTCCTGGTTGTGCAGAGGGGTAACGGCGGTCATGGCTTGCGGTCCTCGTTGCTCAAGCTTTGAGCGTGAGCAGACCACGCGCCATCCCGCGGCTGTAGAACCAGCCGGATCCTTCCGGCCGGTCCAGGATCAGAGCAGGCGCAGGGCTTCGCGCACCAGGATGGCCACGGCCGCGGCGCCCAGCGTCACCAGTGCGATCGGCCGATAGGAGCCGGCGCCGTGGCGCAGGAACAGCCGGTTGCCGACATAGCCGCCGCCCAGCACCAGCGGCAGGCCGGCAACGGCCAGGATCGTCGTGTCGAGGTCGAGCAGCCCGGCTGCCCAGGTACCGGGCATGGCGACGATGGCGGTGGCCAGGAAGAAGGCCATCAGCGAGGCGCGCACCTTGCGCGGGTCGGTATCGGTCAGCAGGTAATAGGCGATCGCCGGGGGGCCGGGCATCGCCGCCAGCCCATTGCACAGCCCGGCGAAGAACCCGGCGGTGGCGGCGGTGCGCGCGCCCGGCGTGAAGGGCAGCCGGCGCGGTTTCCACAGCAAGGCGATGGCGGCCAGCACGATGCCGGCAATCGCCATGCGCGTCACCGTGCCGGGCAGCAGATCGAGGGCCAGGATGCCGGCCGGCACGCCGACCACGGAACCTGCCGCCATCTGCAGAACCGAGCGGCGGTCGCAGTCGCGCCAGGCCCTGACCCCGTCGAACAGGCCGAGCAGCAATTGCTGCAGGATCACCATCGGCACTGCCTGGCGCGGCGCGATCGCCAGGCTGACCAGCGGCACGGCGGCCAGCGCGAAGCCGAAGCCGGTGAAGCCGCGCAGCACGGCGGCGAAGATGATCGCCGCCGCGATCGCGGCGATGGCCCCGACGGAAAGGTCGCCCAACATCAGGTCATGGCGAAGACGATCGTCTTCTTGCGGGTGAAATGCTCAAGCATGGCTTCTGCTGAGGCTTCCTTGCCCAACCCCGACTTGCCGAAACCGCCATAGCTGAGATTGGGCTGGATGGTGAGGTTCTGATTGACCTGGACATAGCCCGCATCGAGCCGTTTGGTGGCATCGAGCGCGGTGCGCAGATCGCGGGTCCAGACCGACGCGGCCAGACCATAGTCGCTGTCGTTGGCCGCCGCCAGCACCGTCTCGTAATCGTCCCAGGGCATGATCGCCGCGACCGGCCCGAAGATTTCCTCGCGCACCAGCGGGCTGTCGGGGGGCAGGCCGGTGAACAGCACCGGCTGCATGAACAGCCTGGCATCGAGATGGGCGGCGTCGGGCATCCGGCTGCAGCGGATGGCGGCGGCGCCCGGCGTCGCCTCGCCCAGCGCCACGAACCGGTCGATCACCGCCTTCTGCTGGGCCGAGATCACCGTGCCAATATCGGTCGCCTCGTCCAGCGGATCGCCGATCACCAGCGTATCCAGCCGGGCGCGCAGCTTCGCGATGAAGGCATCGTGCAGGTCGCGATGGACATAGATTCGGCTCGACGCCGTGCAGCTCTGGCCCTGGCGGGTGAAGCGCATGCCGGCGATGGCGCCTTCGACCGCGCGGTCGAGATCGGCATCGGCGAAGACCAGCATCGGGCTCTTGCCGCCGAGTTCCAGGCTGACCGGGATGATGCGGTCGGCGCCGGCACGGTAGACGATCTCGCCGACGCTCTGCGAGCCGGTGAAGGTGATCTTGGCGACATGGCGGTGCCGGGTCAGCGGGGCGCCGCAGGCCGGACCGTCGCCCGACAAGACGTTGACCACGCCGGGCGGCAGGATCTCGGCCATGATCAGCCCGGCGGCCAGCGTCGCGAACGGCGCCTCCTCGGCCGCCTTGACCACCACCGTGTTGCCGGCGACCAGCGCCGGCGCGATCTTCAGCATCATCAGCACCAGCGGCACGTTCCACGGCAGGATCGCCGCGACGACGCCAAGCGGCTCGCGCGTGGTGACCGACAGCATCTGCGGATCGAACGGCAGGGTCTCGCCCTTCAGCTCCGAGCCCAGCCCGCCGTAGAAGGCCAAGAGGTCGGCCGCAACCCGCATCTCCGCCCGGCATTCGGTGCGCAGGGCCTTGCCGGTCTCGAGCGCCAGCAGCACGGCAAGATCCTCGGCTTGCCCGGTGATCTGCCGCCCGCATTCGGCGACCAGCTTGCCGCGCTCGCGTGCCGCCAGCCCGGCCCATCTGCCCTGGGCTGCGC
>JAEYTW010000162.1 GCA_023433835.1 Pseudomonadota bacterium | reverse complement strand
CGTCATACGACAACATCGTCGAGCACTGCTGCCAAGCCTGGACCAGCCTCGTCGATCAGCCATGGCGCATCATGACCATCGGACGCCGAAAATGGGCAAATCGGTTCTAATCAATGCAGATTGGTATTACAGCTCGGCAGCGAGCCCCATCACGCGCATGAGCGCCTGAGCACGTTTTTGGGCCGCCCCTTGACCGGGCGCTCATCGACGTCGACGGTTCATATTCCTGGTCAACGGCGAGCGGTTGCGGTGACAGTGCCTCTGCACTTCGCAGATCCGTTGTTTCAAGGCTTGGCGTCCAGGCAAGAGCCTCGACCGACCATGATGCTCACGCCCCGGGGACGCCCGCACGAGGGCTTCAGGTTCGATCGCACCCGAGCCGCCCGCCCTCCTGGTGAGCCGGGAATTCCAGAGGCCCGCGCGTGGTATCAGGCGCTCCGTAAGGAGCTCCAAAAATATGCCGACGCCCAGGCGAAACTCAGCCCCGACGTCGGCTTTCGCACGCTCCTGGGCAGGCTGCTGGACCCAGAAATGCTCAACAATCCTGCCCGCAAAAATGCCGAAAACCACCTTTCATCCTCGCCAGCGGAATAGTCTGTTGACCCACTTCCTCGCGACAATGTCGGAAGACCTGGACATCCAGGTCGATCATTCTCGACGCTACCCGCACCCCTCGTTCAGAGCGCCCGAAGCTGCCCCGGGAGGCGCGCGTTTCACTTCCGATCCCGGCGAAGCATCGCGATGGCGGCAGGCAATCACCCAGGTTTTCGCACGAGCCGGCGTGCTGATCGCCGCAGTCGAATCCGACTGGCATTTCGGAGAGACGCTTTACGCGCCTTCTCTCGAGGCGATTTCGGATAGCGAGGCAGCTTGTTTCGTCATTGGACGCACCGTCCGGGAATCCGGACTGATAGTAGAGAGTAGAATGCTGTTACGAGAGCATGACCTTCGTGTCGAGAGCCCCGCACGGGTCATTCGATTCCAGCGCCGAGAAGAAGCGGCTCACCTGCTCGTCGGACAATTACGGTGTCGCGCGTCCGGGGATTCGTATGAGCCAATGCCTCCGCCGGGCATCGCTCATGCGGCGCGACGCAGAATTTCCTATTCGATTCTCGCCCTCAGAAACAACTAGTCCCCTTAGCCAGTGCCGGCAATCGCCGGTACTTTTTTGTCCGATCGACGAGAAACAGACCATCGACATTCGCTGCCGATACCTGCGTCGGTGCAAATTCCGGCTTCGATTTCGACGTGGCGGATACTTCTGCGATCGTGGGATATCCGACTCTCAAACAGGACCATGGCCGTCGTCACGTTTGAAATACAGATGAGTCAGATCGACCGGATGTCGCAAATTCTCAAAAGCAACCCAGATCGGTTCGAATGACGTCGGTTTTACCTGGTCACGCCCCGTATAAAACTCCTCGGTCCTATCATCACCGCCCTTGTGCCCTACCACTAGTTTCCTGTAGTCGCTCGGAATCATGTCCGCCTTCGCCTGGAAAATATAGTTGCTGCGGAAACCATGAAAAACGAGGCTTGGGTCAGTTAGCCCAAGGCGGCCCAGGAACCGGCCAAAAAACTTGGAATATGCCGCGCTGTTAGGCCGGCCTTCTGCCGATACCAGGTCGCCAAAGAGCCGCCCAGACTCACGAACTCATAGAAGCCCAGACGCTCGAGTTCGGTATGGATAGGCACCCAGCGCCTGGCCGCGGCCGACTTAATGTTCTCGCGGTGTTCGTTGCGTCGGATATGCAGGCGCCGCCCAGGAATGTCGATATCCTCGATCGCGAGACCCGCCAATTCTTCGAGACGAGCCCCCGAGTACAGGCCCAGCAACGGCATCCAGTACCGTCCCGTGTGCCACATCGATGTCGAGCCGGCCTCCCACCAGCACGATTCCGACACGCAACCGCGATAGAGCGGCGCGTCAAATATCGTCTTGAGATGAGCCGGGGTGAAAGGTGCCCTGCGACCCTCGTCGATGGCCCTCGAATTCTCGATCTTGAGATCGCCGGCATCGATATCAGGGATCCCGTATTCCCTTGAAGCCCATGCGGCAAAGACCATGACGTTCGACAGCATCTTGTTCACCGATGCCGGCGACAGGCGCGAATCGCTCTTATTTTCAGCGGCGATTTCCACCAGCGACCTGTCGCGATCCTCTTTCGCATTGCGAAAGCGTGGCGGCAGGCGGACGATCAGGTCGCGCATTTCCCGCACCAGACTACGAGACATTGCGTCGACGGTACGCCCGTTGCCGGCGATCTCGACGAGCAGATCCAAATCTCGCAGGCGTTCGGCGAGGGTCTTCAGTTCGACCTTCTGCGATATCTCGATGTCAGCCCGGTAGGCTCGCACGGCGTCGACAAGGGTCACGCGCTGGACCTTGGCCTCCGAATTTTCAGGAGTAGTCGCCGGTTCGGTCGGAAGATCGGATCCCTTACCGAACTTCTTTCTAAGCTGGGCCAGTTCCTCATCGGTCAATACGTTGCTGGCGTGGGAGAGGGGGCTGCCAGGGCGGACATGGTCAACCTCAGCGCGCTTCAAGGCACGGGCCAGGTCCAAGCAGAGCGCCACGAATTCGTCCGAATTTTCGTCGAACTTCAAGTCGTGCATGGCGAGTAACGATCGCGCATGATGCGCCATGGCGCCTACCTGCCGCAGAGATAAAGCCACATCCGCCGCAGGCGTCTCGTCGAAGAAGAACTGGTCGACCGCGTACGGATTGCGCAGCCCGTCACCGATTCTGACTTCTTCCGCTGCCCGGGATATTTGATTGTAAAACTCCCAGATCACCACGTCCGCCTTATCGGACTTCGAGTACCACCCCATCCTGTAAGCCCTGACCATCATGTCGCACGCCACCCGCATGCGGGTGGCCATGTCGCGAACGTCAGAGAGCCGGGCCGCCGGGAGTTGCACATTTATTTCGGTACGCCCCATCAATTCCACAAGGGCGGCGGGAATTCGCCTGCGAAAGTAGATGGCGTCGTGGCGTCGCCGCAGGTGCAGGCCGCATCGGGACATAAAGCCGCTCCGAAAGGCCGCGGCATCCCGCCTGTGGGCAGGTGTGTGGGGGTGCCGCGGGATTAACCCGGTGCGACACGACTTCAATCCAGCAATTTCAGGAGCTTAGGCGGCCTGTGGCGTCCCCAAGGGGATTCGAACCCCTGTTTGCGCCGTGAGAGGGCGCCGTCCTAGGCCTCTAGACGATGGGGACCAGAGGGCCGTGAGGCCCGCCTTGTAGTCGATCGCCCCCGGTCACGCAAGGGCTTTTGCGTGGGCGACGAAGTTTTCCACTTCGGCCGACGAAGTGGCGAACGAACAGACCAGCCGCACCAGCCGGGTGCCGGCCGGGCCCCAGCGGTGGAAACGGCCGCCGGCGGCCTCCAGGCCCTGGATGACGGCCTCGGGCAGCTCGACGAAGATCTCGTTGGCCTCGACCGGGTCGACCAGCCGCACGCCCGGCAGCGCGCGCAGCCCCTCGGCCAGGCGGCGGGCCGCATCGTTGGCGTGGCGGGCGTTGGCCAGCCACAGGTCATTGTCGAGATAGGCGTCGAGCTGGGCCGAGAGGAAGCGCATCTTGGAGAACAGATGGCCGGCCCGCTTGCGCCGCCATTTGAAATTCAGGGCGAGCTGGCGGTCGAAGAAGACCACGGCCTCGGCGCCCAGCGCGCCGTTCTTGGTGGCGCCGAAGGAGAGCACGTCGACCCCGGCCTTCCAGGTCAGCTCGGCTGCCGTCGCGTTGGTCGAGACCAGCGCGTTGGCGAAGCGCGCGCCGTCCATGTGCAGCCGCATGCCGTGGCCCCGGCCGATCTCGGCCAGCGCGCCGATCTCGCCGGGGCGGTAGACCGCGCCGCGCTCCGAGGCCTGGCTGATCGACACGGCCTGGGGCTGGACGTGATGCTGGTCGCCGAAACCGGCCTGGGCCAGCGCCTGGCCCAAGACCGTGGCGGTCACCTTGGCATGCGCCCCGTCGAGCAGCACCAGCTTGGCGCCCGCCATGTAGAATTCGGGCGCGCCGGCCTCGTCGGCCTCGATATGCGCGTCGCGATGGCAGTAGACCGCGCCCCAGGGGGTGACCAGGGCCGACAGCGACAGGGCATTGGCGGCCGTGCCGGTCGCCACGGGGAAGACCATGCAGTCGGTCTCGAAGATTTCCTGCAGGCGCCGCTCAACGCGCTCGGTGATCGCATCCCCGCCGTAGGAGGTGTCGGTGCCGTCATTGGCGCGGATCAGCGCCTCGATCATGGCGGGGTGGGCGCCGGCGACGTTGTCGCTGCGGAAATCCATCGGTCGATCCCTTTCTAGAAATCGAGAAGTAGCGGAACGGGTCGGAAGGCGCCCGCCGTCGAGGCGCGCCAGGCCAGCGTCTGCACCGCCTGGCGGGCGACCAGCGCCGTGATCACGAGGAAAAGATCGGGTTCGTAGGCGAGCTGCGCGTCGGCATCGCCGGGCACCGGCCCGCCTTCCGGGCAGGCATGCCACAGGCCCAGCACCTTCTGGTTCTGCCCGCGCAGCTCGCGTTCCAGCCCGATGCGCAGGCCGCCGTCGATCTCGTAGCGGCGCTTGCGGTCGGCGGCACGGTTGGGCGAGACCTCGATGCGCGTCACCACCCCGGCATCGCCGAAACCCCGCCGCCCGATCAGCAGCGCGCAGGCCTGGTCGGGCGCGGTGCGCTCGGCCAGGTCGGCGAGCAGGCGCAGATCGGTCGCGGCGAGGCGCAGGGCCATCAGTCGGCCTTGAGGTCGAGCTGGCCCGTCACCGCCGCCCCGCGCGGATCGACGAACACCAGCCGCGTCGTGCCGTCGGCCAGGCGCAAGCGCAGCACCACCCGATCGGCCGCCGCGGTCATGTCGGTGATTTCGGCGCCGCGCGGCAGGGCGACGGGGCCCGACAGGGCGGTCGGCGGCGCCACCTTGGCGCCCGCCGGCTCACCCATCCTGGAGGCGCGCCAGAACAGCCCGACGATCAGGGCGACCACGCCGACGACGATGAGAAGACCGAGGCCGATGACGACGGCCTTGAGCACGCGTATGTTGGGGGCCGCCGCGTCGGCTCCCTCGCTCGTTTCCATCGCCATGCCCCCGATCCATTCCGTCATTGCCCAGCCCGAGGATCAGGGCGAGCGGCTCGATAGTTTCTTCAGCCGCCGGCTCGGCCCCGAGATCGCCGGCCTGTCGCGCTCGCGCGTCAAGGCCCTGATCGAACAGGGCCTGGCGCAGGGCGACGGCCGGACGATAACGGAGCCCTCGCATCGGGTCAAACCGGGAACGGCCTATCTTCTGACCATGCCCGACGCGGCGCCGGCCGAACCGGTGGCCCAGGAAATTCCGCTGACCGTGCTGTTCGAGGATGCGCATCTCATCGTCATCGACAAGCCGGCCGGTCTGGTGGTCCACCCCGCCCCCGGCAACCCCGACCAGACACTCGTGAACGCCCTGCTCAACCATTGCGGCGACAGCCTGGCCGGCATCGGCGGCGTCCGCCGCCCGGGCATCGTCCACCGGCTGGACAAGGATACGTCCGGCGTCATGGTGGTGGCCAAGACCGACCAGGCCCATCAGGCGCTGACATCAGCCTTCGCCGCGCGCGACATCGACCGCGCCTATCTCGCCGTGTGTTGGGGCCTGCCCGCCCCGCTGAGCGGCCAGATCGAAGGGGCGATCGGCCGCGATCCGAAGAATCGCAAGCGCATGGCCGTGGTCAGCCGCGGCGGGCGGGAGGCGATCACCCGCTACAAGGTCGAGCGCGCCTTCGGTACCGCCGCGGCGGCCATCGAATGCCGGCTGCTGACCGGGCGCACACATCAGATCCGCGTTCATCTGACCCATGTCGGCCACCCGTTGATCGGCGATCCCGTCTACGGCCGCGCCACCGCCGGCCGGCTGAAGGCCTTGACCCCGCAGGGGCGGGAGGCGGCCTTGAAATTCTCCCGCCAGGCATTACATGCCCGTCTTCTCGGTTTTGCCCATCCGGCGACCGGCGAAGCCTTGCGCTTCGAAACCCCCGCGCCGCCGGATCTGCAGGAACTTCTCACCCGTCTTGAATGATTAATCCCTATCGTGACCGGCTTGTGACGGCCATCACAGGGGATGCCCAATTTCCGACAAGTTTCGTCGGGTATTCTTGACGGCGTGACGGCACTGTCACTAGGCTGAATTCCAGCAAAGGGGGACTTCCCGCATGCCATTGTGGAGTAACGGGCCTTTGCGGAAATGTTGGAAGGAGTGCGTGCAATGAGTGCAGCCACCCTGCCCGTCCTGAATTCGGAATCGGGCCTCGCCCGCTATCTCGCGGAAATCCGCCGCTTCCCGATGCTGGAAGCGCAGCAGGAGTTCATGCTGGCCAAGCGCTGGCGCGAGCATGGCGATGTCGACGCGGCCCATGAACTGGTCACCAGCCATCTGCGCCTCGTCGCCAAGATCGCCATGGGCTATCGCGGCTACGGCCTGCCGGTTTCCGAACTGATCGCCGAAGGCAATATCGGCATGATGCAGGCAGTGAAGCGGTTCGAACCCGATCGCGGCTTCCGCCTGGCTACCTACGCCATGTGGTGGATCCGCGCCTCGATTCAAGAATACATCCTGCGGTCCTGGTCGCTGGTCAAACTCGGCACCACCGCGGCGCAGAAGAAGCTGTTCTTCAACCTGCGGCGCATCAAGGGCCAGCTGAAGGCGATCGAGGACGGCGATCTGTCGCCCGACACGGTCAAGCAGATCGCGACCAAGCTCGGCGTGCCCGAGGACGAGGTCGTCTCGATGAACCGCCGCCTGACCGCGCCCGACCATTCGCTGAACGCGCCCCTGCGCGTCGACGGCGAGGGCGAGTGGCAGGATTGGCTGGTCGACGACCAGCCGAGCCAGGAAACCCGCCTGGCCGACGATGAGGAACTGACCCAGCGCCGGGCCCTGTTGACCCGGGCGATGACTGACCTGAACGAGCGCGAGCGGGAAATCCTGAACGAGCGGCGCCTGAAGGACGAGCCCTCGACGCTGGAGGACCTGAGTCAGCGTTTCGGCATCAGCCGCGAGCGCGTCCGGCAGATCGAGGTCCGTGCCTTCGAGAAGCTGCAGAAAGCGATGACTGCGGCCGCGAAGTCACAGGGGCTGGTGGCGTAACTCCCTCCACCCCCGGCCCCGCCAAGGGCACAAAAAGTCAGCGCCGGCAGAACGCCGGCGCTTTTTTTGTATCCCGTCGATAAGGCGGGCCTCAATCCCAGAACGGATCGCGGACCAGGATGGTGTCGTCCCGCTCGGGGCTGGTCGAGAGCAGCGCCACGCGCGCCCCGATCAGTTCCTCGATGCGCACGATGTACTTGATCGCGGCTGCCGGCAGGTCGGCCCAGGAGCGGGCGCCGCGGGTCGAATCCTTCCAGCCCGGCAGGGTTTCGTAGACCGGCTCGACCCGGGCCTGGTCGGTCATGTTGGCCGGGAAGTAGTCGAGCACCTGGTCGCCCAGCTTGTAGCCGGTGCAGACCTTGAGCTCGTCCATGCCGTCGAGCACGTCGAGCTTGGTCAGCGCGATGCCGTCGATGCCGTTCAGGATCACCGACTGGCGCACCAGCACGGCATCGAACCAGCCGCAGCGGCGGGCGCGGCCGGTGACCACGCCGAATTCCTTGCCGCGTTCGCCCAGGCCCTGGCCGATCTCGTCGGTCAGTTCGGTCGGGAACGGGCCGCCGCCGACGCGGGTGGTGTAGGCCTTGACGATGCCGAGCACATAGCCGACGCCGCGCGGGCCGACGCCCGAACCGACCGCCGCATTGCCCGCCATGGTGTTCGACGAGGTGACGTAGGGATAGGTGCCGTGATCGACGTCGAGCATGGCGCCTTGCGCGCCCTCGAACAGAATCCGGCGGCCGTCGCGGCGGGCCTGGTCGAGGCAGCGCCAGACGATGTCGGCATAGGGCAGGATCTTGGGCGCGATCGCCAAGAGGTCGTTGATCAGCGCCTCGCGGTCGACCGCCGGCTGGCCCAGGCCCTGGCGCAGCGGATCGTGATGGGCGAGCAGGCTGTCGAGCTTGGCTTCGAGCGTCGCGCGATCGGCCAGGTCGCACAGCCGCACGGCGCGGCGGCCGACCTTGTCCTCATAGGCCGGGCCGATGCCGCGGCGGGTGGTGCCGATCTTGACCGCCTTGCCCTCGGCATCCTCGCGGAAACCGTCGAGCTCGCGATGCAAGGGCAGGATCAGCGGCACGTTGTCGGCGATCTTCAGGGTCTCGGGCGTGACCGAGACGCCCTGCGCCTTGATCTTCTCGACTTCGGCCAGGAAGGCCCAGGGGTCGAACACCACGCCGTTGCCGATGATCGACAGCTTGTTCTGGCGCACCACGCCCGAGGGCAGCAGCGACAGCTTGTAGGTGACGCCGTCGATGACGAGCGTATGGCCGGCGTTGTGGCCGCCCTGGAAACGCACGACGACATCGGCGCGCTGGCTCAGCCAGTCGACGATCTTGCCCTTGCCTTCGTCGCCCCACTGGGCGCCGACCACCGCGACGTTGGTCATGTCTTCGATTCCTGAAAGCTTGAATAGACTAGGCGGTCAGACCGGTTCGACCCGGACGCCGGTGAACAGATGGGTGCAGTTGAGCCGGCGGGCTTCCTCAAGCGCGTCGGGCACCGGTTCCAGGCCCTGGATCGTGGTCCAGCCATCGGCGCGCAGGTCGACCGCCTCGTCGCGCCGGGTACCGTGGGGCAGATAGACCGACGGGCCCGGTTCGGCCGTCGGCAAGGCCCGCATCAGCGAATCGAGATAGAGGGTGAAGCCGGTGGCGGGCTCGGCCGAGCCGGTCGCCGCTTCAGCGGTGTAGCGCCCGCCGCGGCCCAACTCGCCCCGCACGCCCTTCGCGAACAGCGCAAAGCAGATGCCGGTCTGGTATTCGAAACCGCGGAATTCGCTGGGATCGACCGTGACCTGCAGCGCCGGGGCGACCGCCTTGATGGCGACGACCAGCTCGCTCAGCTCCTGCACCAGGAAGGCGGCCTCGCCGGGCAGGTCGAGGCGGTCCAGGGCATGGATCGAATATTCGGCCGGGCCGGCCGATTGCATCAGCTTGATCAGCAGGGCGGCATCCTGCCCGGCAACCTCGCGCAGGCCCACCGCGTCCTTGCGGTCGAGCGCCTTGCGCGATTCCTCGGCATGCACCGGATCCATGCCCAGCCCCGCGCAGACCGCGGGCACCAGGCGGGGATGGGTCAGGTCGATCGACAGGTCGGTGACGCCCAGGCCCACCAGTTCCTCGGCGGCGAGCAGCACGACCTCGGCATCGGCAGCCAGCGCCGCGCTGCCGATCAGCTCGACGCCGACCTGAGCGAATTGCCGCTCGGGCCGCAGCTGGCTGCCGCGCACGCGCAGCACCTGGCCGGCGTAGGAGAGGCGCAGCGGCCGCGGCTCGTTCTGCAGCCGGGTGGCCGCGATTCGCGCCACTTGCGGCGTCGTGTCGGTGCGCAGGCCCATCATCCGCTGGGACACCGGGTCCATCAGGCGGAACATCTGGCTGGCCAGGCCCTTGCCGGCCCCGGCGAGCAGCGTGTCCTCGAACTCGATCAGCGGCGGCTTGACCCGGCGGTAACCCTGGCGGGCGAACCCGGCCAGCAACCGCTCGGTCACCGCCGCCTCGAAACCGGCACGCGGGGGCAGGACATCGCGCAAGCCAGCCGGCAGCAGGCCGGCAGCTTGATCTACGGCAGCAGAAGTCGTGTCTATCATGGCGGTGACCGTTTAAATCATGAATCGGGACCGCCGCCAATCTAGAACTGGGAAAACCGCGAGATCGGCAGCCTGGTCCCGTTCGGCAGGGTCAGGGTTGCGGTGGTGGTCGAGGTAAACTGGAGGGCGACCCGGCCCATCGCGGTCGAGCCGGTGGGCGGACGGTAGGTGCCGGTGATCGGCTGGCCGCCGGCGAATTCGGTCAGGTCACCCTCGTAAAGGGTGGTCGAGGCCATGGCCCCGGCACTCGTATACCAGACCGGACCGCCGCTATCGCGATACATATAGGCGGCCAGGAACAGCTGGCTGCCCTGCACTTCCAGGAAATAGCCGGCCCCGCCCTGGTTGGGCGTCCACCACCAGCCGGCCTCGGGGCTGCCCGCGGCGGGCGCGGTCGCCGCCGGTGCGGCAAAACCATAGCGCACGATCGGCATGGTGCCGCCGTTCCAGCTGAGCACGCCCGAGGACGCGGTATCGAAGGTCAGCGCGATCGGGCCGCCCGACGTGCCGGCCCCCGGCGCCTGGTAGGCACCGTTCAGCGTCTGGCCAGCCTTGAAACGCTGCAGCGTGCCGGCGAACGCCCCATTCACCAGCCCACCATCGGCGACCAGCCAGTCGGCCGCGCCGGCATCGTCGTAGACGAAACCGGCGAAGAAGGCCCGGCCGTTCCGCACCTCCAGGCTGAAGCCGCGCCCGCTTTCGTTCGGGTTCCACCACCAGCCCGAGGCCGGCACCACGCCCGTCGTCGGCACGCCGACCGTAAAGGCATGGCTGTAGAGGCGGCCCTGGTAGGCGACATCGATCCTCCAGGTGCCGACCGGGGCTGCGGCCGGCAGGGTGTAGAACCAGTAGCGATAGGCGGCATCGAAGGTCTCGGTCGCCTGGTAGAGCCAGGAGGCGAAGACTTTTCCATCCGGCCGGTAGACCGTGTAGGTCGCCTGCTGGCCGGCCTGCTGATCCTGGAAATAGGTATAGAAATAGACGCGGGCGCCGGGGGTGAAGGTATCGGACAGATTGGTCTGTTCGGCCACGGCACAGCTCGGGAATACCGCCGGTGCCGAATGGGTCGACAGCTTGTTGATCCGGCTGTCGCGGTAGGGCGGCTGCACCGCCCACAGCGACGTGCCAGGATTGCACGTGCCGGTGAAGGGATCGACCACCTTGTCGGCGGCATCGCGCAGTTCGAAGTGCAGATGCGGCGCCGTCGACGACCCGGACGACCCGACGACCCCGAGATATTCACCCTGGGCCACCCGCTCGCCGACCGCCTTGGTCGTGATCGTCTCGGCCTTGAAATGATAATAATGCGCGGTCATGCCGTCGTCATGGCGGACCAGCACGCGATTGGCCGGCTTGTCGCCCATCGTGCAGGACCGGTCGTCGTAGCCGTCGGCCTTGAAGACGATGGTGCCGGCCTGGGCGGCGACCGCCTGGATCTCGCTGCGCTCGAAGCGGGCCCAGGGGAACGGCCAGATCGAGATGTCGGTGCCGGCATGGCCCGACGTCGCGCTGTCATAGCTGCGCGTGCCGCAAGTGTAATCCTGCAGCAGGTTCGGCCCGCGCGCATCGTGGTCGACGAAATTGTAGAGCGCGTAGTATCCGTAATCGGCGACACCCGGCGCCGGTCGCAACGGCCAGGTGTAGCCGCCGACGCTGGCCCTGAGATCGGCTGCCGGCAGGCGCCCGTCGGCGCGCAGGCGCAACACCACATCCGCCGCGGCCTGGCGATCCCGCGCCTGCATGACCGGGTCGATATGCTCCTCGGGCATCGGCACCGCGCCGCCGAACGGGCCGAAAACCTCCACCGTCTCGTCCGCCCGCGCGCCGGCGGCAAGGCCGCAGGCCAGCATGCCGGCGAGCAGGCCGGCCTTCCACGTCTTGATCATGATCATCGTCTCGGATGGGCAGGTAGGTGGCGGGACTGCAGGCGGGATGACCTATCCTGCTTGCAGCCCGACCCTAACAGAACTACCGCCCAAAGACTAATGCCCGATCAGGCCAAGGCGATACGCAGGACGTTGGTGGCGCCCGGCGTGCCGAACGGCACCCCGGCGGTGATCACGATCTTGTCCCCGTCGCCGGCAAAGCCCGACCGCTTGGCGGCGCGGCGGGCCTTGTCGACCATCTCGGCGAAATCCTTGATATCGTCGGCGACCACGGGGTGCACCCCCCACACCACGGCGAGGCGCCGTGCCGTGGCCTGCGATTCGGTCAGCGAGATGATCGGCACATCCGGCCGCTCGCGCGCGACGCGCAGGGTGGTCGACCCCGAGGTGGTGAAGGTGACGATCGCCTTGGCCGCCACGGTATGGGCGACCTGGGCGGCGGCGGCCGAGATCGCGTCCGACGCGGTGGCCTCCGGTGCCTGATGGGTGGCATCCAGCAACTGGCGATAGAGCGGATCGCGTTCGACCGAGGCGATGATGCGCTGCATCATCGTGACCGCCTCGACGGGGAACGCCCCCGAGGCGGTCTCGGCCGACAGCATCACCGCATCGGCGCCGTCATAGACCGCGGTTGCGACATCGGAAGCTTCGGCGCGCGTCGGCGTCGGCGCGTGGATCATCGATTCCAGCATCTGGGTGGCGACCACCACCGGCTTGCCGGCGCGGCGGCAGGCCCGCACGATGCGCTTCTGCAGAACGGGGACTTCCTCCGGCGCCATTTCGACACCGAGGTCGCCGCGCGCCACCATCACCGCATCGGCTTGCTCGACGATGGCGTCGAGCTCGGTGATGGCCGAAGGCTTCTCCAGCTTGGCCAGCAGCGCGGCGCGGCTGCCGATCATCAGCTTGCGGGCCTCGGCCAGGTCGTCGGGGCGCTGCACGAACGAGAGGGCGATCCAATCGGCGCCGAGATCAAGGGCGACGGCCAGGTCGCGGCGGTCCTTGTCGCTCAGCGCCGACAACGGCAGCACCACGCCCGGCACGTTGACGCCCTTGCGGTCTGACAGCAGGCCGCCGACGACGACCCGGGTCATCGCATGGTCCTTGGCGCAGGTCTCGACCTGCAGCCGGATGCGCCCGTCGTCGAGCAGGAGCTCCGCGCCCGGTTTCAGCGCCTTGAAGATTTCGGGGTGCGGCAGGTTGACCCGTTCCGCGCCGCCCGGCTTCTGGTCGAGGTCGAGGCGGAAGCTGCCGCCGGTGGCCAGCATCGCCGGGCCGCCGGCGAAGGTGCCGACGCGCAATTTCGGGCCCTGCAGGTCGGCGAGGATGCCGAGGGGCCGGCCGATCTCGGCCTCGACGGCGCGCACCGCGGTGGCCCGGTTGCGATGGTCGTCGGGCGTGCCGTGGCTGAAATTGAAGCGGAACATGTCGGCCCCGGCCTCGGCCAGGGCGCGGATGACCTCGACCGTCGAGGAGGCGGGGCCCAAGGTGGCGACGATCTTGGCTGCCGACTGGCGCGCACGGATGCTCATGCCGCGCCTCGGTCGTTGCGATATCTCATATCCGGCCATCCTCCCTCGGGCATGGGCCATCCCATATGTTGGGCCGGGGCGGCGCCATGACAGCAAAAC
>JAEYTW010000299.1 GCA_023433835.1 Pseudomonadota bacterium | reverse complement strand
GCGAAGTGCCGGGCTGGCTGCAGGCCTTGGGCGCGGTGCTGATCCTTGCCGCCGTCGCCTCGGTACGGATGCGGGTCCGCTGAGGCGGCGCTACCATGGCGGCATGAGCAAGCCTCCCGTCGTCTTCCTGCATGCGGCCGTCTGCGACAGCCGCATGTGGCGCGCCCAGATCGCCGCCATCGCCGGCGCGATCGCCTATGACCGTCGCGGCAGCGGCTCGGCCGTCGCCGAGTTGATGGAGACCGTGACCGAACCGGCGATCCTCGTCGGCTGTTCGGCCGGCGGGCGCATCGCGCTCGATGCCGCGCTGGCCCATCCCGGCCGCGTGCGCGGCCTGGTCCTGATCGCGCCCACGGTCAGCGGCGCGCCCGATCCGGTCCAGCCGCCCGCCATCGCCGCGCTGCTCGCCGAACAGCAGGCCTGTACCGATCCCGAGCGGCTGAACGCGATCAAGGCGCGCCTCTGGCTCGACGGCCCGCTGGCGCGGGAAGGCCGCGTCGGGGGCGAGCCGCGCCGGCTGTTCCTCGAGATGAACGGCGGGATCCTGCGCAAGCCGCCAGCGGCGAACACCGACACCATCGCCGCCTATGCCCGCCTGGGCGAGATCGCGGTGCCGACGCTGGTGATCTGGGGCGATCTCGACTTTCCCCATATCCAGGCACGCTCGCGCCATGTCGCGGCGACGATACCGGGTGCGAAGGGCCATGAACTGGCCGGCGCCGCCCATCTGCCCAGCCTGGAACGGCCCGACGAGGTCACCGCGGTGATCACCGCGTTCATCGATCGCTGAGCAGCATCACCAGCTTGTAGTCGGGTTCGGCCGCCGGCACGAAGGTGATCTGGTCGAAATCGAGCCGGCCGCGGGTCGGATGGTCGAAGGCGCGGTGGCCGCCCTCGCGCCCCAGCACGCCCTGGCCTTGCCAGCCCTCGCTGAACTCGGGCGACGCCCGGATCAGTCCGTCGACCAGCGCGACCACGCCCGGCACATGCAGCCGTCGGGCATGGTCGATGCGGAATTCCGCCTGCAGCCGCGCGGCCCGCACCGGCCAGTCGACGATGAAATCGCGCGCCGCCGGATCGAGGAAGACATAGCGCAGCAGATTGGCTTCCCCCCCGCCGAGCCAGCCGGCGAAGAGGTCGGCGGCGGCCGCGTTCCATGCCCGCGCCGACCAGCAGGCATCGAGCAGGTAGGCCGGCGCCGAGATGCCCGCGATCGACCGGACCAGATCGCCCGGCACCGCCGCGGTGACCGGCGCGACGACGGGATCATGCCGCCCGGCCAGTTCGAACAGATGCGCCCGTTCCGGCCGCGTCAGCCGCAAGGCCGCGGCCAGGCGGGCCAGCGCGCCGGGCGAGGCGGCGACGTCGCGCCCCTGTTCCAGCCGCGTGTACCAGGTGGCACTGATCCCGGCGAGGTCGGCGACTTCCTCGCGGCGCAGGCCCGGCGTGCGCCGCCGGCCGGCGCCGATCAGCCCGACGGCGTCCGGGACGAGGCGTTCGCGGCGATCCCTCAGGAAAGCGCCCAGGCGGATCGGATCGGTCATGACAGGACTTATACCAGGATAACTGCGGCCATTGTACCAGGCTGCGGCGGCGTTCAGCCTCGCCGTCCCACAGGAGGAACGACATGGGCGATATCCACCAGGCCGCCACCAAGTTCGATCCGGCGCGCGCCGCCGACTACGACCGGCAGAGCCGCATCGCGCTGGCCGGCTACGACGCCTGCCACGACCTTGCCGCCTGCCTGCTGTCGGCCGCGCTGGGTGCCGGCAGCGCGGCCAACATCCTGGTGGTCGGCGCCGGCGGCACAGGCCGCGAGATCACCACCGCCGGCGCCCTCGAAGCCGGCTGGCGCTTCATGGCGGTCGACCCCTCGCCCTCGATGCTCGACCTTGCCATGGCGCAGGTAAAGGCCGCCGGGCTCGGGCCGCGCACGGCAAGCCATCTCGGCCGCGTCGAGGATCTCGACGGCGACGCCTATGATGCCGCCACCCTGATCGGCGTGCTGCATCACCTGCCGGGCGAGGCGGCCAAGGCCGAGATCCTCGCGGCCATCGCCAGCCGCCTGAAACCCGGGGCCCCGTTCATCCTGGCCTGCAACCATCTGGCCTATGCCAGCCGGCCCTTGCTGCTCAAGGCCTGGGGCACGCGCTGGCGCCAGCAGGGCTCGACCCCGGCGGAGGTGGAAGCGCGGCTCGCCACCATCCTGCGTGGCGCCGACCCGCCGCACGGCGAGGAGGCGGTGATGGCCCTGCTCGCCCAGGCCGGGTTCGCTGCGCCCCAGCGCTTCTTCACCAGCCTGTTCTGGGGGGCATGGCTCGCCCACAGGAAAGATTGAATAAAATTTGTCGCAAATGGCATGTCGAGGCCGATGAAACCGACAACGCGAAAAGAAAACAGTTTTCTCGTGCCATTATGATCGGCGAGTCAACGCCCAGGAATTGGCCAATGCGGTGATTTTGTGCACTGCAGCAAAACAATAACAGCACAAACATCTTGGTATCCCAGCTGGCATGCTTCTTGAAATCCCGGTGATGACAACAAGCAAACGGGAGAGCGCGATGTATGTGCAGAACCTGAAGCGCCAGGCGGAAACCGCCCTCGCGGCCGAGACCGACAATGCCGCCCCCGAACGGATCGTCGATCTCGCCGCCGAAGTCTCGCAGGCCGTGGCAACCCGCGTCGCCGCCATCCGCGGCATCACCAGCCGCACCAAGATCCTGGCCCTCAACGCGCTGATCGAGGCCGCGCGGGCCGGCGAGGCCGGGCGCGGCTTCTCGGTCGTGGCCGGCGAGGTCAAGGAAGTCTCGACCGAGATCGAGCAGGTGGCGCGCGACCTGGAAACGGAGCTGGCCGGCAAGGCCGCCGCGCTCGACCGCCTCGGTGCCCGCATGGTCGACGAGGTGCGCGGCAAGCGCCTGACCGACCTGGCGCTGAACGGCATCGAGATCATCGACCGCAATCTCTACGAGCGGACCTGCGACGTCCGCTGGTGGGCGACCGACTCGGCCGTGGTCGAGGTGCTGGCCGATCCGACGCCCCACCGCGCGCGTTTCGCCTCGGCCAGGCTCGGCGTCATCCTCGATGCCTACACCGTCTATCTCGACCTCTGGATCTGCGACCTGCAGGGCCGCGTCGTCGCCTCCGGCCGGCCCGACCGCTACCCTCAGGTCGCCGGCGCCAATGTCGCGGGCGAGGCCTGGTTCAAGCAGGCATTGGCCACCGCCTCGGGCGACGACTACGCGGTGGCCGACATCGCGCCGCAGCGGACGCTGAACGGCGCGCTGGTCGCGACCTATTCGGCCGCCATCCGCGAGGATGCCGCCAAGCACGGCAAGGTGCTCGGCGTGCTCGGCATCCATTTCGACTGGGGCCCGCAGGCCGAGACCATCGTCAAGGGCGTGCGGCTGACGCCGGACGAAGCCTCGCGCACCCGGGTCATGCTGCTCGATGCCGATTTCCGGGTGATCGCCGCCTCGGACGGCCGCGGCATCCTGACCGAACGCGTGCCGGTCGTGACCCACGGCCAGAAGATGGGCGCCTATGTCGACGGCGCCGGCTGCACCGTCAGCTTCGCCGCGACGCCGGGCTATGAAACCTATCGCGGTCTGGGCTGGTACGGCTGCCTGATGCAGAACCGATCGGTCTAGAGGCGCCGGCGGACCAGCAAGCCATCGCCCCGGCGTTCGAGCAGCCAGCGCCGGGCGGCGACCTCGGTGCCGCGCGCGGTGCGATGGGCGGCAACCGCCAGCACGATCGTCGCGCCGTTCTCGACCACCTCGGCCAGCGCCCGGCCGTCGTCGGCGAAGACGATCTCGATCCGATCGCCGGCCCGCAAGGTTGCCGCCCCGCTCAGTGTGGCGCCGGGATGGAGATGGGTGTTGCGGGCGCGAATCGTCGTCAGTCTTCCAGCGCCTCGGCCACGATGTTCATGGTCATCGCGATATGCTCGCGCGTCACCTTCTCGGCCGCCTCCGGATCGCGGGCGCGCAAGGCGCCGAGGATTTCGCGATGATGGTCGGCCGACCGGTTCAGCTGGTCCTTCATGAAGATCACGGGATAGCGCAGGTTCCAGTACTGGAACTGGGTACGCTCATGCATCTCGACGAAGAACGGATTCTGCGACAGCGCCACGATCCGCTTGTGGAAATCCTGGTTCAGCCGGTTGACCTCGCTGCGCGGCAGCACGTCGGCCTTGTCCATCTCCACGATCAACCCTTCGAGATCGTCGAGCGCTGCGGCCGGCGCCCGCTCGGCGGCCAGCCGCGTCGCATAACCCTCGATCGCCATCCGGCTTTCGAAGATCGTGCGGAAGGCGGTGGGGTCGGTCGCCTGCACGATCCAGCCGCGCTCGCGTCCCACCAGTCCCTCGCCCTGCAGCCGCAGCAACGCCTCCCGCACCGGGGTGCGCCCGGCCTGCAGCAGGTCGCAGATCTCGTCCTCGACCAGCCGGGCGCCGGGCTTGACCTCCAGCGACAGGATGCGATGGCGCAACTGCTGATAGACGTCGCCGCCGATCAGATCCCCGGCGGACCGCTTACGCGTCATACCCTTCCCTCTCCGTCAGGCCGACTTCCGCACTTCGAGCACGACGCCGGCCTCGTCGCGGGTGTCAAAATACACGAAGCCGCTGCCGTCGGCGCGCCAGCCGCGCGCGGTGACGCCGAGGCCCAGCCCACGGCCCTGGCTTTCGGCCGCCGCGCAATCGGGCACCTCGAAGCCCAGGTGATAGACACCTTCGCCGCGCGTGTCGAGAAAGCGCCGCTGCGGCGAATCGGCAGCCGACGGTTCGCACAGCTGGATCTGCACGTTGTCGAGATCGACGCACTTGTAGCGCATCTCGGCCGAGCCTTGCGGGTTCGGCACCTCGAACAGCACGTAGTCGCCCTTCTTCGGGTAATCGAACCACGGCCCGACGCCGAGACCTTCGTAGTAGGCGACCGCCTTGTCGAGGTCGTGGACGACGATGCAGACGTGGTGCAGATGACGGAACATCGACTTTCTTCCTTCAGGCTTCAGGACTTCAGCCGCGCAAGGAATTGCCGGCTGCGGTCGTGGCTGGGGTTTTCGAAGAACTGGCGGGCCGGCACATCCTCGACCAGCGCGCCGTCGACCATGAACAGCACGCGGTCGGCGAAGTCGCGGGCCAGCGCCATCTCGTGGGTGGCAATCATCAGCGTGATGCCGTCCTCGGCCAGCTTGCGGATCGCCACGATCACCTCGTGGGACAGTTCGGGGTCCAGCGCCGAGGTGGGCTCGTCCAGCAGCATGACGCGCGGCGACATGGCCAGCGCCGGGGCGATGGCGACACGCTGCTGCTGGCCGCCCGAGAGCTGGTTGGGGTAGGCGGCGGCCTTCTCGGCCAGACCGACACGCTCGAGCAGGTCGCGAGCCAGCGCTTCGGCCCTGGCCCTGGGCATGCCCAGTACCTCGACCGGGCCGGCCATGACATTGGCGAGCACGGTGATATGGCGGAACAGGTTGAAGCCCTGGAACACCATGCCGATGCCGCGGCGCTGGCGGCTGATCTCGCGGTCCGGCAGTTCGTGCAACACGCCGCCCGCCTCGCGATAGCCGATCAGCTCGCCCTCGACCAGGATGCGGCCGCCGTCGATGGTCTCCAGATGGTTGATGCAGCGGAGCAGCGTCGACTTGCCGGCGCCCGACGGGCCCAGCACCGCCACCACCTGGCCGCGCGGCACGGTGAAGGCGACATCGCGCAGCACGGCCTGCGTGCCGCGATATTTGGTCAGGCCCTCGACGGCGATGGCCGCTTCGATCTCGCTCATCGCCGTCACCGGTGCGGATAGAGTTTTTCGAGCGTGGTCTGCAAGGTCGTCGCGACCGCGGTCATCACGAGATACCAGAAGCCCGCGACGGCCAGCAGCTCGACGACGCGAAAGTTCGCGGCATAGATGTCGGTGGTGATGCGCAAGAGTTCGAGATAGCCGATCGCGGAGGCCAGCGACGTCGATTTCAGCAGCATGATGTACTGGTTGCCCGTGGCCGGCACGACGACGCGGGCGGCCTGCGGGATCACCACCTTGCGCATCACCTGGCCTTCCGTCATGCCGATGGCGCGCGCCGCGTCGCGCTGGCCCTGGTCGACGGCCAGGAAGCCGCCCCGGATGATTTCGGCCATGTAGGCGCCTTCGGCAAGGCTCAGGCCCGCCAGCGCGGCGGCATAGGGCGTGATCACCTGGGTCAGCGGCATGTCGACCAGCACGATGCCGGTGAACGGGATGACCAGGTGCAGCTGCGGGAACATGATCGGGAAGGCGTTGAACCAGAAGATCAGCTGGATCAGCATCGGCGTGCCGCGAAAGAGATAGACGTAGGATGCGGCAAACGAGACCAGGATCGGGTTGCCGGAGACCCGCATCATCGCGACGACCAGCCCGACCGCCACGGCAAGGATCAGGGCGATGGTGCCGAGCAGGATGGAATTCCGCGCGCCCACCAGGATGTTCTCGGAGAAGACGTAGTCGAGGAAGATCCGCCCGTCGATCACGTCCGACGAGACCGCCGCCGCCACGAGGCGGGCGAGCAGGACCAGAACGATGGCCCCGAAGATCCACGGCCCCCAATGCCGGCGGTGCATGACCCGGCGACCGGTGCCGGATGCGGTACGGCTGAACAGCGTCACGATGAAACCTTGCCCTGTTGCTTGTTGGAGGGGACGGATCGAGATATCCGCCCCCTCGTGGTCGGCATGCGTCAGCCGCGCTTGGAGGCCGGCATGTTGATGGTGATGGCGGGCAGCGCGGCGCCGCCGACGCCCCATTTGTCGAGCAGCTTCCGATAAGTGCCGTCGGCCAGCATGCCGGCCGTGGCCTTCTGCACGGCATCGCGCAGGCCGGTGCGGTTCTTGGCGAAACCCCAGGAGGTGATGTAGGGCGTCAGCATGTAGTTCTCGCCGGCGATGCGGTAGCGACCGGGAAACTGGCTCTGCATGTAGACCAGCGCGGGAAAGTCGCCGATATAGCCGTCGACCCGCCTGAGATCGAGCTGCATGCGGGAATCCGGCGCGGTCGGCAGTTGCTCGGCCCGGATCGCCTGCTTGCCGGCCTTGGTGCAGCGGTCGGACGCCGCCTCGACCGCGGCCATGATGACGCGGCCGCCCAGCATGGTGGCGACGCCCTTGCCGCAGAAATCGTCGATGGTGGCGAGCCTGTCGGCATTGGCCGACAGGACCAGGATCGAGCCGCCCGACTGCATGTAGTTCACGAAGTCGAGCTTCTGCTCACGCTCCTCGGTATCGGAGATGCCGCCCGAGGCGACGTCGAAGCGGTCGGCCTCGACGCCCGAGATCAGCCCGGCATATTCGGACTGGACATAGTCGAGCTTCAGGTTGAGGCGGCGGGCGACCTCGTCCAGCAGGTCGCGGCTGGCGCCGGTGACCTCGGGCTTGCCCGGTTCGCGGAATTCGATCGGCGGAAAGGTCTGCTGCGAGCCGACCCGGAGCGTGCCGCGCGCCCGAACCTCCGGCGGCACCAGAGCCTGCATGTCCGACTGGGCGAAGACGGCTGTGGGCAGAACGAGAGAACAGGCGACAATGACGCTACGCAGGACTGTCATGGGCGTGAACATGGCAACTCCTTGTTCTTCCGCGAACCGGGATGGCGTCAGCGCGACTCCGCCGACTTGCCGGGGATGGCCGAGGGATTGGGTCGATCGGCGCGCGGGCACTCGGCCGCCGCGTCGAACACCGCCTGGACCTTGGCGATGTACTCGGCAGGGAAGTTCCAGGCCTTCAGTCCGTCGGGGATGTGCTGCCAGTAGAAGTTCGGCGGCCGCATGGCGATCCCCGGGCGGATCATCCGATAGGTCCAGCAGTCATGGGCGCGGCCGTCGTCGCCGTGCACGGTCAGGGCGAAGCGCTCGAAGTCATCGTAATCCTCGTCGAACTGGCGGCCGTCATCCTCGAACACCACGCCCCAGCATTTCTCGCCCCAGGCATCGGCGACACCGTTGATGTGACACCACCCGCGGTCGCGGCGGTCGGCGGCGGCATGGAACTGCAGACGGTAATTGGCGGCATAGCCTTTGGTAACGGCCTTGCAGTCCGGCATGTAGCGGCGGATTTCCGGATCGTTGAGCCAGGTGCAGTAAGCGAAATACAGCATCGCGATGTCCTTGCGCGGTGGTGGAAACGAAGCGGCAGTCGCTTCGTATATGTGTTCGTATATTAACTAATATACTAAAACAAGCCCTATCTGCGCAGATGCGAGGACCCGCCCACCTGCCTAAGATTTGTGCGGCAATTATCCCCGTTGCGGGGCGCCTAGATTTCGGGCAGACAAGATGTTTCCGCTAAACTGGAGAGCGAAATGGCTGCCGATACCGCCCGAACCGAAGATCAGGACGAAAGCCTGTCACCCGCCCTGATCGTCGATCTGGCCGCAGCGGTATCCCAGACCGTGGCCACCCGGGTCGCCGCCATCCAGGACATTACGAACCGCACCCGCATCCTGGCGCTGAACGCGCTGATCGAGGCGGCGCGCGCCGGCGAGGCCGGCCGCGGCTTCTCGGTGGTGGCGGGCGAAGTCAAGGAAGTCTCCTCGACGATCGAGCAGGTGACGCGCGAACTGCAGGCCGATCTCGATGGCAAGATCGCCGAACTGGACCGGTTCGGCACCCGCATCGCGCGCATGGTCGATCGCGACCGCGGCACGCGGCTGGCCGATCTCGCGCTGAACGGCATCGAGATCATGGACCGCAACCTCTATGAGCGGACCTGCGACGTACGCTGGTGGGCGACCGATTCGGCCGTGGTCGACGCGGTCGGCGACCCGACGCCGGAACGCTGCCGCCATGCGGCATCGCGCCTCGGCGTCATCCTCGATGCCTATACCGTCTATCTCGACCTGTGGATCGCCGACGCGAAGGGGCGCGTCGTAGCCGGCGGCCGGCCCCAGCGCTACGGCCAGGTCGTCGGCACGGACGTGTCGGGCGAAAGCTGGTTTCGCCAGGCGATGAGCACGACTTCCGGCGACGACTACGCGGTCGCGGACATCGCGCCGGCCCGGGCGTTGAACAATGCGCTGGTGGCGACCTACGCGACCGCCATCCGCAGCGGCGCCGAGAAGCGGGGCAAGCCGCTCGGCGTGCTCGGCATCCATTTCGACTGGGGTCCGCAGGCCGAGACCATCGTCAAGGGCGTGCGGCTGACGCCTGAGGAGGCCGCGCGCACCCGCGTGCTGCTGCTCGATGCCCAGCACCGCGTCATCGCCGCCTCCGACGGCCGGGGCATCCTGAGCGACCGCGTGCCGTTGAAGACGCAGGGCAAGACCCACGGGGCGTATCAGGAGCCCGACGGCCGCACCATCGCCTTCGCCGCGACGCCGGGCTACGAAACCTATCGCGGGCTGGGCTGGTACGGCTGCATCGTGCAGGCGCCGCCGGCCGGATAGGAGCCGCGCTCACCGGCCAGATTTTGCTGGAACCGGCGGCACGACTGGACGATGGTGAAATTTCCTTCGTCGCTCGGGTCCCATGCAGAGCATCAACGACCGGCACGGCCTTCCCCCAGGCGGCGGGCCGCCCGCAGCCTCGCCGTCACCGGGCGGTCGCAGGCGCAGCTGGCGCGGCGTCGTCGCCTATCTGCTGCTTGCCGCCGGCATGGCGGCGGTGCTCGTCAATGCCGGCGTGTTCTATCTCAACCTGCACGCCCTGCTGGAGTCCGGCAACGCCGTAAAGGCTACCCAACAGGCCGAACGCCGCATCGGCGTGCTGCTCGAAACCCTGCTGAACGCCGAGACCGGGCAACGCGGCTACGTACTGACCGCCGACAGCCGGTATCTCCGGCCCTACTACCGCGCCGTCGGCCTGGTCGACGAACAGCTGGCGCAACTGCGCGACGATATCGCCGACGACCCGCTCCAGCGCGCCAGCATCGAAACCCTGGCGCCGTTGGTGCAGCGAAAGCTGGACGAAATGGCGGAATCGATCACCATCCGCCTGCGCGACGGCGCCGAAGCCGCCCGCGCCTTCGTCGCCGGCAATGCCGGCGTGGCGGACATGGACGAAATCCGCGCGGTGCTGCAAGCGATGGCCAGCGAGAAGACCCGGCGTCTGGCCGCGCTGGAAGCTTCCTACAGCAGCACCCGCGAGATCACCATGCTGTCGCTCGCGGTGTTCGTCATCGCCAGCCTGGCCCTGATCACCGCGCTGCTGGCGATGATCCGCCGCGCCGAGCGGCAGCGTGCCGCGGCGGACGAGGATCATGCGCGCTATATCGGCGAGATCGGCCGGACCGTCGCCCAGATCGAGCGGGAACGCAACGAGGTGGCCGACGTCAACGAAATGGCGAGCTTCCTGCAAAGCTGCCATTCCATCGCCGAGCTCGGCAGGACGGTCGGGGCGTTTCTCGAACGATCCTTCCCCACGCTGGCCGGTGGCCTCTATGTCTTCGCGCCGTCGCGCAACGACCTGGAACTGGCGGCGGCTTTCGGCGGCGGTTCGCCGGTGGCGCGGCTGGCGCCGGAACAATGCTGGGGATTGCGCCGGGGCGGACAGCATGCCCATCACCCCTGTGTCTTATAAAAATA
>JAEYTW010000293.1 GCA_023433835.1 Pseudomonadota bacterium | reverse complement strand
CCGCAGCCCGCAGGCTGCGACGCCCCCCTTCAGTTCAGTCCGATCAGATGGTCGCGGTCGTGACGAACTTGGTGTTCAGGTAGGCTTCGATGGCTTCGGTGCCGCCTTCCGAACCATACCCCGAATCCTTGATGCCGCCGAACGGCACTTCCGGCAGGGCCAGGCCGTGGTGGTTGATCGACACCATGCCGCTCTCGACGGCGGCGCCGATGGCGGTCGCGGTCTTCTCCGACTGGGTGTAGGCATAGGCCGCCAGGCCGTAGGGCAGGCGGTTGGCTTCGGCCACCACGTCGTCGAAATTCTTGAACGACGAGATCGGCGCGATCGGGCCGAACGGCTCCTCGTTCATGATGCGGGCCGACAGCGGCACGTCGGTCAGCACGGTCGGCTCGAAGAAGAAGCCCTCGTTGCCGATGCGCTTGCCACCGGTACGCACGGTCGCGCCCTTCTCGACGGCGTCGGCGACGAAGCCCTCCATCGCCTCGACGCGGCGCATGTTGGCGAGCGGCCCCATGCGGCTTTCCTTCTCCAGGCCCGGGCCGACCTTGAGCGACGAGGCGTACTTGGTGAAGCCGTCGACGAAGCGGTCATAGACCGTCTCGTGCACCAGGAAGCGGGTCGGCGACACGCAGACCTGGCCGGCATTGCGGAACTTGTTGGCCGACAGCACCTTGACCGCGGTGTCGACGTCGGCGTCCTCGAACACGATCGCCGGGGCGTGGCCGCCCAGTTCCATCGTCACCCGCTTCATGTGCTGGCCGGCCAGGGCGGCAAGGTGCTTGCCGACCGGGGTCGAGCCGGTGAAGGTGATCTTCTTGATGATCGGATGCGGGATCAGGTAGGACGAAACCTCGGCCGGGATGCCGTAGACCAGGTTGATCACGCCGGCGGGGATGCCGCCGTCGATATAGGCCTGGATCAGCGCCGCGCAGGAGGCCGGGGTCTCCTCCGGGCCCTTGATGATGATCGAGCAGCCGGCGGCCAGCGCCGCCGAAATCTTGCGGACCGCCTGGTTGATCGGGAAGTTCCACGGCGTGAACGCCGCGACCGGGCCGACCGGCTCCTTGATGACGAGCTGGGTGACGCCGTCGGCGCGGGCCGGGATGACGCGGCCATAGGCGCGGCGGGCTTCCTCGGCGAACCAGTCGATGACGTCGGCGCCGGCCAGCGTCTCGCCCTTGGCCTCGACCACCGGCTTGCCCTGCTCCATCGACATCACCTTGGCGATGTCGTCGGCGCGGCTGCGCAGCACGTCGGCGCATTTGCGCATGATCTTGTAGCGGTCGAAGGCCGAGATCCTGCGCCAGGTCTGGAAACCCTTCTCGGCGGCGGCGAGCGCGCGGTCGAGATCGGCCTTGTCGGCATACGGAACGTTGCCGATCGGCTCGCCGGTGGCGGGGTTCAGGATGGGCTGGCTGCGGCCCGAGGCGCCGGGGCCCCAGACGCCGTCGATATGAAGCTGGACTTCGGGATACATGGTTCGAGGACCTTCCCTTATTTGGCGCTTTGATGCGATTGGGATGTAGGCGATGCCGGCGCTATTCCCTGCGGGAGACATCGCGGACGCCTATGTTTAGCGGCCCGGGCACGGGATTACCAGCCCCCCGCTACCACTTGACCCGAAGCCGCCCGGCGGTCGAAATGCCGGGCATGCGCATCGGCATCGACCTCGGCGGCACCAAGATCGAAGGCATCGCGCTCGGCCCCGACGGGGCCGCGCTGGCCAGGCGGCGCATCCCGTCGCCGGCGCAGGACGGTTACGAGGCGGTGCTGGACGCGATCGCCGGGCTGGTCGCCGGCCTGGAGGCCGCGACCGGCCGGCGTGGCACGGTCGGCGTCGGCATTCCCGGCGCGATCTCGCCGGCCACCGGCCTGGTCAAGAATGCCAATTCGACCTGCCTGATCGGCCATCCGCTCGATCGCGACCTCGGCGATCGCCTGGACCGGCCGGTAAGGCTGGAAAACGACGCGAACTGCTTTGCCCTGTCCGAGGCGACCGACGGCGCCGGCCGGGGTGCCGGGGTGGTGTTCGGCGTCATCCTCGGCACCGGGGTCGGCGGCGGGCTGGTGGTGCATGGCCAGCCGTTGCGCGGCGCGACGGCGATCGCCGGCGAATGGGGGCACAACCCGCTGCCCTGGCCCGGCGATGCCGAGCGCCCGGGCCCCGCCTGCTATTGCGGCCGGCGGGCTTGCGTCGAAACCTTCCTGTCCGGGCCGGGCCTGGCCCGCGACCACGGGGGCTCGGGCGATGCGCATGCCGTCGTGGCGGCGGCAGAGGCCGGCGATGGCCCGGCGATGGCCACGCTCGGCCGCTGGCTCGACCGCCTCGCCCGCTCGCTCGCCACGGTGATCAACATCGTCGATCCCGACGTGATCGTGCTGGGCGGCGGATTGTCCAACGTGGACAGCACTTACGTACAGCTGCCAGCCCTGCTGCCCCGCTACGTCTTCAGCGACGTGGTCGCGACCCCGGTCGTCAAAGCCATGCACGGCGACAGCTCGGGCGTGCGCGGCGCCGCCTGGCTCTGGCCGTCATAGCCGCGCAACAACTTCCCCCTAGGCTGCGCAACCAATTGCCGGACCGGGCGTTTACGGCCCGGCAATGTCAGTACCTCAGGGTGGAGTAAAAATGAGCGCGACGGCCATCGAGTCGACCCGACCGGTCATCGGCCTGATCGAGTCTCCCAAAAAGCGTTACCTGTGCTCTCTCGCCTTCGATTCCCAGCGCGGCCCCCTCCGGATGCAGGATGTGATCGAGGCCCCCGGCCCCGAGCAGGCTGCGCGCGCCTATCGCCAGCGCCTGGTGCGCATGCTGGGCCTGCATCCCTGGACCAACCTGTCGATATCGGCCGAGGATCTCGAGGAAGTCGGCCTGCCGCGCTGGCATGTCACCACATCGTGGATGACCAGGGACGGCGTCGAGGATTTCGCCACCACGGTGGCGTCCGAAAGCCGCGAGGAAGCCATCGATCTGGCCCGCGCCGAACTGGCCGCCCGGCCGGGCATGTGCCTGATCGCCCGCCGCGCAGTCTGGCGCGCCGCGGGGATTCCGCGCTAAACCTTCCCTCATGTTAGCCGTCATCTTCGAGGTCCGGATCCGTCCGGGCCTGTGGGACACCTATCTTGCCCATGCCGCGCGCCTGCGGCCCGAACTGCAGGCGATGGACGGCTTCGTCGACAATGTCCGCTATCGCAGCCTGACGCGCGACGGCCTGCTCTTGTCGCTGTCCGGCTGGCGCGACGAGAAGTCGCTGGTCCGCTGGCGCGTTCAGGCGGTGCATCACGAGGCGCAGGAGCAAGGGCGGACGGTCGTGTTCGCCGACTATCACCTGCGGATCGGCGAAGTCGCCAGCGATACCAGCCCGCCCCAGCCCCTGCGCGAGCAACGCCTGGACGAGACCGATGTCGGCCTGGCCAAGACGGTGATGCTGATCGACGGACCGGCCGCAGGCTCGGCCGGCGAACGCGCCGCCCGCCTCGGCCTCCGGGAAGACGCGCCCGGCCTCGTCGCCTGGGACGTGTTCGACGCGGTGCTGACGCCGGGCGACACCATGCTGCTGCTGTCCTGGCGCGACGATGGCGCGGCGCGGCGATTCACGGGCCCGGCCGACGCCCGCGTCCGCCGCATCCGCGTCATCCGCGATTACGGCATGTTCGACCGGCGCGAGGCGCCGCAGTACTACCCCGACGTCAGGCCGGCTTAGCC
>JAEYTW010000280.1 GCA_023433835.1 Pseudomonadota bacterium | reverse complement strand
TCATTCCGGGGGGGGCGGCGACCCCGGCGCGCGGCCGGGCCTGCGCCTCGTAGCCGGCAGGCAGCGCGATGGCGAGGCCCGTCGGGATCATCTCGCGCTGGCCGGGCGCCAGGATGACGGGGCCGTCGACGGCGGCGACGACGTCGAGGCCCGCGGCGCCCGCCGTGGCATAGGCGGGCAGGGCCAGGTCGCGGCCATGGGGCAGCCGCCGCACGGCGACGACGGGGGAATCGGTACTCATCGATCAGGAACCTTGCGCGAGTTGTTCGGCGATGCGGCGCGCCAGGCGGCGCGCGACCTCGCTTTTGGTCAGTTTGGGCCAGTCCTCGACGCCGTCCTCGGTCAGCAGCAGGACGGAATTCTCATCGCCGCCGAACGTGCCGGTACCGGTGCCGACATCGTTGGCGACCAGCCAGTCGCAACCCTTGCGCCGGCGCTTGGCATCGGCGTTGCGCAGCAGGTTCTCGGTCTCGGCGGCGAAGCCGATGACCAGTTGCGGCCGCGCGGTCGGGTGGCGGCTGACGGTATGCAGGATGTCCGGGTTTTCGGTCAGTGTCAGGGCCGGGATGGTCTGGCCATCCTTCTTCATCTTCTGGCGGGCTTCGCCCGCGACGCGCCAGTCGGCGACGGCGGCCGCGAAGATCGCGGCATCCAGCGGCGGGCCCGCCTCGCACGCCGCCTCGCAGGCGGCGAGCATTTCGCGCGCGCTTTCGACATGCAGCGTCTCGACCCCGGGGGGATCGGGAACGGTGACCGGGCCGGAGACCAGCAGGACCCGGGCGCCGAGCTCGGCCAGCGCGGTGGCGATGGCATGGCCCTGCTTGCCCGAGGAATGGTTCGAAATGTAGCGCACCGGATCGATCGGCTCGCGCGTCGGCCCCGACGTGACCAGGATGCGGCGGGCGGCCAGCGGGCCGTCGCCGCGGCCGAGCTCGGCCATCACGGCGGCAACGATCTCATTGGGTTCGGCCATGCGCCCGGGGCCGTATTCGCCGCAGGCCATGTCGCCGTCATTCGGGCCGACAAACAGGATGCCGTCGCGCTTCAGGGTGGCGAGGTTGCGCTGCGTCGCCGGGTGGTTCCACATCCGCACGTTCATCGCCGGGGCGATCAGGACTTTCTTGTCGGTGGCAAGCAGCACGGTCGAGGCGAGATCGTCGGCCCGTCCCGTCGCCATCCGCGCGATCAGGTCCGCGGTCGCCGGCGCCACCACCACGAGGTCGGCGCTGCGCGACAGCTGGATATGGCCCATCTGCGCTTCGTCGGTGAGATCGAACAGCTCGCCATAGACCGTATCGCCCGACAGCGCGCCGACCGAGAGCGGCGTGACGAATTCCCGCGCCGCTTGTGTCAGCACACAGCGCACGGCGACCCCGCGTTCCTTGAGCCGGCGAATGAGTTCAAGCGACTTGTAAGCGGCGATTCCGCCGGCGATGACGAGCAGGACGCGCCTGGGCTGGGTCGTCACGTGGAAATCTCCATTCGGAGTGTGAATTCCTGTTTAATACACTTCGATACGACTGGCAATGGTGATTTTAACCATATGCAGCTATAGCGCGTAGAATCTGGCATTGATCTCAATTCTTGATCGATAAATTACTTACTCCTGACGTAAGCATTGTCTCTTTTTGTAACCACCTGTAAACAAACAACAATTACCTAAAATTCAACTTTATTCGCTTGAAGGCTGGAAAATCGTTGGCTTACAGTCTGCTCATCGTTGGTCAGTTGTGCTGCGGCGCCGGGGGGTGTTGCGGCTCAAGATCGGCAAAAACGCCACCACAACACATAAGGGGTGCCGGCGATGCGCGTATTGGTGATCGAAGACAAGGCCCCGCTGCTCGAGACCATGCTGAGCGGCTTGAACAAGCTGGGGTTCGCCGCCGAGGGCCGGGGCACCCGCGCCGACGCCGAGGAGGCGCTGGCCCATAACCGTTATGATGCCGTGGTGGTCGAGCCGACCCTGCCCGACGGCGACGGCGACGATCTCATTCGCAACGTGCGTGTGGCCGACGGCCTGACGCCTATCCTGATCGTGTCTGACCGCCTTACGGTGCCCGACAAGGTGCGCGGCCTCGATCTCGGCGCCGACGACTACCTGATCAAGCCGATCGACGTCGACGAGCTGGCCGCCCGCATCCGCGCGGTGACCCGCCGGGCCCAGGCGGTGCGCGGCGAATCGCTGCGCTGCGGCAACCTGGTGTTCGAACCGCGCCTGCGCGCGCTGCGTATCGGCGGCCAGCCGCTGGTGCTGTCGCGCCGCGAATGCGAACTCCTGGAATTGCTGCTGCGCCGCGCCGGCGAGCCGATCGGCAAGTTCGAGCTGGACCAGGCGATCTACGGCGACAATGCCCGTCACGGCTCCAACAGCCTCGAGGTGCTGGTCCACCGCCTGCGCCGCCGTCTGGCCAATTCCGGCTCGACCGCCCAGCTGCAGACCGTGCGCGGCGTCGGCTACGTCCTCGTCGAAGCCTGATTTTCCCTGACTGTCCGTCACCGCCGGGGCTGACCCGGCGGTTCCGACGGGCTCAGCTCCAGTACGAATGGATCGTCATCGCCAGGACGATCGCCAGCAGCACGACGATCGCCCAACCCATCCAGCGCTGGCTGCGGTTGGTATCGGCGATGGCCTGGGCCAGGCGCCGGGTCGACTCGTCGTCGAGCCGGACGCCGCCGTTCTCGCCGATCAGCCGGTCGACATGGTCGAGGCGTTCGACCAGCGCCGGTAGCCGGCGGATCAGCCGCCGGCCCTGGACGATCCATTCCTTGATCGCCGCCGGGCCGATCAGGTCGCCCATCCAGGATTCGACGACGGGCCGCGACACCACCCAGAAATTGACCTGGGGATCGAGGGTGCGGGCCACGCCCTCCACCGTCACCATCGTCTTCTGCAGCAGCAGCAGATGCGGCTGGGTCCGCATGCCGAACAGTTCGGTGACCTCGAACAACTGGCCGAGCAGCCGGCCGACCGAGATCTCGGTGACCGGGCGGCCGAGGATCGGTTCGCCGATGGCGCGCGCGGCCTGGGCGAACAGCGGCACCGACTTGTCGCGCGGCACGTAGCCGGCGGCGAAATGAACCTCGGCGACCTTGACGTAGTCGCCGGTCAGGAAGCCGTGCAGCATCTCGGCCATGAAGCGCCGCGTCGCCTGGTCCAGCCGGCCCATGATGCCGAAATCGACCGCGACGAGGCGGCCGGCGCGGTCGACGAACAGGTTGCCGTGATGCAGGTCGGCATGGAAGAAGCCGTGCTGCATCGCCTGCTTCAGGAACGAGCGGATGACCTTGGCCGACAATTCCCGGAGGTCGAGGCCGGCGGCGGCGAGCCCCGCTACATCATCGACGGGCAGGCCGTCGATCCGCTCCATCGTCATCACGCGCTTGGCGGTGCGCTGCCAGTCGACCACCGGCACGCGGAAATCGTCGTCATCGGCGAAGTTCGCGGCAAGCTCGGCGGCGGCCGAGGCTTCGAGCCGCAGATCGAGCTCCAGCATCACCGATTCGCGCAAGGTGGCGACGACCGACAGGGGCCGCAGCCGGCGCAGCCGCGGCGCCAGCCGTTCGGCCAGCCCCGCCAGCCATTCGAACAGATCGAGGTCGCGGCGGAACGTCGCCTCGACCCCCGGCCGCAGCAGCTTGATCGCCACCGGCCGGCCGTCGGCCGTGACGGCGAAATGGACCTGGGCGATCGAGGCGGCGGCGACCGGCTGGGGGTCGACCGACTGGAACAGCGCCGTGAGCGGCTGGCCCAGCTCGGATTCGATCAGCGCTTGCGCTTCGGTGAAGGGGAAGGGCGGCAGGCGGTCGCGCAGGCGCCCGAGGGCGGCGGCGACATCCGCCCCGACCACGTCGGGGCGGACCGACAACAGCTGGCCGAGCTTGATGAAGGTCGGGCCCAGGGCCATGCAGGCATTGGCCAGGCGCACCCCCGGCGGGTGGCCGACGCTTTCCGGCCGGCGCGGCAGCGCGGCATAGATCCGCCACGCCATCAGTACCGCCGGCGGCAGCGGCAGCTCGTCGAGCAGGAACAGCGCGTCGTGGCGGGCAAGCGTCGCCGCGATCTCGTTCAGGCGGCGCAGATGGCGGATGGCCGGAATCATCGATCGCGCCCTTGGAGCCGAAAACTCAGATGCGCCAGGCGGCGTGGATCGCGCTGATGCCGCCGGTCAGGTTGCGCCAGGTCACGCGCGACAGGCCGGCCGCCTCGATCATGCCGGCGAAGCGGCGCTGGTCGGGGAAACGGCGGATGCTTTCGGCCAGGTACTGATAGGCTTCGGCGTCGCCCGCGACCTTGGCGCCGAGCCAGGGCAGGGCGGTGAACGACCAGCGATCGTAGATCCGGTCGAGGATCGGCCATTCGACGGTCGAGAATTCGAGGCACATGAACCGCCCGCCCGGGCGCAGCACGCGGCGCGCCTCGGCCAAGGCGGCCGGGATGTCGGTGACGTTGCGGATGCCGAAGGCGATCGTATAGGCATCGAGGCTTGACGATTCGATCGGCAGCTTCTCGGCATCGCCGACGACCCATTGCAGGCCGTCGAAGCGGCCCTGGTCGATGGCGCGGTCGCGGCCGACCGACAGCATGCGTTCGTTGATGTCGAGCACGGTGACGCCGATGCCGGGGGCGGCATCGAGCATGCGGAAGGCGATGTCGCCGGTGCCGCCGGCGACGTCGAGCACGCGCCAGTCGGGCCGCGGCCGCAGCGAGGCGACGAAGTCATCCTTCCACAGGCGATGCACCCCGCCCGACATCAGGTCGTTCATGATGTCGTAGCGCCGGGCGACGCTGTCGAACACGCCGCGCACCAGCCGGGCTTTCTCGGCCCGCGGCACCTCGCGCATGCCGAACGACGCGGTGCTTGCGTCCTGAGGGTCAGATATGGGCATTGCGTTTCTCCGCGTTGCGGAAGGCGGTGATCAGCCGCAGGCGGAGCTGGGGCACCGAGAACGGTTTGGCGACATACCCGTCGACCTGGGCCGACAGCGCGGCATGGACGGCTTCGGCGTCGGTCCGGGCGGTCAGCATGACGAACGTGGCCTTGGGACGCAGCCGGCGGGCGGCGCGCAGCACTTCCATGCCGGTCGCCTCGGGCATGTTCCAGTCCGACAGGATCAGGTCGAAGACCAGCGGGCTCTGCAGATGCTCGATCGCTTCGCGGCCGTTCTGGGCGATGATGAACTGGTTCAACCCCAGCTCGCCCAGGGCCTGCAATTGCAGCTTGCGCGAAAACGGCTCGTCCTCGGCCATCAGCACCCGGATCTCGGCGAAATTGATCAGGGTCTGGGCCGGACGGCCGCGGGAGGATGACAGGATCATCAGGCGAGATCCGGCCGGTTCAGCGCGATGGTGGCGCGCGCCTCGGCCAATGCCGCCTGCAGCCGGGCGCCCAGGGCGGGATCGCCCTTTGCCGCCTCGACCGCGCGGCAGACCCGCGACAGTCCGCTGAGGCCGAGCTGGGAAGCCGCGCTTTTCAGCGAGTGGCCGGCGCGGGTCAGCCGGACCGGATCGCCCGAGGCGATCGCCTCGGCGGCGATCTGCATGCTTTCATGGGCGGCGTCGATCAGGTCGGCCAGGCCGGGGCGGCCGAAGCGGGCCATCAGGGCAGCCATGACAGCCGGGTCGAAATCGGGCTCGGCCTCCTCGGTCGTGGCCCGGGCCTGGGGCGCCGTCGTTTCCGGCGTACCGGCCAGCGCCGTCTCGATCACGGCCAGCAGTTCGTCGAGATCGACCGGCTTGCCCAGAACGAGGTCCATGCCGGCCGCTTCGCAGGCCGCGATATCTTCGGGCTCGGTATCGCCGGTCAGGCCGATGATCGGGATGGTCTCGCCCCGCCGGCTGGAGCGGATCGCGCGCGTCGCGTCGAGGCCGTCGACCTCGGGCATGTAGCGATCCATCAGCACCAGGTCGACCGCCTGGTCGGCGAAGCGGGCCACCGCCACGCCGCCGTCCTCGGCCGGCACGACGGCAAATCCCGCCGACTGCAACAGGCGGCTGACCATCTTGCGGCTGGTCGGGTCGTCTTCGGCGACCAGGATCAGGCCGCGGCGGCTGGTTTCGGCGGCAGCACTCATGCCCGGCACCATAAAGGACAGCGGCGCATCATGACAACGATGCAGCCGCTGTCTTAAGCAGCTGTAAGCTGTCAGGCCTGGGTATCGATGCCCGCAGCTTCGGCCTTCGGGCCGCCCTTGGAGACCCCGACCTCGGCGGCGCGCAGCAGGCGGCCGCCGATGGTGTAGCCGAACGAGACCATGTGGACGACGGTGCCGGCGGGGTGCGACGGGTCGTCGACCTCGAACATCGCATTGTGCAGGTTCGGGTCGAACCGGGCGCCGCGCGGATCGATGCGCTTGATGCCGTGCCGCTCGAACACGTTCAGCAGCTCGCGCTCGGTCATCTCGACGCCGGTCAGCACGTTCTTCACCGGCTCGCTCAGCTCGGCGTCGGCCGGCATCGAGGCCAGGGCGCGCGACAGGTTGTCGGCCACCGGCAGGATGTCGCGGGCGAATCGGCCGGCGGCGTTCTTCACCGCCTCGTCCTTGTCGCGCTCCAGGCGGCGGCGGGTGTTCTCGACCTCGGCCGCGGCGCGCAGCGCGCGATCCTTCAGCTCGACGATCTCGGCCTCGGCGGCGGCAAGGCGCTCGGCCAGGGCCTGGGCGGCGGCGATCGGGTCGGGCGTGCCGGCGGCGGCGTCAGCCGGCTGGCCGGCCGCGGCATTCTGTTCGGGTTGCGGCGCGGCCGCGTCGGGGGCATTGGTGCTGTCGGTCATGGCCGCATATTTAGCGACTCTCCCGCCCGGAAAAAAGGGGGCGGGAGAGGTTTTCTGCCGCGATTTCAGACGGTTCAGGTGCCGACGGCATCGAGTTCGGCCATGACCTCCGCCGGCAGTTCCAGCGCGGCCGCGGCCAGGTTCTCGCGCAGATGCGCCACCGACGACGTGCCGGGGATCAGCAGGATGTTGGGCGACCGTCGCAACAGCCAGGCCAGCGCCACCTGCATCGGCGTCGCGCCGAGCTTGCCCGCCACGGCATCGAGGACGGCGGATTGCAGCGGCGAGAATCCGCCCAGCGGGAAGAACGGCACATAGGCCGTGCCGTGGGCCGCGAGGTCGTCGATCAGCGCGTCGTCGCCGCGATGGGCCAGGTTGTACTGGTTCTGCACGCAGGCGATCTCGGTGATCTTGCGCCCGTCGGCGATCTGCCTGGCCGTGGCGTTGCTCAGCCCGATATGGCGGATCAGGCCCTGGGCCTGCAGATCGGCCAGCACGGTCAGCTTGTCCTCGATCGGTCCCTCGGCCGGGCCGTGGACGTCGAACATCAGCCGCAGATTGACGACGTGAAGCTGCTCCAGCCCCAGATTGCGCAGGTTGTCGTGCACCGCCTGGGTAAGGTCGGCGGCCGAGAAGGCCGGGTTCCACGACTTGTCCTCACCCCGCCGGGCGCCGACCTTGGTGACGATGACGAGGTCGTCGCGATAGGGGTGCAGCGCCTCGCGGATGATCTGGTTGGTGACGTGCGGCCCGTAGAAATCGCTGGTGTCGATATGGTCGACGCCGGCCTCGATCGCCGCGCGCAGCACCGCGACCGCGGCCGCCCGGTCCTTCGGCGGGCCGTAGACGCCGGGCCCGGCGAGCTGCATCGCGCCATAGCCGAGCCGCTTCACGGTGCGATCGCCGAGGATATGGGTGCCGGCCTTGTCGAGATTGGGCATGGAAGTCTCCTTGTCTGATGGGTCTAACCTAGCCGCTGTACCGTTGCGCGATAACCGGGCATTATCCGTACGGGCTGTACGAAAATACGGACAATGGCTGATCTCAGCGATCTCGATGCCTTCGTCAGCGTCGCCCGCGCGCGCGGCTTTCGCGATGCGGCGCGCGCGACGGGCGCCAGTCCCTCCGGCCTGAGCGAAGCGGTCCGCCGGCTGGAGGCGCGGCTTGGCGTCCGCCTGCTGCACCGCACCACCCGCAGCGTCGTGCCGACCGAGGCAGGCGTCCGCCTGCTGGAACGGCTCGGGCCGGCGCTGGCCGAGGTCGATGCCGCGCTCGACGTGGTCAACGGCTTCCGCGACCGGCCGGCCGGCACGCTGCGCCTCAACGTGCCGGTCAGCGCCGCGCGACTCGTGCTGCCCGACATCATTCCGGGCTTCCTGGCCGCCTATCCCGACATCCGGCTGGAGATCATGGCCGAGGACAGCTTCGTCGACGTGCTGGCCGCCGGGTGCGATGCCGGGATCCGCTACGGCGAGCGGCTCGAGCAGGACATGATCGCCGTGCCGATCGGCCCGCGGGTGCAGCGATTCGCCACCGCCGCCGCGCCGGCCTATCTCGCCGCCCGCCAGCCGCCGCTTCATCCCCGCGACCTGCTCGACCATGTCTGCCTGCGCGGCCGCTTTTCCAGCGGCGCGATGGATATCTGGGAATATGAGCGCTGCGGCGAGGTGGTGCAGATCGATCCCGCCGGGCCGCTGATCGTGCAGGCCGGCCCGGCCACCGACCTGGCGGTGTCCGCGGCGCTCGCCGGCAGCGGCGTCATCTACCTGTTCGAGGACTGGCTGCGCCCGCATCTCGACAGCGGCGCGCTGGTGCCGCTGCTGGAGCCGTGGTGGCAAAGCTTCCCCGGCCCGTTCCTCTATTATCCCGGCCGCCGGCTGGTGCCGGCGCCGCTCAGGGCGTTTCTGGCATTCGTCAAAAGCCTCACCGGCTAATCCGGCAGTCTGGCGAGAAAGTCGCCCAGCGTAGCAAGCGCTGTCTCGTATTCGACCGCCTCCCCGAAAATGATATCGCGCCTGAATTGGACGTATTGTGTTGCGTAGGTGTTGTCTGTCACCAGCGCATCAAAAGCGCGATAGGTTTCGCCGACGCAGTCATCCCGGTAGGCGGGTGACCGATTGCCGAATTCCTCGGCATCCCTATTCATGATCTCCCGCGCCATGGCGACAACCAGGGCAGGATCGCATTGCCCCCGGATCACATGGATATCGTAGATGTGGCGCATCAGCGTCGAGTCGCGTTCGTGGGCGGGCAAACCCGTTTCCGCCGCCACCCGGCGTGTCAATGCGACCATTTTCTCGGCCGCCGTCTGTGTAATGGCCACACAAGGTGCTGCCACGAGTTCGGGCACCTGCCGATAGGCTTCCGCAACGAAAGACGATACCGGCAAGATCACCGCTGGTTGATGCAGTGGCCAGACCGCTGTTTCGATCTTGATCTCGGGACGAAGCACGCCTTCGCCACGGTTGATTGGTTCATACGGTAAATTGTAGAGCGTATAGCGGCTGCTGTTTCGTGACGCACGATGGTCAGGATTTTCGGGATTGAACTGAAACCCGGTACCGAGAAGCGCCGCGGTGATCTTCTCGCGAATTGTGCGCAGCTGTGCTCGGGTCGGCTCTCGGTCGCCGATAATTTTCAGGTCGATATCCTCCGACATCCGGTGGATGAGGCGATGTGCGCGGCCGAGCGCTGTTCCGCCACCGAACACCAGCATGAACGGAGCGATATCAGCCGTCAGGATGGCCGCGAGTGCCTGGACGACATACCAGTCTTTTTCGACGAGCGCCGGGCTCGGTAAGCCGAAGTGTTCCTGAACTTCCAGCAGTTGTTGCAGGCTCGGCTTATTTCTCAACTACCAGCTCCATATCCCGGTACCGGAGTTGCCGCGAGAAGCGCCCCTTCACGCGCAAGACGGGATTGGCGGGGATCTGGCGTGAACGTCCCTCGTTGTAGGCTTTCTCCGCTGCCGTCGGCTCCCACTCGACACCAAGTTTGGTGAGCGCCTGACGGGCAGCGCCGGCGAAGCCGTTGGCGCTGTGAAGGATGGGTTTCTGCGAAAGGGACGAGACCACGGCCCTGCCGTATACGCCATAACCCAGGCGCATCAGACGACCCTCCCGCACCAAGGTGCGCAACGCGCGCAATACCTGGTCTTCGCCACCCAGATCGGCGAATTCGCGGGTCAAGAACACATCATCCCGCTTGCGGGCGATGCGTGCGGCGACCTTATCGTACAGCGTTTTTCGTCTGGCCATGCGCCGAGCTCTGCAAAAACCCGACATCCAAAGTAGGCGAAAACCCGACATTCTTCAAGAGAATGTTCGGTCCTATAAGATTGATATTAAACGAGAAAAATTCAGAATCTCAATCGAGCTTCAAGCCCCGCGCGCCGCGCAGGTCGGCGCCTTCCAGGATCGCGCCGCGCAGGTCGGCGCCGTCGAAGATGCCGTCCTGCAGGTCGGCGCCGGTGAAGTCGACGTCGCGCAGCCGGGCGCGGGTGAAGTCGACCCGCGGCATGCGCGCCTTGCGCAGCACCGCGCCCGAGAGGTCGACGCCGGCCATCCGGGCATCCTCGAAATGGGCGGGCCAGGCGGCGTTCAGCGTGCCGGTGATCGGCACCGGCGTGGCGCGGATGCCGACGAGGCTGGCGCCGGTCAGGTTGGCGCGGTTGAGGTTGGCACCGCGCAGGTCGCCCTGGTTCAGCGCCACCTCGCGCAGGTCGCAGCCCGACAGATTGGCCATCATCAGGTTGATCGCCATCATGTCGGCGCCGGCCAGCAGGCTGTGGCTGAGATCGGCGGCCGACAGCATCAGCGACGACAGGTTCTGCTTCTGCATGTCGTAGCGCGACAGCTCGGCCCGCTTGCCCTTCTGCCCGCCCGAGAAGATCCAGTCGTTATGGTTCTGCACCACTTCGGCGATGGTCGCGCCGAGCTGGTCGAGGCTGCGCGGCAGCAGCGCGCGCGACAGATCGACGCGGGAGAGGTCGACGGCCTCGAGCATCGCGCCGCAGAGATCGGCGTTCTCCAGGTTGGCCGAGGTCAGGATGGTGCCGGACAGGATCGCGCCATGCAGGATGGTGCCGACCAGCACCGCCTCGGTCAGGTCGGCCCCGCGCAGGTTCGAGCCCGACAGATCCGCATAGGACAGGTCGGTGCGGATCATCTTGACGTTGGTCAGGTTGCAGTCGGTCAGGTCGGTCTGCACCGCGAAGGCGCCGTTCATCTTGGCGCCGGTCAGGTTGGCGCGCTTCAGCCGCGCCTGGGCCATGTTGGCGGCCGTGGTGTCGAAGCGGACCGAGACCAGGTTGCCCTTGGTGTCGCGCCGCATCAGCGTGCCGTCGCGCAGGTCGGCCTCGGCCAGCGTCGCATCCGACATGTCGGCGCCGCGGAAGCAGGCGCCGCGCAGGTCGGCGCGCGTCAGGTCGCAACCCTGCATGCGGGCATCGCGCAGGTCGGTCGCAAACAGCGTGGCGGCGTAGAGCTTGGTGCGGCGCAGGTCGGCGCTGCGCATGTCGGCGCCGGAAAAATCGGCGTTCGACAGGTCGAAGTCGCGCAGGGACAGATGGGTCAGGTCGTGCAGGGCCAGCTGGGCGCGGCGGCCGCCCATCTTGCCGCGCACGAAATCCTGGTGGCTTTTCAGGATCGGGGTCAGCTCCTGCTGGCTGATCTTCTTCAACTCGAATTTGGGTTCTTCCGGCTGCCTGGGTTCCTCGGCCATCGGCTCAACCGGTCAGCCGGCCGACCACCTGGGCGGTGAAATCGACCATGGGAATCACGCGGGCATAGTTCAGCCGGGTCGGGCCGATGACGCCGATCGCCCCGACGATACGCTGCTGGCTGTTGCGGAAGGGGGCGACGACCAGCGAGCAGCCGGTGAGGCCGAACAGCTTGTTTTCCGATCCGATGAAGATGCGCACCCCCTCGGCGCCCTCGGCCAGCTCGGCCAGGCGCAGCATGTCCTCGCGCTGCTCCAGTTCCTGGAACAGGAGACGGATGCGCTCGAGATCCTCGACCGCGGCGATGTCGTTCAACAGTTTCGACTGACCGCGCACGATCAGCGACGAATGGTGCGAATCGCCCGACCAGACCGCCAGGCCCTCCTCGACCACCTTGGCCGACAATTCGTCGAGCTCGGCCCGGCGCTGGGCCAGGTCGGCGGCGAGCAGGCCGCGGGCATCGCCGATCGAATGGCCGCGCAGCCGGGCGGTGAGGAAATTGGCGGCCTCGACCAGGGCCGAGGGCGAGGCACCCAGCGGCAGCTCGATCAGGCGGTTCTCGACCGCGCCGGTTTCGGTGACCAGCACGACCAGGCCGCGGCCGGGGCCGAGCTGGATGAATTCGATCTGGCGCAGCGGTGCATCGCCCTTCGGCGCATAGACCAGCCCGGCGCAGCCCGACAGTCCCGACAGCATCTGGGTCGCCTCGCCCAGCATGTCGTCGAACGGGCGGCCGCGTGCCGCGCAACGCGCCTCGATCTCGTCGCGCTCGCGCTGGGTCAGGTTGCCGACTTCCATCAGGCCGTCGACGAACAGGCGCAGCCCGATCTCGGTCGGCAGGCGGCCGGCCGAGGTATGGGGGGCAAAGATCAGCCCGGCTTCCTCCAGATCCGCCATGACGTTGCGGATCGAGGCCGGCGACAGCTTGTGGTCGAGACGCTTGGACAGGAAGCGCGAACCGACCGGCGTCCCGGTCTCGCAATAAGATTCGACGATGAGCCGGAAGATTTCCCGGCTGCGCTCGCTCAGCTCTTGGATCATCGCCCCAGACTATCTAGCGACGATTGGGTGATCGTCAATGTGCGGTCCCCTCAGGGCCGGCCATCTGCCCAAACCTTGGGC
>JAEYTW010000266.1 GCA_023433835.1 Pseudomonadota bacterium | reverse complement strand
ACTCTCCACTCTCCCCCCCCTGTCGGAGAGGCGTCGGCCCGGCTTCCGCTCATCCTCTTGAAAACGACGGTTGCAAAGATTGCCGCCCGCCCCCGTTGATCCCCCGCGGGGCGGGCGGTGCTTTTTGCCCGCCGCCGCATCAGGAAAGCCGGAACCCGCCTGAAATCCCCTCACGGCTCGCGCAGCGGGCGGCTCGGGTCTCCGGTCATGATCGGCAACTGGTTGGACGACTTCAACTCGCGCAGCGACAGGTTCGAGCGGATGCTGGTGACGCCCGGCAGGTGCCTCAGGACGCTTTCCACGAACCGGCTGTAGTCGTCGAGATCCCTGGCGACGACCACCAGCAGGTAGTCGGCTTCGCCCGTCGTATTGTGACAGGACAGGACGTTGGCGCTGTTCTGGACCGCCAGATGGAATTCCCTGGTGACTTTCTCATCATGCTGCGCACAGCCGAGCTGGACGAAGGCCATGACGCCCAGGCCCAGTGCCCGACGGTTCAGGACAGCCTGGTAGCCTTCGATGATCCCGCTTTCCTCGAGCCGCCTCAGCCGGCGCCAGCATGGCGTTTCGCTCATGGAGAGCTGCGCGGCCAGCTTGGCGTTCGAGAGCCGCCCATCCCGCTGAAGCCGGCTGAGGATTTCGGCATCTATCCTGTCGATGTCGTTCATTTCGCATGAATCCTCTCGATATGACCGCTATCTGGGTAGAATGCTTCCGCAAAAGCGACATTGACAGGGATTTTGGCAAAGGGCTTCCACCCATCCCGGTCTATGATTCCGGTGATCGAACAATGCCGCAGAGGTGAGTAAGCCCGTGAAAGCCGTCCTGTACGAAGCCTTCAACCAACGGCCGAAACTGGTCACCCTGCCCGAGCCCGCGCCACAGCCGCATGGCGTGGTGGTGAAGGTGGAGGCGACGGGGGTTTGCCGCAGCGACTGGCATGGCTGGGTCGGTCACGATCCCGATATCGTGTTGCCGCACGTACCGGGCCACGAACTGGCCGGGATCGTGGTGGCGATCGGCAGGGATGTCGGCAAATGGAAGGTCGGCGACCGCGTCACCGTGCCCTTCGTCGGCGGCTGCGGCCGCTGTCCCGAATGCCATGCCGGCCAACAGCAGGTTTGCCACAACCAGTTCCAGCCGGGCTTTACCCATTGGGGATCGTTTGCGGAGTTCGTCTCGATCCACAACGCCGACCTGAACCTGGTCGGCCTGCCCGAATCGGTCGATTTCGCCACGGCGGCCAGCCTGGGATGCCGCTTCGTGACCTCGTTCCGGGCCGTCGTGGATCAAGGCAAGGTGGTGGCAGGCCAGTGGGTCGCCGTCCACGGCTGCGGCGGTGTCGGCCTGGCCGCCATCATGATCGCCAATGCGCTCGGCGCCAATGTCGTCGCCATCGATCTTGCCGAGGACAAGCTGGCGCTGGCCAGACGGCTTGGTGCGGCCGCGACCGTCAACGCGGCAGCCGTCGCCGATGTCGTCCAGGCCGTGATGGATGTCACCGGGGGCGGTGCCCATGTCTCGCTGGATGCCCTCGGCCATCCGCAGACCTGCTTCAATTCGATCCTGAACCTGCGCCGTCGGGGCAAGCATGTGCAGGTCGGGCTGATGCTCGGCGATCACAGTACGCCCGCCGTGCCGATGAGCCGGATCGTGGCCCATGAGCTGGAGATCCTGGGCAGCCATGGCATGCAGGCACATCGTTACGACGTGATGATGCCCATGATCCTGTCCGGCAAGCTGAAGCCCGAACTGCTCGTCGGCAAGAGGATCAGCCTGCAGGAATCGATCGATGCCCTGGTCTCGATGAACAGCTTCCAGGGCACCGGCACCACGGTCGTCACCCGATTCCAGGCAGACGCGAGGTGACGTCGGGATTCTCCGGCGTCCTCCTCGATCTGGACGGCCTGCTGCTCGATACCGAACGGCTTCAAGTCGAGATCGGACCTGCCGTCCTGCGCAGCCTGGGTCATGAGGTGGCGCCATGCTTCTTCAGGCGGCTGGTCGGGATTCCGCAAGCCGAGAATGCCCGTCTCATCAACCAGGAACTGGGCATCGACGTCGACGCCGCGGCGCTGGATGCAGCGTGGAATGACGCCCTCCATGCCCGCATGCAGCAGGGAATACCGCTCATGCCGGGTGTCGCCGGTTTCCTCGATGCCTTGGACAAGCATCGCCTGCCGCGCGCAGTCGCCACCAATGGCATCACCGCCCGGGCAGAGTGGAAGCTCGGCCAGACGAGTCTGCGCGACCGCATCGATGCCGTGGTCGGCATCGACCTGGTCGAGCACGGAAAGCCGGCGCCCGATGTCTACCTCGAGGCCGCCCGACGGCTTGCCCTGGATCCTGCGGACTGCGTGGCGCTGGATGACAGCGACCTGGGCGTGCGAGCCGCGCTGGCGGCGGGCGCCAAGACCGTGATCCAGATCCCCGACCTCCTTCCCAGCCGCGAGTTGCGCGCCCATCATCAGGCTGCCTCGCTCGACGTCGCGCGCGCGATCCTCGGTCTCTAAGTCTTTGATCTAAGCGTGGCAACCCGCAGCGCGCCTTCCCCGGATGCCGGCTTTCTCAGGCCATGTGCTTGTAGAAGAACACGCAGTCGCCATCGACGGTATAGCGCGGGATCACGCCCATCCGGACATAATCGAGCCGGTCGTAGAGGCCTTCCGCCGGGTCGCCGATCCGGGTGTCCAGCGTGATCAGGGTTTTCCCCGCCTTCGCCGCCTCCGCCTCGGCCGCCGCCATCAGCCGGCGCGCCAGACCCTGCCCCCGCGCGTCGCGATGGACCAGGAGCTTGCCCAGATCGGCGCGATGCGGCTGGTTCTTCGGGGTGGCGAGGTTGACGAACACCGTGCCGACGATGCGCCCCGTGGCGTCCCGGGCGACGGTGACGATGCGGGTGCCGGCCGCCACCTGGCCGCTGAAGCCGGCCCAGAAGTCGCGCGCCTCGGCCACGGTGAACGGCATGACGAAGCCGACCGAGGCGCCGCTGGCCACGGCGTCCTGCAATACCGCGGCCATGTCGTCGAGCGCGGCTGCGTAGCGGTCCGATGTCAGGGTTTCGATGATCATGGCAGGCTGCCCTCGCGGCGATAGAGAATGACGAGATAGCGGCAGGGCACGAGGCCCCGGTTGTTCAGCGTGGTCGAGCGGTCCAGCCGGTAATGGGCGCAATCGCCCGGCCCGATGACCAGGGTGTCCATCCGCTCGCCCTCGCCCAGCGTGACGGTCAGTTCGCCCTCCTGGCCCAGCACATGCTGGGCGGCCCAGGGCGAGGGCGGATAGCCGAGGCTGGTGCCCGGCACCAGGGTCGATTCGACGATATCGACGGGTACGCCGATGCCGGTGGGAGACACCGCGCGGCGCAGGAACCCGGTTTCGGGATCGCGCCAGACCGGCTGGTCGGCCGCGCGCAACAGCGTCGGCCCCGCCTCCTCGACCGCAGCCATCAGCATCGACAGGGTGACGCCGAGCCCGGCGCAGAGGCGGCCGAGCAAGGTGGCCGTCGGGCTGGAATCGCCGCGTTCGATCCGCGAGATCATTGCCCGCGACACCTGCGAGCGATCGGCGAGCTGGTCGAGCGTCAGGCCGCGCGCCTGGCGCCAGCCTTTCAGCCGCTTGGCAATCCTGGCGTCGATCTCGTCCATTGGACCTCCGATTCGAGAATTTTTCTATTATATTAGAATCAATACCCGGGCAAGGCGCCAGATGAAGAGTTTTTAATCTGACGAAGCCGCCCGAACGATTGCATCGGTCACGGTGGCGGGCCACAGTCCCGGCGCCATGACCGCCCCCCGCCTCAGCCTCATTCTCGGTGGTGCCCGTTCCGGCAAAAGCCGCTTCGCCCTCGCCCGGGCGGAAGCCTCGGGGCTCGCCCCCGTCTATGTCGCGACCGCCCAGGCCTATGACGACGAGATGGCCGAGCGTATCCGGCTGCACCAGGCCGAGCGCCAGGGCATGCCGACCGTCGAGGCGCCGATCGACCTGGGCGCCGCCATCGCGGCCGAGGGGCGCCAGGGCCGCCTCCTGCTGGTCGATTGCCTGACCTTGTGGCTGTCGAACGTGATGCTGGCCGAGCGGGACGTCGCGGCCGCCTGCGACGGCCTGGAGACGGCGCTGAAGGCCTGCGCCTGCCCGGTCGTCGCGGTATCGAACGAGGTGGGCCTGAGCATCGTGCCGGAAAACGCGCTGGCCCGCCGTTTCCGCGACGCCCAAGGGCGGCTGAACCAGCAGATCGCGGCGGTGGCCGACGAGGTCGTCTTCGTCGCGGCCGGGCTGCCCTTATACCTGAAGCGCTATGCCAGCTGAGCCGCCCGGGTCGCGGCGGATGCCAGGATCGCCCGCTTGGTCACCGGGTCGGCGTCGCGCCACGCCCGGATCTCGTCGCGGCTGCGATGGCAGCCGATGCAGTAAACCCGCGCCTCGTCGAGGCGACAGACATTCACACAGGGAGATGGCGGTGCCGGTTCGGCAGTGTCGGGCAAGCGAAGCCAGTCGCGGGCTCGACCCTCTTGAAGCGTCACGCAAATCTCCTTATCTAGCCAGCCGCAAAACCGGGGGCCGTCAGAGCCCCCAAATCGGGAGATGGGTCGGTCAATGACGGCGATGATAGAAATCCGCGACCTGGTCAAGCGTTTCGACGACTTTACCGCCGTCGCGGGCATATCCCTGCAGGTCGCCAAGGGCGAAGTCCTGGGCTTTCTCGGCCCCAACGGCGCCGGCAAGTCGACGACGATGAAGATGGTCACGGGCTTCCTCGACCCGACCGCCGGCTCGATCGCCGTCGGCGGCACCGACCTGGCGAAAGACCCGCTGGCCGCCAAGCGCCTGATCGGCTACCTGCCGGAAGGCGCGCCGGCCTATCCCGACATGACCCCGGCCAGCCTGTTCGCCTTCGTGGGCGGGGCCCGCGGCCTCGACCGCGCGACGCTGAAGAAGCGCATCGCCGCCGTCGTCGCCGAGACCCATATCGGCTCGGTGATGGAGCAGCCGATCGAGACCTTGTCGAAGGGTTACAAGCGCCGCGTCGGCCTGGCCCAGGCCATCCTGCACGACCCGCCGATCCTGGTGCTGGACGAACCGACCGACGGTCTCGACCCCAACCAGAAGCATGAAGTGCGCGAACTGATCCGCCGCATGAAGAAGGACAAGGCGATCGTCATCTCGACCCATATCCTGGAGGAGGTCGAGGCGATCTGCGACCGCGCCATCATCGTCGCCCGCGGCCGCATCGTCGCCGAGGGCCGGCCCGAGGGCAAGACCGGCGGCTGGCGCTTCGGCAACGTGCTGGCCGAACCGGGCCGGCTGGATGCCGCCTTCCGCAACATCACCCTGGGAGCCGCGGCATGACCGGTACGCTTTCCGTCTTCCGGCGCGAGTTCGCCGGGTATTTCGCCACGCCGCTGGCCTATATCTTCATCATCGTCTTCCTGTTCGTCGCCGGCATCTTCACCTTCTACGTCGGTTCGTTCTTCCAGCGCGGCCAGGCCGACCTGACGCCGTTCTTCACCTACCTGCCCTGGCTGTTCCTGTTCCTGCTGCCCGCCATCGGCATGCGGCTGTGGGCCGAGGAGCGCCGGGCCGGCACCATCGAACTCCTGCTGACCCTGCCGATCTCGATCGGCGGCGCCGTCGTCGGCAAGTTCCTCGCCGCCTGGGCCTTCGCGATCGTCGCCCTGGCCCTGACCTTCCCCTTGTGGATCACGGTGTCCAAGCTGGGCCAGCCGGATCACGGCGTGATCCTGGCATCCTATGTCGGCGCGGCGCTGATGGCCGGCGGCTATCTCGCCATTGCCGGCTGCCTGTCGGCGGTCACCCGCAACCAGGTGATCGCCTTCGTCGTCGGCGTGGTGATCTGCTTCCTGTTCACCGTCGCCGGGTCGCCGCTGGTCCTGAACTTCTTCACCGGCTGGGCGCCGCCGAGCCTTTTGTCGATCGTCGCCGCCACCTCGATCATCACGCATTTCAACGCGATCACCCAGGGCGTCATCGATCTGCGCGACGTCATCTACTTCGTCTCGCTGATTGCCGCCTGGCTCGTTGCGACCGTGATCGTCGTCGATCTGAAGAAGGCTGATTGAAGATGTCCCGCCGTATCTATGCCGCCGGCGCCCTGGTCGCCGCAGCCGTCGCCTTCGTCGGCATCAACGTGCTGGCCGACGCCACGCTGACCTCGACCCGTCTCGACCTGACGCAGAACAAGCTCTATTCGCTGTCGAGCGGAACCAAGAACATCCTCGGGTCGCTCAAGGATCCGATCAAGCTGCGCCTCTACTACTCCGAACGGCTCGCCGCCGAGGTGCCGCAGCTGAAGCTCTACGGCGACCGCGTCCGCGACCTCTTGCAGGAATACGTCAACCTGTCGAAGGGCCGGCTGAGCCTGGAGATATCGGACCCCGAACCGTTCTCGGAGGCCGAGGATGCCGCCGCCGCGGCCGGCGTGCGCGGCGTGCCGATGGACCAGACCGGCCGCAATTTCTACTTCGGCCTGGTCGGCACCAACCTGGTCGACGACCGCCAGGTGATCGGCTTCTTCGACCAGCAGCGTGAGCGCTTCCTCGAATACGACCTGACCAAGCTCGTCTTCGCGCTGACCTCGCCCAAGAAGCCCAAGGTCGCGCTGCTCACCGCCCTGCCGATGGAATTCGGCCCCGGCGGCATGATGGCGGCGATGCGCGGCCAGTCGCAGCCCTACACGGTCCTGACCCAGCTGCGCCAGCAGTTCGACGTCCAGGTGATGGAAGGCGACTTCGCCGAAATCCCCAGGGACGTCGACGTCGTCATGCTGGCCTATCCGAAGGGCCTGAAGCCCAAGGCTCAGTACGCGGTCGACCAGTACCTGATGCGTGGCGGCAAGGTCGTCGCCTTCCTCGATCCGTATTCGGAAGTCGCCTCGACCCTGCCCGACCCGCGCACCGGCCAGCCGCCGATGGGCGGCGATTTCGACGGCTCGCTGCCCACGCTACTGACCTCGCTCGGCGTCAAGCTCGAGCCGCAGAAGTTCGTCGGCGACGCAGCCATCGCCCAGCGCGTGCAATGGGGCGCGGCGGCCGGCGGCGGCCGCCAGGTGGTCGACTACATCGCCTGGCTGAACCTGCCCCCGGCGAACTTCTCCGCCAGCGACGTGGTCACCGGCCAGCTCGGCAACATGAACTTCGCCTCGGCCGGCGCGCTGTCGCCGGTCGAGGGGGCGAAGACCTCGTTCGTGCCGCTGATCCAGTCGACCGACCAGGCAGCCCTGCTCGACACCAAGAAGCTCGAGGGCCAGCCCGATCCGACCGCGCTGCTGCGCGACTTCAAGCCGACCGGCACGCGCTACGTCATGGCCGCGCGCGTCTCCGGCCCCGTCGTCTCGGCCTTCCCCGACGGCCCGCCGAAGGACGAGCCGAAGCCGGAAGGCCAGGCGGCGACGCCGCCCGCCCCGGCGCCCGCGGCCGAACACCTCAAGGCCTCGGCCAAGGATGCCAACGTCATCCTGGTCGCCGATTCCGACCTGCTCGACGACCGCTTCTGGGTGCGCACCCAGGATTTCCTGGGCCAGCGCATGGCGGTGCCCTTCGCCTCCAACGCGGACCTGGTGCTGAACGCCGTCGAAAACATGGCCGGCTCGTCCGACCTGATCTCGCTGCGCGGCCGCGCCGGCTCCCAGCGGCCGTTCGAACTGATCGAGCAGATGCGGCGCGAGGCCAATCGCCGCCTCGTCCAGCAGGAGACCGAGCTCAAGACCCTGGTCGACGATACCCAGAAGAAGATCACCCAGCTGCAGGCCGGTGCGCAGGCCAAGGGCGGGCAGATCGCGACCGCCGAGACCGAGAAGACGCTGGACGAATTCCGCAAGCAGCTCGCCTCGGCCCGCAAGCAGCTGCGCGAGGTGCAGCGCGCGCTGAACGCCGATATCGAGCGGCTGACCACCACCTACACCTTCGTCAACATCGCGCTGGTGCCGATCCTGGTGGCGATCGCAGCACTGGGCCTTGCGGCGGTGCGCCGCCAGAAGCGGCGCCGGTCGCGCCGGCAGGCGGATTGAGGAGATCAGGACAATGCGTGGAAGTCATGTCGCTCTGATGCTCGCCGGTGCCGCCGTGATCGCGGTGGCCGCCGGCGTCGCCGTGGTCAACCGGGCCAACCGTACCGCACCCGTAACCGCCGAAACCGTCCTGTTCCCCGGCCTGACCGCCAAGCTCGGCGATGTCGCGGCCGTCGACATCCAGGCCAAGGGCAACCAGTTCTCGATCACCCGCACGGGCGAGAGCTGGGGTCTGGCCTCCAAGGGCGGTTATCCCGTGGCCACCGACAAGGTCGCCAAGCTGGCCTTCCAGCTGGCCGACCTCAAGGGGCTGGAGCCGCGCACCAGCGACCCCGCCCTGTATGACCGCTTAAGCGTCGGCGACCCGGCCAAGGCCGATGGCGAGGCCAAGCGGGTGGCGCTGAAGGCGGCCGACGGGAAGGCGCTGGCCGACCTGATCGTCGGCAAGACCCAATCCAACGATACCTACGCCACCATCGGCACCTATGTCCGCAAGCAGGGCGAGGCGCAATCCTGGCTCGCTTCCGGCGCCGTCGCGGTCGAGGCCGACCCGATCAAGTGGCTGGACCGCACGATCGTCAGGCTGAAGAAGGACGACATGGCCGAGGCCGAGCTGATCGGGCCGGACGGAACGGTCAAGCTGTTCCGGCCGCAGCCGGACAAGCCCGAGTTCCAGGTCGCCGATCTGCCGGCCGACAAGACCGACGCCGCGGCCGTCACCCGGGCGATGAGCGTCCTGGAATTCCTCGACTTCGACGACGTGCGCAAGGCCGACGGCCTCGATTTCGCCAAGGCGCCGGCCCATGCCCGCTACGTCACCACCAACGGGATCACGGCGACCGTCGACATCCTGGAGCAGGACGGCAAGCCCTGGGCCCGGGTCGAGGTGGCGCGCGAGACCAATGCCCCGGCGAACGAAGCGGCCGATACCGCGGTGAAGGATCTGAAAGCCCGGGTCGCGGGTTGGGCCTATCAGCTCAATTCCTCGGATGCCGAGGCGCTGCGGCGCAACCTCGCCGCCTTCACCAAAAAAGACGACCAGACCAAGACTCAGTGAGAGCCGACCGATGACCGACCAGACCATGCAGTTCCAGGCGGAAGTCGCCCGCCTGCTCCATATCGTCACCCACTCGCTGTACAGCGAAAAACAGATCTTCCTGCGCGAGCTCGTCTCCAACGCGTCGGACGCCTGCGACCGGCTGCGCTACGAGGCGCTGACCACGCCGGAGTTGCTGGGCGATGACCCCGACCTCGCCGTCACCCTGTCGGTCGACAAGGACCGCAAGGTGCTGGTCGTGTCCGACAACGGCATCGGCATGACCCGGGACGAGCTGATCGCCAATCTCGGCACCATCGCGCGCTCGGGCTCGGGCGCCTTCGCCGAGCAGCTGACCGGCGATGCCGCCCGGGACGTCAAGCTCATCGGCCAGTTCGGCGTCGGCTTCTATTCGGCCTTCATGGTCGCCGAGAAGGTCGAGGTGGTATCTCGCCGCGCCGGGCAGGACGAGGCCTGGGCGTGGGTGTCGGACGGCACCGGCAGCTTCACCGTAGGCGAGGCGACGCGTGCGGGCCGGGGCACCACGATCTCGCTGTTCCTGCGCGCCGGCGAGGAGGAATTCCTCGAATCCCACCGTCTGCGCCAGATCGTGCGCACCTACTCCGACCATATCGCCCTGCCGATCAAGCTGCGCGAGGACGACAAGGACGAGGTGATCAACACCGCCTCGGCGCTGTGGACGCGCTCGAAGTCGGAAGTCACGCCCGAGCAGTACAAGGAATTCTACCACCACGTCAGCCACGCCTTCGACGAGCCGTGGACGACCATCCACGCCCATGCCGAGGGCGCGCTGGAATACAACCTCCTCCTCTTCGTGCCGACGCAGAAGCCGTTCGACCTGTTCGACCCGGCGCGCAAGCATGGCGTGAAGCTCTATGTCCGCCGCGTCTTCATCACCGATTCCTGCGAAGGGCTGGTGCCGGGCTGGCTGCGCTTCCTGCGCGGCGTCGTCGATTCGGCCGACCTGCCGCTCAACGTCAGCCGCGAGATGCTGCAGCACAACCCGGTGGTCGCCAAGATCCGCCAGGGCCTGACCAAGCGGGTGCTCTCCGAACTGGAGAAGAAGGCCGACAAGGAGCCCGAGGCCTTCGCGACCTTCTGGGCCGATTTCGGCGCGGTGCTGAAGGAAGGCATCTACGAGGACAGCGAACTGCGCGAGCGCATCCTGAAGATCGCCCGCTTCCGCACCACCGCCGATGACGGCTGGGTGTCGCTCGGCCAGTACGTCGAGCGGATGAAGGAGGGCCAGGACGCCATCTACACGATCTCGGGCGACGATCTCGATTCGTTGAAGAAGAGCCCGCAGCTCGAAGGTTTCCGCGCCAAGGGCGTCGAAGTGCTGCTGCTGACCGATTCGGTCGACGATTTCTGGCTGTCGATGGTGCCGTCCTTCCAGGACAAGCCGTTCCGCAGCGTCACCCGCGGCGGGGCCGATCTCGGCGCCATCAAGGGTGCCGACGCCGATGCCGACAAGCCCGAGGCCGAGAAGCCCACCGCCGTCGAGGGCGCCGCGCTCGGCACCCTGGTCGCCGCGCTCAAGCAGGCCCTGGGCGATGCGGTCAAGGATGTGCGCGAGACCGACCGCCTGACCGACAGCGCGGTCTGCCTCGTCGCCGGCGACGGCGACATGGACATGCATCTGGAACGCATGCTGAAGCTGCACAAGCGACTGGACAAGGAAAGCGCGCGCATCCTCGAGATCAATCCGCGCCACCCCGTCATCAAGGCCCTGGCGGCCCGTGCGGCCGAGCCCGGCGGGGCCGACGCGGTCGAAGGTCCGGCATGGCTCTTGCTGGATCAGGCGCGTATCGTGGAAGGCGAAACCCTGCCCGATCCCGCCGCCTTCGCCCGGCGGCTGGCCGCGGTGATGGAAAAAGGCCTGGTCTGATAGATGGCGCCGCGCCTGCCGCCCGAACAGCGACTTGAACCGGGGTTCGGCCCCCCGCCCCGCCCCCGCGGCGGGCCGGGGGCTGACCGCCGGCGAGCGCCTCGCCCCGGTCGAATCCACGGTCGACAAGGGCGATTCGGGCTGGTTCGGCGTCGTCGTCTTCCTGCTGGTCGCGGCGGCCGCCGGCGTCGGCTACTGGTGGTGGTGGACCGGCCGGCCAATGCCGTGGGAGGACCCCAAGCCCGCCACGGCAGCAGTGACCCCGGCGCCGGTAACGCCCGCACCAGTAACGCCCGCACCAGTAACATCGGAGCCGGCAACCGCCGTCCCCGCGCCGACCGCCGCCGTACCGGCCGCACCGCCACCTGCGTCGGCACCGGCCCCTGCCACCGTGGCGCCTGCCGCCGCAC
>JAEYTW010000251.1 GCA_023433835.1 Pseudomonadota bacterium | reverse complement strand
CAATCCGACATCGCGCGGCTGGCCGCGGTCATCGCCGCGGCCCGCCTCGATGCGCTGATCGTGGTGGGGGACGACCAGAAGGAAGTGCTCGACGACCGCAACCTGCCGCCGCTGCTGGTCTACTGGGGCGGCACGATCCGCAACAACGTCTATCACGGCCGCTATCGCCCGGAATGGCTCGGCCGCGCCGCGCCAGGCTATTTCGAGACCGACGTGCCGCGCGACTATCCGGTACACCAGGCGCTGGCGCGCCATGTGATCGACGAACTGGTCGCGGCCGATTTCGACGTCGCCACCGCCAACGGCCTGGCCGAGGGCGTGGGCGAGGGGCATGCCTTCGGCTTCGTCCATCGCCGGCTGATGCCGGGCGATCCGGTGCCGGTGGTGCCGGTATTCCTCAATACCTACTACCCGCCCTGCCAGCCGACGCCCCGGCGCTGCCACGATATCGGAAGGGCGATCCGCCGCGCCGTGGATTCCTACCCGCACGACCTGCGCGTCGGCATCGTCGCCTCCGGCGGCCTCAGCCATTTCGTGGTCGACGAGGAGTTCGACCGCGCGATCATCGACGCGCTGCAGGCGCACGACGCCGAGACGCTGCGCCGCCTGCCGGTGGCCAAGCTCAACGCCGGCAGCTCGGAAATCCGCAACTGGGTCTGCGTGGCCGGCGCGGTCGAGCATCTGCGGCTCGACTGGGTCGACTACCTGCCGGGCTATCGCACGCCGGCCGGCACCGGCACCGGCATCTGCTTTGCCGAATGGCGGCGGCCATGAGCGCCGATCTGCGCCGGCGCCTCGGCCGCCTCGACAGTTGCGTGCTGTCCGACGCGCTGGACCGGGCCGGGCTGAAAGGCGTCGCCGCCGGACTTGCCCGCCTGTCCGGCGACCGGCCGGTGTTCGGGCCGGTGCTGACCATGCGGCTGGGCCCGGCCGACGGCCGGCCATCCGATCGGCATCTCGGCACCCGCGCGGTCGAGGCGGCGTCGCCCGGCGACGTCATCGTCGTCGAACATCTGAGCCGGGGCGACTGTGCCGGCTGGGGCGGCATCCTGTCCTGCGCCGCCCATCACCAGGGCGTCGCCGGCGTCGTCGTCGACGGCATGTGCCGGGATATCGACGAAAGCCGCCAGCTGGGCTTCTCCGTCTTTGCCCGCGGCGCGGTGCCGACCACCGCGCGGGGCCGCGTCATCGAGGTCGCGTTCGGCGAACCCGTCACCATCGGCGGGGTCGTTGCCGCACCCGGCGACTGGTTCTTCGGCGACGGCAGCGGCGCGCTGCTGATCCCGGTCGATCGCATTGAGGAGATCGTCGCGACGGCCGAGCAATTGATGGCCCGCGAGGCGGCGATGATCGCCGCGGTGCGCGCGGGGATTCCCGTGGGCCAGGTCATGGCCGGCAATTACGAACGCATGCTGGAGGAAGGCAAGTGACCCCGGAAACCCTGCTGGCCGAGATCTCGACCTCGACCGTCTCCGACGCGCTCGACCGTTGCGGCGTGGCGGGGCAATGCCTCGGGCTGAAGCCGCTGGACCGCGGTTTCCGCCTGGTCGGGCGCGCCTTCACCCTGCGTTATCTGCCGACCGGCACGGCCGGGGGCACGGTCGGCGATTTCATCGACGATCTCGGCCCCGGCGACGTCGTGGTGATCGACAATGCCGGCCGGCTCGACGCCACGGTCTGGGGCGATATCCTGACCATGGTCGGCCATGCCCGGGGCCTGGCCGGCACCGTCATCGACGGCGTCTGCCGCGACAGCGCCCGCAGCCTGGAACTCGGCTACCCGATCTTCTCGCGCGGCCACTACATGCGCACCGGCAAGGACCGCGTGATGCTGGAAGCCGTGCAGGGTCCGGTCTCGATCGGCGGCGTCCGGGTCGAGCCCGGCGATCTCGTCTTCGGCGATGCCGACGGCGTCGTCGCGCTGCCGCGCTCGCGCGAGGCGGAAATCCTCGACCGTGCCCAGGCGATCGAGGCGGCCGAGGCGCGCATTCGCGACGCGGTCTCGGCCGGCATGAAACTCAAGGAGGCGCGCGCCGCCCACGGCTATCACGCCTTGCAGCAGCGGTCGGCGTCATGACCGCCTTTCCCACCGCCACCTTGTTCGAGGCCGCGGGGCGGTGGGGCGCGCTGCCATCGGCGATCAAGCCGGTCGTGCCCGGCTGGCGCATCGAGGGACCGGCTTTTCCGGTGCAAGGGCCGCCCGGCGACAATCTGTGGCTGCACCGCGCGATCTACGCCGCCGGCCCCGGCGACATCCTGGTGGTGCATGTCGGCGACCATCACGAAGCCGGCTACTGGGGCGAGATCATGAGCACGGCGGCCCAGGCGCGCGGTCTCGGCGGTCTCGTCATCGACGGCTGCGTGCGCGATGCCCGCGACCTGGGGCTGGTCGGTTTTCCCGTCTTCTCCCGCGGCCTGTGCATCCGCGGCACGGCCAAGGATCGCGATGCCCGCGGCGCGCTGGCCCAGCCCGTCACGCTGGGCGGCGTCACCGTGGCCCGCGGCGACCTGATCGTCGGCGACGACGACGGCGTCCTCGTCATCCGCCAGGACCGCGTTGCCGCGACCTTCGAGCGGGCCGCGGCCCGCGCGGCGAAGGAAGCCGCGATCGTCGAGCGGCTGAAGCAGGGAGAGACGACGCTCGCCATCTACGACCTCGCCTGAACAACCAATAAACGGGAGGAAGCATCATGAAGAAACTGGTACTCGCCGCCGCCGTGGCGGCCCTCGTCGCGTCGCAGCCGGCGCGGGCCGAGGGCGATCCCCTCAAGATCGGTCTCTTGTTCGCCTATTCCGGCCCCTATGCCGCGGCCGGCCAGCAGATCGACCATGCGGTCGAGCTGTTCTTCCGGAAGAACGGCCGCACCGTGGCCGGCCGGCCCGTCGAGATCGTGCGCCGCGACACGACCGGCCCCGCGCCCGACGTGTCGCGTCGCCTGGCCCAGGAACTGGTGACGCGCGACAAGGTCGAGATGTTCACCGGCCTCGATTTCACGCCGAACGCCGTCTCGGTCGGCGCGGTCTCGACCGAGGCGAAGATTCCCGTCGTCAGCATGAATGCCGGCTCGACCGTCTTCCTGCCCAAGGCGCCTTACGGCGCGCGCGTCTCGTTCACGCTGTCCCAGGTATCGAGCCCACTGGGTCATTGGGCGGCCAGGAACGGCGTCAAGAAGGTCTATACCGTCGTCTCCGACTACAGCCCGGGCATCGAGGCCGAGGCCGCCTTCCAGAAGACCTTCCGCCAGAACGGCGGCGAGATCGTGGGCGCCGTGCGCGTGCCGCTGCGCAGCCCGGACTTCGCCTCCTATCTGCAGCGCATCAAGGGTGTCAAACCCGACGCCGTCTTCGTCTTCGTGCCGGCGGGCGAACAGGCCCCGACCTTCGTCAAGGCGTTCCGCGAGGCCGGGCTGGCCGATGCCGGCATCCGCATGCTGGCCACCGGCGACATGACCGACGAGACGCTGATCGACACGCTGGGCGACGCCGGCATCGGGCTGATCACCGCCTTCCACTACTCGACGGCACACGACACGCCGGAGAACCGCGCCTTCGTGCGCGACATCGAGGCGCTGTCGGGCGGCAAGACGCGGGCGAACTTCACCTCGGTCGCCGCCTTCGACGCGATGACCGCGATCTACAAGGCGGCCGAGGCGCAGAAGGGCCGGATCGACGCCGACCGGACCATCGACATCCTGAAAGGCTCGAAGTTTGCCTCGGTGCGCGGGCCGATTGAGATCAATGCCGATCGCGACATCGTCCAGACCGTCTATGTCAGGCGGGTCGAACGGCGCGACGGGCGGCTGGAGAACATCGAGATCGACAGCTACCCGAACGTCGGCCCGGCGGGGCTGCCGTGATCGCCGAGCTGGCCGAGCTCGGCTTCAACGGCCTGGCCTACGGCATCGTCCTGTTCTTCATGGCCTGCGGCCTGTCGATCACCATGGGGCTGATGGGCTTCGCCAATCTCGCCCATTGCGCGGCGGCGATGCTGGGCGGTTACGTCGTGGTGCTGTCGATGCGGGATCTCGGCCTGCCGTTCCTCGGATCGCTGCCGCTGGCCTTCGTCGTCGCGGCACTGGCCGGGGCGGCATTCGAGATGACGATCTGCCGGCGGCTGCATGCCGCCGGCGAGCTCGACCAGGTGCTGCTCACCATCGGCGTGGTCTTCATGGCGATCGCCGCCGCGACCTTCGGCTTCGGCGCCGGGCAGCAGGCGATCGTCATGCCGGGCTACCTCACCGGCCGCGTGGCGCTGGGGCCGCTCGAGGTTTCGGCCTATCGCCTGTTCCTGCTGGTGCTGGGCGGGGCGGTCACCGCCGGCCTCGTCCTCGGCCTGGAACGCTCGCGCCTCGGCGTCCGCATCCGTGCGGCGGTCGACAACCGGGCGATGACCACCGCCTGCGGCATCGACGTCAACAGGCTGTTCACCCTGGTCTTCGCGCTGGGCTCGGGCCTCGGCGGCCTGGGCGGCGCGCTCAGCGTCAACCTGGTCGGCCTCGATCCATCCTTCCCGCTGAAATACCTCGTCTTCATCATGATCGTGGTGACCGTCGGTGGCTTCGGCTCGATGACCGGCACGCTGGCCGCGGCCCTGCTGCTCGGCCTCGCCGACGTCGCCTGCAAGTACTTCCTGCCGGAGGCCGGCGCCTTCGCCATCTTCGCGGTGACGGCCATCGTTCTCTATTGGCGGCCGCACGGCCTGTTCGGGAGGGTGGCATGACGCTCGCTTTGCCGCTGATGCCGGCCCGCGCCCTGATATCGGCGCGCGGCCGCTGGCGCTGGCCCGAGACGGTCTTCTGGCTGGGCCTGGCCGCCTGCTATGTCGTGTTTCCCGACCATCTGCAGCTGCTGGCCCAGGTAATGATCGCCGGTCTGTTCGCGCTGTCGCTCGACCTGCTGCTCGGGTTCTGCGGCATCGCCTCGATGGGCCATGCCGCCTTCTTCGGCATCGGGGCCTATGCGGCGGCGCGCCTGGCGCTGGCCGGCTGGACCGAGCCGCTGACCGGGCTGGTCTTCGCCGGGCTCGTCGCGGGCGTTGCCGGCTTCGCCTGCTCGTTCCTGGTCGGCCGGCTGCGGTCGATCGCGCTGCTGATGGTGACGATGGCGATCGGCCTGCTGCTGCACGAGGCGGCAAACCGCCTGACCGGGCTCACCGGCGGCGACGACGGCCTGTCGGGCTACGAGATCATGCCGGTGCTGGGCCTGTTCCGCTTCGACCTCTACGGCCGCACCGCTTTCCTCTACTGCCTCGGCCTGACCTTCCTGGTGTTCCTCGTCCTGCGCCGCATCGTCCATTCGCCGTTCGGGCTGGGGCTGGAAGCGCTGCGCGAGAACGAGCGGCGCGTGGCCGCGCTGGGCATTGCCGCGCGCGGCCAGGTGATGATCGTCTTCACCCTGTCGGCCGCGGTCGCCGGCATCAGTGGCGGCATGCTGGCCCAGACCACCCAGTCGGTGGCGCTGGAAGTGCTGAGCTTCGAGCGCTCGGCCGCCGTGCTGATCATGCTGGTGCTGGGCGGGGCGGGTTACCTGTACGGCGCGCTGATCGGCGCGGCGGTATTCATGATCGCCCGCGACATCCTCGCCGGGCTCGATCCGGTCTACTGGTACTTCTGGCTGGGCCTGATCCTCGCCGCCGTCGTGCTGTTCGGCCGCGGCGGGCTGATGGGGCTGGGCCGGCGCCTGCTGGGGCGCATCCGATGACCGCGGTCCTGGCCACGCGCGACCTGCGCCGCTCGTTCGGCGCGCTGGAAGTCACCGCCGGCGTCGACCTGGAACTGGCCCCCGGCGCGCGCCATGCGCTGATCGGGCCGAACGGCGCGGGCAAGAGCACGCTGATCAACCTGCTGACCGGCGCCTTGCGGCCGAGCGGCGGCCAGGTGCTGCTGGAAGGGCGCGACATCACCGGCCTGCCGGCGGCGGCGCGTGTCGCCCGCGGCCTGTCGCGGACCTTCCAGATCAACACGCTGTTCCCGCAGTTCACGCCGCTGGAAGCCGTGCTGGTCGCGGTCTGCCGCCGCACCGGGGCGCTCGGGCGGCCGCTGCGCGGCCTGGCCGGCTGCACCGCCGAGATCGACGAGGCGCACGACCTGGTCTGCCGCTTCGGGCTGGAAGAGGTCTGCGACCGCCGGACGGCCGAGCTGGCCTACGGCCAGCAGCGCCTGCTGGAAATCGCCCTGGCGCTGGCCGCCAGGCCGCGCGTGCTGTTGCTCGATGAGCCGGCCGCCGGGGTGCCGGCGCGGGAAAGCGCGATCCTGATGGCGGCGATCGCCTCCCTGCCGCGCGATGTCGCGGTGCTGTTCATCGAGCACGATATGGAGCTGGTCTTCCGGTTCGCCGAGCGCATCACCGTCCTGGTCGCCGGCCGCATCCTGGCCGAGGGCCCGCCCGACCGGATCGCCAGCGACCGGGAAGTCCGCCGCGTCTATCTCGGCGAGGATGACGAATGAGCACCGATCTGCTGATCGTGGAAGGCTTGCGCGCCGGCTATGGCGCCGGGGTGGTACTGGACGAGCTGTCGTTCCGCATGCGGCCGGGCGAGGCGCTGGCGGTGCTGGGCCGCAACGGCGTCGGCAAGTCGACGCTGCTGCGCTGCCTGATGGGCCAGGTGCGGGTGCATGGCGGCAGCATCAGGCTGGCCGACAGCGAGATCGCGCGCCTGCCGGCGCAGGGGCGCGTCAAGGCGGGGCTCGGCTTCGTGCCGCAGGAGCGCGAGATCTTCCGCAGCCTGACGGTCGACGAGCATCTGGCCTTCGCCGCCCGGCCCGGCCCCTGGACGCGGGAAGCGGTCTACGGCCTGTTTCCGCGCCTGCGCGAACGGCGGCGCAATACCGGCACCCAGCTTTCGGGCGGCGAGCAGCAGATGCTGGCGATCGCCCGGGCGCTGACGCTGAACCCGACGCTGCTGCTGCTCGACGAACCGCTGGAAGGCCTGGCGCCGATCGTGGTGCGGGAGGTCGGTGATTGCATCCGCCGCCTCGTCGCCGAGACCGGCCAGGCCGTCATCCTGGTCGAGCAGCATGTCCGCTTCGCCCTGCGCCTGACCGCCAACGCCCTGGTGCTCGATCGCGGCTGCGCCATCCATCACGGCCCCAGCGCCGGGCTCCTGGCCGATCAGCAGCTGCTCGACCGGCTGGTCGGCCTGCGGCGCGCCGGCCCCGCAACCATCGCTTCGGAGATTTCGCCATGCTCAACCACGATCGCAACGACCGCCTGACCCGGGTCGGGCCGGGCACGCCGATGGGCAACCTCATGCGCTGCTACTGGCTGCCGATCGCCGGTATCAGCGAGTTCGAAACCCGAGCGACCAAGCCGATGCGGCTGCTGGGCGAAGACCTCGTGCTCTATAAGGATCTTTCGGGCAATTTCGGCCTGATCGACCGGCATTGCGCCCATCGCCGCGCCGACATGGCGTTCGGCATCCCCGAGGCTTGCGGCCTGCGCTGCAACTACCATGGCTGGCTCTACGATGATCAGGGCCAATGCACCGAGCAGCCATACGACGACCTGGCGACGGCCGACCAGCCCGGCCGCCGCCGGCCGCGGATGAAGGGCTACCCGGTCGAGCTGAAGGCCGGGCTGGTCTGGGCTTATCTGGGCCCTGCGCCGGCGCCGCTGCTGCCCCATTGGGAGCCGTTCACCTGGGATAACGGCTTCGTCCAGATCGTGCTGTCCGAGGTGCCGTGCAACTGGCTGCAATGCCAGGAGAATTCGATCGACCCCGTGCATTTCGAATGGACCCACCTGAACTGGAGCAGCCGGCTGCGCGGCGAGCAGGGGGCCTATTCGCCACGCCACCTGAAGGTCGAGTTCGACGAGTTCGAGCACGGCTTCGTCTATCGCCGCATCCTGCAGAATTCCGTGGCAGACGATCCGCTGTGGACGGTCGGGCGGGTCTGCCTGTGGCCCAATGCCCTGTTCACCGGCGATCATTTCGAATGGCGGGTGCCGATCGACGACGAGAACACCTTGAGCGTCACCTGGCATTTCACCCGCGTGCCGCGCGAGGCGGAACCCTATGTCCAGGATCGCATCCCCACCTGGAACGGTCCGCTGCGCCACCCGCGGACCGGCGAGTGGATCACCACCCATGTGATGAACCAGGATTTCGTCGCCTGGATCGGCCAGGGGCGCATCGCCGATCGCTCGCAGGAAAACCTCGGCCAGTCCGACCGCGGCATCGCCATGATCCGCCGCCGCTTCCTGGCCGATATCGACGCTGTCGAGCGCGGCGAGGACCCGAAGGGCATCCTGCGCGACCCGGCGGCCAATGACTGCGTGACCCTGCCGATCGTCGCCCGCGAAATGCTGATCGACGGCCTGCCCCGGGCCACGATCCTGGCCGACCCGCTGCTGTCGCGGTTCTATACCCGCTACCTGTTCCAGTTCGGCCAGCCGGTCGCGGTGCGCGAGGCCTTCGCCGCCGCGGTGGGCATCGAGATGGTGGCGGAAGAGCCCCTCGGCATCTAAAAGATGAGGCAGTCAGTTGGAGGAAACCGCATGACCGTCGAGACCGCGCAGACCCGCGCCTCGCGCAACACCATCGGCGATGCCTTCCGCCGCGCCGCGGCCAAGCATGGCCGCCGCGAGGCGCTGTCCTTCGGCGACCGGCGCTGGACCTATGCCGCCCTCGACGCCGCGGCCGACCGGGTGGCCGCGGGCCTCCTGGGCCTCGGCCTGGCCAAGGGTGACCGGATCGTCGCCTATGGCCGCAATTCCGATGGCTATCTGCTGGCCTGGCTGGGTTGCGTCCGTGCCGGCCTCGTCCACGTGCCGGCCAATTACGCGCTGACCGCGACCGAGCTGCGCTATATCGTCGAGCAGTCCGGCGCCCGCGCCGTGCTCGCCGATAGCGGGCTGAAGGCGGCGGTCGACGAGGCGCGGGGCGGGGCGGCGGTCGGCTGGTTCGCCGGGGCGGGCGGGGCGATCGACGTGCTGGCGACCGCGCTGGACCAGGATGCCCCGCGGGTCGGCGTGGTCGACATCGCCGAGACCGACCTGGCCCAGTTGCTCTATACGTCCGGCACCACGGCGGCGCCGAAGGGCGCGATGATGACCCATCGCGCGCTGCTGGCCGAATATGCCAGCTGCCTGGTCGACTGCGAACTGGCGCATGGCGACCGGTCGCTTGCCGCCTTGCCGCTCTACCATTCGGCGCAGATGCATGTCTTCCTGATGCCCCATCTGCTGGTGGGGGCCACCACCGCGCTGATCGAATCGCCGGTGCCCGACATCTGCCTCGGCCTGATCGAGGAGCGCGGCATCACCTCGTTCTTCGCGCCGCCCACGGTGTGGATCAGCCTGCTGCGCCACCCCGATTTCGATCGGCGCAGCCTGACGTCGCTCCGCAACATCTACTACGGCGCCTCGATCATGCCGGTCCCCGTGCTGGAGGAATTGCGCCGCCGCCTGCCCGGCGTGCGCGCCTTCAACTGTTACGGCCAGAGCGAGATCGGGCCGCTTGCGACCGTCCTGCGGCCGGAAGAGCATGACGAACGCCCGGCTTCGGCCGGCCGCCCGGTGGTCAACGTCGAGACCCGCGTGGTCGACACCGAGATGCGCGACGTAGCCCCCGGCACGCATGGCGAGATCGTGCACCGTTCGCCGCAGCTGCTGCTCGGCTACTGGAACAAGCCGGACGAGACGGCCGAGGCCTTCGCCGGCGACTGGTTTCATTCCGGCGACGTCGGCTATCTCGACGACGAGGGCTATCTGTTCGTCGTCGACCGGGTGAAGGACATCATCAAGACCGGCGGCGTGGTGGTGGCCAGCCGCGAAGTCGAGGAAGCCTTGTTCAGCCATCCGTCGGTGTCGGAAGTCGCCGTGGTCGGCCTGCCCGATCCCAAATGGATCGAGGCGGTGACGGCGGTCGTGGTGCTGCGCCCGGGCCATCAGCCCGACGAAACCGGGCTGATCGATCATGCGCGGCAACGCCTGGCGCCTTTCAAGCTACCCAAGCGCGTGATCTTCGCCGAAACCCTGCCGCGCAACACCGCCGGCAAGCTGTTGAAGCGCGAATTGCGGGTCCACTACGCCGAGGGGGCCTGATGGCCAGGCCCAAGGCGGCTGCCGCCGAACCCCGGCAGCGCAAGTCCGACCGCACGCGCGAGGAATTCAAGGCGGCGGCGCGCCGGGTGTTCACCCGCATCGGCTATCTGTCGGCCAAGATCAACGACATCACGCGCGAGGCCGGCAAGTCGGCCGGCACCTTCTATCTCTACTTCACCGACAAGGAAGACCTGCTGCGCGCGCTGGTCGAGGAATTCTATGCCGAGCTGCCGCACAACATCGCGCTGGCCGGCAACGATGCCAGCGATCCGATGGAAGCGGTCGAGCAGGGCCTGCGCGGCTATTGGAACGCCTATCAGAAATACCAGGCCGATATCGTCGGCATCTTCCAGGCGGCGATGGTCGATCCGGTCTACGAGCAGATCTGGCGCGAAATCCGTGCCTCGGGCATCCGCATGACCGCCCATTCGATCCGCCGCATGCAGGAAGGCGGGGCCTGCCCGGGCGTCGACCCGACGCTGCTGGCCTCGGCGCTGTGCGGCATGGTCGAGTTTGCCTGCTACAACTGGGTTTCCCGCAGGATTGATTTCAAGGAGCGCGAGATCGACGAGGAGGAGGCGATCCAGGCGCTGCTCGCCGCCCTCTGGGGCACGCTGTCCTACAAGCCCGCCGCGAAGAAACGCACGCGCTGATCAGGACGGCTGGTCGCTGGCGAAGGCGCGCCGCGCCATCAGCCGCATCGCGTCGCGGCGCCAGGCCGGATGCGCCTCAGGCAGCCGTCGCCGGGCCATGCAATGGAGCTTCATCGCCGCTGAACGCTGCCTTCGCCGCGCGCTTCCAGCAGGCCGGCCAGCCAGTCGCGGAAGCGTTTGACCGCGGGCCGGCGCCAGCGCACCGGCGTGGTCGCCAGCCAATAGCCGATCCCCGCGTCGTAGGGTGCCGCGAACGGCACGACCAGCCGCCCGTCGGCCAGCGCATCGGCATAGAGCACCGGCCAGCCGAGCCACAGGCCCTGGCCCGATATCGCCGCCTCGTAGGCCAGTGCAGCGTCGGGCAGGCGGTGCAAAGGCCGGCCGGCGATGTCGAGGGCCCCGGTCGCGGCGGCCCAGCGCGACCAGTCGACCAGGCTCAGCTGATCCTCGATCAGCGCGACGCGGGCACCGCTGCGCGCGCCGCGCAGCGCCCTGGCCACCGCGGGGGTGCAGACCGGCTGGAACGGCTGGCGCGCGAGGCATTCGCTGCGCAGGGCAGGCCAGTCGCCGGCACCGAAGCGGACGGCGATGTCGACATCGTCGCGATCGACCTCGACCAGGCGGTTGGTCGTGACCAGCCGGATCTCGATATCGGGATGCCGGGCCGACCAGTCGGTCAGCCGCGGTACCAGGAAGCGGGCGGCGAAGGCCAGGCCGCAGCTGACGGTCAGCAAGCCTTGCGCCGGCTGCATCACGGCCTCGACCGCGTCGGTCAGTCCCTGGAACGCCTGCGTCAGGGCGGGCAGCAATTGCCGGCCGGCCTCGGTCGGCACCAGGCCCTGGTCGGTGCGTTCGAACAGCGGCCGGCCGATATGGGCCTCGAGGGTCTTGAGCTGATGGCTGATCGCGCCGGGCGTGACGCCCAGCCGGGCGGCCGCCTTCGACAGCGACCCCCAGCGTCCGACCGCCTCGGCGGCGCGCAATGCATTGAGCGATGGCAGCATCAGTTTGAGAAAATCTCAAAACCGCCACCGCCCGGCAAGAGAATTCAGCGCGCCATCCTGCACTCGGCGGCATAGACGTCGCCGTGGTTGGCAAGCATCTTGCCGCCGGTCTTGAAGGCAAGCTTGTCGCCCTCGGCCTTCACCACCGACAGCGCGTACCAGTCCTGGATCGGATGCTGGTTGGGGCCGAACCTGAAACTGCCGCGCACCGAGGGGAAGTCGGCCTTGCGCAGCGCGGCACGGATCGCCGCGGCATCCTCGACCTTGCCGCCGACAGCCTTCAGGGCCGAGGCGATCAGCACGGCGGTGTCGTAGCCGTGCGCGGCATAGTAGGTCGGCTGGCGCTTGTACTTCTCCTGGAAGGCAGCGACGAAGGCCTTGTTCTGCGCATTGTCGAAATCGTTGTTCCAGTGCGCGGTCAGCCTTGCGCCCATCGCCGCATCCCCGACCGCATCGGCGATGCGCAGGTCCAGCGACGGGGCCGAGACGATCATCGGGATCGACTGGCGCAGGCCCGATTGCGCGTATTGCTTGATGAAGGTGATCCCCAAGCCGCCGGGATGGAACTGGAACACGGCATCGGGCTTCGCCGCGCGGATCTGCGCCATCTCGGCCGAGAAGTCGGTCTGGTCGAGCTTCGTGTAGAGCTCGGCTGCGATCTCGCCCTTGTAGAAGCGCTTGAATCCGGCCAGTACGTCCTTGCCGGCCTGGTAGTTCGGGGCGAGGATCGCGACCTTCTTGAAGCCGAGAATGGTGGCCTGCTGGCCCGATGCTTCCGCCGGGCTGTCGTTCTGCCAGGCGGAGGCGAAGTAGTTCTCGTGGCAATCACGCCCGGCGAAGTTCGACGGGCCGGCATTGGGGCTGAGATAGATCGCGCCGGCCTCGAGCACGTCGGGCACCGCGGCAACCGCGACGTTGGAGAAGATGATGCCGGTGACCAGCTTCGCCTTCTCCGTCCTGACGAACTTGTCGACGATCTGCTTGGCGGTGCCGGGCTTCAGCCCGTCGTCCTCGACCATGATTTGCACCGGCACGCCGCCGAGCTTGCCGCCTTCCTGCTCGACCGCCAGCAGGAAGGCGTCACGCATATCCTCGCCGAGATAGCCGCCCGGTCCGGACAGGGTCGTCACCATGCCGATCTTGACCGGCTGTTGGGCCAGGGCGGGGCTTGCCGCCAGCAGGGCGGCCAGGGCCGCAAGGCTCAGCTTGTTCATGCGCGTCATCCTCAGGTCTCGTGGGGTCAGGCGATGCCGTAGCGGCCCGGCGCGATCACGCCGTTGGGATCGAGGGCCTGCTTGATCGCGCCGCAGGCCTGGGCGAAGGCCGGCATGGCCTGGCCCATGTGCAGGTCGTGGTAGTCGCGCGGCGCCCGGCCGCCGCAG
>JAEYTW010000147.1 GCA_023433835.1 Pseudomonadota bacterium | reverse complement strand
GTGCTGATCCAGGAGCTCATCAACAACGTCGCCAAGGCCCACGGCGGATACTCGGTGTTCGCCGGCGTCGGCGAGCGCACCCGCGAGGGCAACGATCTCTATCACGAGATGATCGAGTCGAACGTGAACGTCGATCCGAAGGAGAACAACGGCTCAACCGCGGGCTCGAAGTGCGCTCTCGTCTACGGCCAGATGAACGAGCCGCCGGGCGCCCGTGCCCGCGTCGCGCTGTCGGGCCTGACCGTCGCCGAGCACTTCCGCGACCAGGGCCAGGACGTGCTGTTCTTCGTCGACAACATCTTCCGCTTCACGCAGGCGGGCTCTGAGGTGTCGGCGCTGCTCGGCCGTATTCCTTCGGCGGTCGGCTACCAGCCGACGCTCGCCACGGACATGGGCGCGCTGCAGGAGCGAATCACCACCACGCAGAAGGGCTCGATCACCTCGGTGCAGGCCATCTACGTGCCGGCCGACGACTTGACCGACCCGGCGCCGGCCACCTCGTTCGCCCACTTGGACGCTACGACCGTGCTGTCGCGCCAGATCGCCGAGCTCGGCATCTACCCGGCGGTGGATCCGCTCGACTCGACCTCGCGCATTCTCGATCCGCGCGTCGTCGGCGAGGCCCACTACAAGGTCGCCCGCGAAGTCCAGCAGATCCTGCAGTCTTACAAGTCGCTGCAGGACATCATCGCCATCCTGGGCATGGACGAACTGTCGGAAGCCGATCGTCTGACCGTCGCCCGCGCCCGCAAGATCCAGCGTTTCCTCAGCCAGCCGTTCGACGTCGCCCAGGTGTTCACGGGCTTCCCGGGCGTGCAGGTCCCGCTCGAGGAAACCATCCGCGCGTTCCAGGAGATCGTGGCCGGCAAGCACGACCACCTGCCGGAATCGGCCTTCTACATGGTCGGCACCATCGACGAGGCGATCGCCAAGGCCAAGAAGCTCGCGGCCGAGGCGGCCTGAGCTGCCGTCCTGGCCTAGAGGAGGCATTTAGCCATGGCTGATCGAGTGCATTTGGAGTTGGTCTCGCCCGAGCGGTTGCTGCTCGCGGTCGATGCCGACACGGTGGTTCTGCCCGGTGCAGACGGCGATTTCGGCGTCCTCGCCGACCATGCCCCGCTGATCTCGACCCTGCGCCCCGGCGTGATCGAGGTCTACGAGGGCGAGAAGGTCGTCGACCGCCTGTTCGTCGCCGGCGGCGTCGCCGAGGTGCTCGAGGGCAGCAAGGTCACCGTGCTGGCCACGACCGCGGTCAAGATCTCGGAGATCGAGCGGGCCAAGGTCGAGCAGGCGCTGAAGGATGCCCGCGAAGACCACGACGATGCCAAGGAAGACGATGTCCGCGCCAAGCATGCCTCGAAGATCGAGGAACTGATGGCGATGCTGGAAAGCGTCGACGGACCCTGAGGTCGTCGGAACCTTTTCGGTTCCAGCGTACGAAACACGGGGCGGGTGGCACGCAAGTGCCCCGCCCCGTTGTCTTTTTTAGGGTGCTTTTTTCCGGCCAACGGCTTAACTCAATCTGTCATGCGACCACACTGGACGTTGGACGACATTCCCTGGGACCGCTTCGATCCGTCGAAGGTCGATATCGAGATCCTGCGCGCCGTCAAGGCCGCCTCGCTGGTCGAGCGCAACGCCGACGACTATGTCGCCTATCTCGAGCAGGTCTTCCCCGACGATACCGAACTCCTGACGGCGATGCGCCGCTGGGGTGTCGAGGAAAACCAGCATGGCGAGGCGCTGGCTCAATGGTGCCGGCTGGCCGATCCCGACTTCGACTTCGCCGCGGCCCGCGCCCGCTTCGCCGAAGGCTTCCAGCTGCCGCAGGAGGTCGATGCCTCGGTGCGTGGGTCCAAGGCGGGCGAGCTGATCGCGCGCTGTATCGTCGAGACCGGCACCTCGTCGTTTTATTCGGCGATCCGCGACGCTACCGACGAACCGGTGCTGAAGGCGGTCTGCAACCGCGTCGCCGGCGACGAATTCCGGCACTACAAGCTGTTCTACGATCATTATCGTCGCTACCAGCAGCATGACCGGCTGTCGCTGCTGGCCAAGCTGAAGGTGGCGCTGGGCCGCATCGTCGAGACGTCGGACGACGAACTGCCGATGGCCTATTACTGCGCCAACGCGCTGACCGAGCCTTACGATCGCCGCCGCCATGGCGCCGCCTACGCCAGCCGTGCCTACGGCCTCTATCGCCAGGGCCATGTCCAGCGCGCCGTCGGCATGGTCTGCAAGGCCTGCGACATCGACCCCCAGGGCCGCATTGCCGGCTGGGCCGCCAAGGCCTTCTGGTTCATCCTGCGCCGCCGCACCCGCCAGCTCGGCCGCATCGCCGCCTGAGCGGAAATACTTCGTATACGCAGTATATGTTGCGCATACGAAGTATCCTGCTAGGATACCGCGATGACGCGCCGGCTGTTCTATCAGCTCAATCGCGCCCAGCGCGCTTTGACCCGCACCGCCGATGCCGGCCTGCGGCGCGAGCTCGGCGTCACCGCGGTGCAGCTCGGCGCCTTGTTCGCGCTGGCCGAACAGGACGGCATGGTGCTGAAGGATCTCGGCCGCACCCTGGCGCTGGCGAACTCGGCCGTCTCGGGCCTCGCCGACCGGCTCGAGCGTGAGGGCCTGGCCGAACGCCGGCCCGATCCGCGCGACGGCCGCGCCTTCCGCCTGCATCTGACCGAGCGCGGCCGCGAAACGGCGCAGACGGCAAACCCCTTTCTCGGCCGCTTCAACGCCCGCATCGAGGACGGCTTCACCGCGGCCGAGCTTGACGTCGTGGCCCGCTTCCTTTCGACCCTCACCGACCGCTTCAAGGATGACGACGATGACTGAGATCCTCACCCAGATCGCCGGCGGCGTGATGACGCTGACCTTCAACCGGCCCGACAAGAAGAATGCGCTGACCGCCGAGATGTATGCCGCGCTGGCCGACGGCTTCGCGGCGGCGGAGGCCGATCCGGCGGTGCGGGTCATCCTGCTGACCGGCGCGGGCGGCGCCTTCACTGCCGGCAACGACCTGCAGGATTTCCTGGCCCGGCCCGCGACCGGCGACGATGCGCCGGTCTCGCGCTTCCTCAGGGCGCTGGCCAGCGCGACCAAGCCGCTGGTCGCCGCGGTCCAGGGCGTCGCGGTCGGCGTCGGCACCACGATGCTGTTGCATTGCGACCTGGTCTATGCCGGCGAGAGCGCGCGGCTGTCGATGCCCTTCGTCAACCTCGCCCTGGTGCCGGAGGCGGCGTCGAGCCTGCTGCTGCCGCGGCTGGTCGGCCATCAGAAGGCGGCCGAGCTGTTCATGTTCGGCGAGCCGATCGATGCCCGCACCGCCCGGGAGATCGGCCTGGTCGCCGAGGTGTTCAACGATGCCGCCCTGGCCGACGAGGTGCGGACGCGCCTCGCCAAGCTCGCGGCCAAGGCGCCCGAGGCGCTGCGCCTGACCAAGCGGCTGATGAAGGCGCCGAAGGCCTCCGTGGCCGAGCAGATGGCCGAGGAAGGCGCGATCTTCCGCGAACGGCTGCAGTCGGCCGAGGCGCGCGAGGCGTTCACCGCCTTCATGGAAAAGCGCGCGCCCCGCTTCTGAGCCTCAGAAGACGGCGGCGAGGATGACCAGCGTCACGATCGCCGCCAGCGCCTGGATCAGCGTGCCGAGCGAGAGCAGCACGAGGCCGCCGCCGACCCGCAGCCGTGCCGTGCCGGTCACCAGCCAGAAATAGCCGTCGTTGACGTGGCTGACTGCCATCGCGCCGGCGCCGACCGCCAGTGTCGCCGCGGCGCGGCCGGTGTCGGTATCGAGGCCCAGCATCGGCATGGCCGGCACGATCATGCCGGCCGCGGTGATCACGGCGACCAGCGTCGACCCCTGCAGCGTCTTCATGATCGCGGCGATCACGAACGGCACCAGCAGCCCGGCATGCCAGGTCAGCAGCCGCTCGGCCACCAGCTCGGCCATGCCGGTTTCCTGCAGCACCTTCTCGAATCCGCCGGCGGCGCCGACGATCAGCACCAGCCCGGCGGCCCGCAGGATCGCCTGGCCGACCCAGCCGTCTTCCGAGACGACGATGGCTTCCCAGCGCCAGGTCAGGACCAGGCACAGCCCGACCCCGGCCGCCAGCAGCATGGCCGGCCGGCCCATGCCGATCAGCAGTTCGCGCGCCGGCCCGCCGCCGAACGGCTCGGACGCGATCTGGCCCAGCGCCTGCACCACCAGCAGCGCCACCATGGCGATCACCGGCAGCAGCGCGGCGGCAAGGTTGTGCGGCCGCGGCGCCGGCGGGGCGATCGGGCGGGGCTGGTCGTCGG
>JAEYTW010000076.1 GCA_023433835.1 Pseudomonadota bacterium | reverse complement strand
GCCCCACCCCGCGCGCCCAGGCCGCGCCGCGGCGGCCTTCGATCAGGGCCGCGACGGCAAACGAGAAGGCGACGGAGAAGCCGACATAGCCGAGATAGAGGAACGGCGGATGGGCGGCGAGGCCGGGGTCCTGCAGGATCGGGTTGAGCCCGCGCCCGTCCATCGGCACCGGCGTGATGCGGGCAAAGGGGTTCGAGGTCAGCAGGATGAACAAGAGGAAGCCGATGCCGATCAGCCCCTGCACCGAGAGCACGCGGGCCTTCACCCGGGCGGGCAGGTTGCCGCCGAAGACGGCGACCGCCGCCCCGAACAGCGCCAGGATCAGCACCCAGAGCAGCATCGAGCCCTCATGGTTGCCCCAGACGCCCGAGATCTTGTAGAGCAGCGGCTTGGTCGAATGCGAATTCTGGAAAACGTTGTAGACCGAGAAATCGGAGACGACATAGGCATGGGTCAGCGCGGCGAAGGCCAGCGCCAGCATCACCGCCTGGCCGATCGCGGCCGGCGCCGCCAGCTTGACCCAGGGGTCGATACCGCGCCAGGCCCCGATCAGCGGCAGGATGGCCTGGACCAGGGCGATGCCCAGCGCCAGCACCAGGGCGTAGTGACCGATCTCGGCGATCATCCGCCCGTCTTCCCTGCTGTCTCCGGCCGCCATTCTCCCGATTTCTTCAACGCGTCGGCGACTTCGGGCGGCATGTATTTCTCATCGTGCTTGGCCAGCACGTCCTGGGCGACGAACTGGCCCTTGGCATCGAAGCGGCCTTGCGTCACCACGCCCTGGCCCTCGCGGAACAGATCCGGCAGCAGGCCGGTGAAGCGCACCGGCACCTCGTTCTTCAGGTCGGTGACGACGAAGGCGGTGGTGCCGCCTTCCTTCTCGACCGAGCCTGGCTTGACCAAGCCGCCCAGGCGGAAGCGGCGATCGACGCCCGGATGCCTGGCCGCGATGTCGGACGGCGAATAGAAATAGACCAGGCTGTCCTGGAAGGCGGTCAGCACCAGCGCGGTGGCGATGCCGAGCACCGCGACGAGGGCCACGACGAGGTAGAGGCGGCGGCGCTTGCGGGTCATCGCTCAGCCTTCAAAGCGGCTTCCGCGGCGCGGGCGCGGACGAGCATGCGGCGGCTGGTCACGATCAGCCAGACGATGACGGCCGCCGTGACGCCATAGGCGCCCCAGACGTATCCGCCGTAACCGCCCATCGCCAGGAAGGCGGAAATTGAGTCGAAGGCAAACAATGGGGTCACTCGCAGTCGCTGGCTAACCGCGGCGGACTATAGGGCCGCCCGCCGCTGAGGCCAAGGCCGCGCAGGGCCGCAGTTTGTCGCACCCCGGTCAAGTCTGCGCGATGGCATTTTGGTTGTCTTGTCCAAGAAGCTATGACAATCAAAGATGTCTTACACGAAGGAAAGGGGGCGGGATGCCCGGCGCCTATGCCCATATCACGCTGGTCAACCTGGCGGCCGATGCCGCAGGCTTGCGCCGCGCCGGTTTCCCCGAAGACCTGCTGGGCGCGATCCAGGGCTGGTTCCGGTTCGCCGAGCTGGGCGCGCTGAGCCCCGATCTGCCCTATCTCGACATCCTGCACCCGCCGGCCAAGGCCTGGGCCGATGCGATGCATTACGAGCGGACGGACCAGGTGATCCGGGCGGCCTGGGCCGGCCTGCAGCGCCTCGAGGGCGACGAGCGGGAGAAGGCCACGGCCTGGCTGTTCGGCTATGTCTCCCATGTCATCGGCGACGTGACGATCCATCCGGTGGTGGAACTGAAGGTCGGGCCCTATGCGCAGAACCAGAAGCAGCACCGGGTCTGCGAAATGAACCAGGACGTCCATATCTTCGCCCGGCTCAACATCGCCGCCATCGACCTCGCCGACCATCTCGGCAGCGGGGTCGGGCTGTGCGGCGGCCCCGACGGCCTCGACCGGGCGGTGCGCGACCTGTGGACGGGCGCGCTGACCGCGGTGCATCCGGGGCTGGCGGCACCGGACCCAGGGGCTTGGCATGCCGGGTTCTGCCGGGTCGTCGAGACCATCTCGGCCGCGTCCGGCTCGCGGCTGGTGGCGCTGGCCCGCCATGTCGTGCCGGGCGACCATGGCATCGTCTATCCGCCGGCGGCCGACCCCGCCTTCATCGCCGCGCTGGAAACCCCGGCCGGCACCCAGAGCTACGACCAGGTGTTCGACCGCGCCATCGACAATGTGCAGCGGGTCTGGCGCGATCTGGCCGAAGGCAGGCTCGACATCCTCGAACCCTGGAACCTCGATACCGGCCGCAACCCGGCCGGCCGCCTGAGCCTGTGGAACTGACGATGCGCCATGCCCAGATCCTCGGCCTCTGCTGCTTGCTGGCCTTGCCCGCCCGGGCCCAGGATGCCGCCGATGTCGCGCCGCTCGCCTCGGCGCTGACCAAGCTGTCGCGCGCGCTGGATGCCGCCGCCCACGCGCCCCGCCATGCCGCCCTCGACGGCCAGGGCCTGCTCGACGTCGTCCGCACCCGCGATCCCGTGCTGATGAAGGCATTCGCCGGGAACGTGGTCTGGGCCCGGCGCGACGGCGGCGACAGTATCGTCCTGGTATGCGATGCCGGCGGCCGGCAGGCGCTGCTGGAGGATGCCGGCTGCACCGCGCCGCTCGACGTCCAGCATTGGCAGGGCTTCCGCCAATGCGCCTTTACGCTCGATCCGGCCGCGGTGTGTCGCTGACCTCGTCGTCGGACAGGTGGAGGGCGACGAGGCCGCCCGACGCCTTGGCGCGGTACATCGCCTGGTCGGCGGCCGCGATCAGCCCGGCCGGGGTCTTGGCCGCGTCGGGGTAGAGGGCGAGGCCGATCGACGCGCCGACCGTGACCTCCACCCCCTCGATCGTCATCGGGGTGAATACCTGGCCGGCAACGTCGCGGACGATGGCGGCCATGTCCTCCGGCGTGCCCGGGGTGCGGGGCAGGATGGCGACGAATTCGTCGCCGCCCAGCCGGCCGACGAAATCCTCGGGCCGCATGGCGCGGTCGAGCCGCTTGGCCAGGCGCTGCAGCACCAGATCGCCGAAACGATGGCCGTACTGGTCGTTGACCGGCTTGAAGCCGTTCAGGTCGACGAAGGCCAGGGCGAAAGCCTTGCCCGTCCGCGCGGCATCGGCCACCGCCTTGTCCAGCACCGCCATCAGGTAGGCCCGGTTGGGCAGGCCGGTCAGGTCGTCGTGATGCGAGCGGTGGGCGATGCGGTCCTTGGCGTGGCGTTCCTCGGTGATGTCCATGACCACGCCCTGCATCCCGGTGACCTGGCCCTGGTCGTCGAGGGTGACGTTGCCCATCTCGCGCATCCAGCGCTCCTGCCCGCCGGGCAGGATGAAGCGGTATTCGACCGACAGCGGCGCGATATTGGCCATGCAGGCCTGTTCCGCGGCCCGCAGCCGGGCGCGGTCGTCGGGATGGACGCGGGCGTAGAACATGTCGCCGGCTGGGACATCTTGGGCAGGATCGAAGCCGCGGATGCGGAAGACCTCGTCCGACCAGGCCCATCTGTCGGTTGCCGCGTCCCAGTCCCAGGTGCCGATGCCGGAAAACGACAGGGACTGGGAATACCAGGTCAGCCGCCGTTCCAGCATCACCGCCCGGCGGGCCGCCCTGCGCAGCCGCACCGCCAGCAGGGCGGCGACGGCTGCAGCCGCGATCAGGCCCGCGCCCAGCGATGGGAGCAGCGGCTCCAGGTCAGTCGCCGCGATCGGCCAGGCGGCGCAGCCGCACCCGGCGCTCCAGCAGTTCGGCGCGGATGCGGGTACCGAGCAGGCCGAGATAGAGCGCCATGAAACCGATGCCCATCAGCAAGAGCGGCCACAACAGGTCGGGATGGATCTTGGGCCCTTCCATCGTCATGACCGAGGCCGGCTGGTGCAGCGTGTTCCACCAGTCGACCGAGAACTTGATGATCGGCACGTTGACCACGCCGACCAGCGCCAGGATGGCGGCGGCGCGCGCCGCCTTGGCCTCGTCCTCGATCGCCTGCCACAGCGCGATATAGCCGAGATAGAGGAAGAACAGGATCAGCATCGAGGTCAGCCGGGCATCCCAGGCCCACCAGGTGCCCCACATCGGCTTGCCCCACAGCGAGCCGGTGACCAGGTTGACCAGGGTGAAGCCCGCGCCGATCGGGGCCGAGGCCTTGGCGGCGAGGTCGGCCACCGCATGGCGCCAGATCAGCCCGACGGCCGAGGCGATCGCCATGCCGGTATAGATCGCCAGCGCCATCCAGGCCGAGGGCACGTGGACGTACATGATGCGGACGGTATCGCCCTGCTGGTAATCCTGCGGCGAGACCACGAGGCCCCAGCCGAGCCCCAGGGCGATCGCGATCACGGCGACGCCCCAGGCCCAGGGTTCGACGCGATCGACGATGCGGAGGAAACGGGTCGGGTTGGCGAAACGATGCATGGCTCAGATCACTCTACAGCAAGGCGCAGGCCCGCGGCAGCGGCAAGCGGGGTCAGCGCCAGCGCCCCGACGCTCAGTCCGCCGAGCAGCAGCAGATGCGGCCGGGCGCCCAGGCCCTGGGTCGCCGCATCGACCGCGGCGACGCCGAAGATCAGGACCGGGATCATCAGCGGCAGCACCAGCAGGCTCAGCAGCACCCCGCCGCGCCGCACGCCCACGGTCAGCGCCGCCCCGATCGCGCCGATCAGGCTCAAGGCCGGCGTGCCGGCCGCCATCGCGAGCGTCAGCACGGCGAGGCCGTCGGGATGCAGCTGCATCAGCACGCCGAGCAGCGGGCTGAGGATGGTCAGGGGCAGGCCGGTCAACAGCCAGTGGGCGAGGCACTTGGCCAGCACGGCAAGCTCGAGCGGCAGCGGCTCGAGCAGCAGGAGTTCGAGGCTGCCGTCCTCGTAATCGGCCTGGAACAAGCGGTCGAGCGAGACGGTGGCGGCCAGCAGGGCGGCGACCCAGACCACGCCCGGCGCGATGCGGGCGAGCGTCGCGGGCTCCGGCCCGACGCCGAGCGGGAAGAGGGCGACGGCCAGGACGAAGAAGGTCAGGGTCGCGACCATCGTGCCGTTCTGGCGCAGGCCGAGCCGCAGGTCGCGGCGGACGAGGGCGAGGAAGCGGTTCATCCCGCCAGCTCCAGCCGGTCGACCGCGTCGAGGCCGAGATCGACATGCGTGGCGATCAGCGCCAGGCCGCCATCAGCCAGATGGCGCGAGACGGCCGCGGCGAACAGCGCGGTCGAGCGGCGGTCGAGTGCGGTCGTCGGCTCGTCCAACAGCCAGATCGGCGCGCCCTTCACGGTGAGCCGGGCGAGGGCCAGCCGGCGCTTCTGGCCCGCCGACAGGAAGCGCGCGGGCAGGGCGGCCTTGTCGGCCAGCGCGAAGGCCTCGAGCGCGCGGCCGATCGCGGCTTCGTCGCCATGGGCCCAGAAGGCCAGGTTCTCGGCCACCGTCAGGGTCGGCTTGACCGCGTCGAGATGGCCGAGATAGCCGATGGCGGCGCGATAGCGGTCGGGGTCGTCGGCCACCGGCTTGCCGTGCCAGACCAGCCGGCCGGCCCGCGGCTCGAGCAGGGTGGCGATCAGGCGCAGCAGGGTCGACTTGCCGGCGCCGTTCGGGCCGGTCAGCACCAGGGCGCGGCCCGGCGCGGCGGCGAAGTCGAGGTCGCGGAAGACCAGGCGGTCGCCACGCAGACAGGTCAGACGCTCGCCGGTCAGGGTCATGATGCCGCCTCATAGCATCGAAGGAACCCGCGGCCAAGCCGGGCGAAAGCCGGCAGCGGCCGCAATGCCGGCGGTGGTCCGATGGTTTTCCCATTGGAATCAGCGATATAGCCCGGTACGGCGCGACCGATCGCCGCTGCTTGCAACTGTTTACCGGCCGATATTTGCCTAAAGCGCCGGCGGCGCGCATACTCCGGCCGTTTCGACGGAGTCGAGGACCAAAGATGGGCGACGGAAGAATCCGTGCCGGCGATTTTCTGAAGACCGGCATCTTGATGGGTGGGGTTGGCTGGGCGCTGGCGCGCGAGGCGCCCGGCTTTTTCCTTGGCTGGGCCGCCGGCAGCGCGGTCTACCTCCTGGTCGTCGTGCTGGTCGCGCTGATCGACTGGGATGTCCGCAACCGCGGCCGCCGGCCCGAGGGCATGCCCCAGCCCGGCCCGTCCGAACTGGTCGCCCCGACCGTGACCCTGCTGCCTTCCGCCGGGCCGCTGAACTTCGCCGCGCCCGGCATGCCGCTGCAGGACGAGTTCGGCAATCCGCCGTAAGTACCGTTGGTCGTTGAGCGATTCCGCTTGGCGCCATCGCGGGTGCTGGCCATGATGCCGTCTTGAGTTTGGCGCCTGAGGGGGAGTTAGCCGAGATGGAGATCGCAGCCGGTCCGGCCAGGCGCCGGATCGTCATGGCCGGGCTGATCGGCAATATCCTCGAATGGTACGATTTCGCCATCTACGGCTACTTCGCGCTGACCATCGGCAAGCAGTTCTTTCCCCACGAGGATCCGACCGTCTCGCTGATCGCGGCGTTCAGCGTGTTCGCGGTCGGCTTCCTGATGCGGCCGCTGGGCGGCATTCTCTTCGGCCATGTCGGCGACAAGCTCGGCCGGCGCACCGCGATCCTGGCCTCCTCGGCGGCGATGGCGCTGCCCACGATTGCCGTCGGGCTGTTGCCGACCTATGCGCAGATCGGCCTGTGGGCCCCGGCGCTGATGCTGATCCTGCGGCTGATCCAGGGCCTGTCGGTCGGTGGCGAATATACCGCCTCCAGCATTTTCCTGGCCGAGCAGGCGACCGACGCCGATCGGGGCCGCATGGCATCCTGGACCCTGGTCGGCGCGGTCGGCGGCACCTTGCTCGGTTCGGCCATGGGCGCGCTGGTCAACAGCCTGCTCGGCCCCTCCGACCTCGCCGCCTGGGGCTGGCGCCTGCCGTTCCTCGCCGGCATCGTGCTGGCGGCCTATGGGGTCGTGCTGCGCCGGGCGTTGCCGGAAATCCTGCCGGGCGAAACCTCGGCCGAGACGCCGCTGGTCACCGCGATCCGCCAGGAATGGCGCACGATGCTGCAGGTGGCCGGAATCACGGTGTGCGCGGCGATCGGCTTCTACCTGATCTTCGTCTACGTCACGGTCTACCTGCGCGAGATCGTGCATGTCTCGACCGCCGAGGCGCTCGACATCAATAGCCTGAACATGCTGGCGGTGATCATCCTGGCGCCGCTGTTCGCCGGGCTGTCCGATCGCATCGGCCGCAAGGCGGTGCTGCTGGCCGCCGCGCTGGGCGTCGTGGCCTTCTCCTGGCCGCTGTTCGCGCTGGTGCATTCCGGCGTCGGCGCCCTGGTCTGGTTCGGCCAGCTCGGCTTCGCCATTCTGGTGGCCGCCTATCTGTCGGTCATGCCGGTGGTGATGGCAGAGGCATTCCCCGCCCGTATGCGCTGCTCGGCCGTCTCGCTCGCCTACAACGTGCCGATGGCCCTGTTCGGCGGTACCGCGCCGATGGTTGCAACCTTCCTGATCAACCGCGATCACGACGATTTCTCGCCGGCCTACTACCTGATGGCGGCGGGGCTGATCTCGGCCATCGCCATCGCCACGATGCGCGAGACCGCGACCGACCCGCTCCGGGACTGAAGGACCGCCGGGGATGGAGATCGCGGCCGGCAAGGCGCGGCGCCGGGTCATCATGGCCGGTCTGATCGGCAATCTGCTCGAATGGTACGACTTCGCCATCTACGGCTATTTCGCGCTGACCATCGGCCGGCAGTTCTTTCCGCACGACGACCCGACGGTGTCGCTGATCGCGGCCTTCAGCGTTTTCGCCATCGGTTTCCTGATGCGCCCGCTGGGCGGCATCGTCTTCGGCCATGTCGGCGACAAGCTCGGCCGGCGCGCCGCCATCATCGCCTCGTCGGCGGCGATGGCGCTGCCGACCATCGTCCTGGGTCTGCTGCCGACCTATGCCCAGATCGGCCTGTGGGCCCCGGCATCGATGGTCATCCTGCGCATGATCCAGGGGCTCTCGGTCGGCGGCGAATATACGGCGTCGACCGTCTTCCTGGTCGAGCAGGCGACGGACGGCAACCGGGGCCGCACGGCGTCCTGGGCCGTGGTCGGGGCGATCGGCGGCACCTTGCTCGGCTCGGCCGCAGGCGCGCTGGTCAATACCGTCCTGAGCCCGGCCGACATCGCCGCCTGGGGCTGGCGGCTGCCGTTCCTCGCCGGGCTGGTGCCGGCGGCCTACGGTTTCGTCATTCGCCGGTCGATTCCCGCTGACCCGCCGGCGGCCAACCCGGCGGCGGGAACGCCGCTTGCCGTGGCCATCCGCCTGGAATGGCGGGGAATGCTGCAGGTCGCCGGCATCACCGCCTGTTCCGCCGTCGGCTTCTACCTGATCTTCGTCTACGCCGTGGTCTACCTGCGCGAGATCGTGCATGTCTCCGCGGCCGAGGCGCTCGACATCAACAGCCTGAACATGGCCGTGATGGTCGTGCTGGTGCCGCTGCTGGCCACCCTGTCCGACCGCATCGGGCGCAAGGCGGTGCTGATGGCGGCGGCCATCGGCGTCGTGGTCCTGACCTGGCCGCTGTTCGCGCTGCTCCACTCGGGCATCGGGGTGCTGGTCTGGCTCGGCCAGCTCGGCTTCGCCGTGCTGGTGGCGGCCTATCGATCGGTGCTGCCGGCGGTGATGGCCGAGGCGTTTCCGGCCAGCCTGCGCTGCTCGGCCGTGTCGCTCGCCTACAACGTGCCGACGGCGCTGTTCGGCGGCACCGCGCCGATGGTGGCGACCTACCTGATCAATCGCGAGCATGACGACTTCTCGCCGGCCTATTTCCTGATGGCGGCCGGTGTCGTCTCCGTCGTGGCCATCGCCACGATGCGCGAGACCGCCACCGACCCGTTACGGAGTTGATGCAGATGTTCCGCGGCTGGATCGTCGTCGCCGGCGCCTTCATCGTGATGATGACCGGCTTCGGCGTGACCTATTCCTTCGGCACGTTCTTCGACGCGCTGCAGCAGGAATTCGGCGCCCTGCGCGGCTCGGTCTCGCTGGTCTTCGCGATCTCGGGCTTCCTCTATTTCGTGCTGGGCATCGTCTCCGGGCCGCTGGCCGACCGCATCGGGCCGCGGCCGGTGGTGCTGTTCGGCATGGTGCTGGTCGCGACAGGCGTCTTTCTGGCCGGCCATGCCACCGCACTGTGGCAGATCTACCTGGCCTATGGCGTCGGCATCGGCGTGGGCGTCGGCTTCGCCTACGTGCCCGCGGTCGCCGCCGTCCAGCGCTGGTTCGTCCGCCGGCGCGGCACCGCCTCGGGCATCGCGGTCGCGGGCATCGGCATCGGGACGCTGATCGGTCCGCCGGCCGCGGCCTGGGCGATCGAGGCGTTCGGCTGGCGCGGCGCGTATACGGCGCTGGCCATCGGCGCGCTGGTCCTGGGCCTTATCGGTGCGTTCCTGATCGAAGGCGCGCCTTCCCGCCGCGGCCTGCGCCCGGACGGCGATGCCGGCCCGGCGCCGGCGGCGCATGCGACGGCACCCGGTTCGACGCTGCGGGAGGCGCTGCGCGATCGCCGCTTCTGGTGGCTCTATGCCGCAACCTTCGTCGGCTGCCTCGGGCTGTTCATCCCGTTCGTGCATCTGGTGCCCTATGCGCTCGACCACGGCATCGAGCGCGGCATCGCCGTCTGGCTGATCGGCGTGATCGGCATCGGCTCGACGGTCGGGCGCTTCTTCCTCGGCGGCATGGCCGACCGCCTGGGCCGCCGCCAGGCCTTCAGCCTGATGTTCGTCGGCATGGCGGTCTCGATGGTGCTGTGGTTCTTCGGCACCGGCGCGGTGATGCTCGGCCTCTTCGCCCTGGTCTTCGGCCTGGCCTATGGCGGGTTCGTGGCCCTGGCCCCGGCGCTGATCGCCGACTATTTCGGGGCGCGCGACATCGCCGGCATCATCGGCTGGCTCTATTCCAGCGTCGCCTTCGGCACCCTGGCCGGCCCCAGCCTCGCCGGCGTCGCCTACGACGTCTCGGGCAGCTATGCCTGGCCGATCGTCCTGTCCGGCGTCTTCTCGGCCATCGCGGCAGTGATGGTCACCCGCATGCCCGAGCCGGCGCGGCCCTGATCGATGCACGGGAGCGCATCTTGACCCGGCATGGCCGCCGCGAACGCCTGCTTGCCGCCTGCCTGTCGATGCTGGCCGGCTATATCGATGCGCTGGGGTTCCTCAAGCTCGGCGGGTTTTTCGTCTCGTTCATGAGCGGCAACTCGACGCGGCTTGGCGTCGGCCTGGTCGGCGGCTGGTCGGCCGCGGCGCTGTCGGCCATCCTGGTCGGGCTGTTCGTCCTGGGGGTGATGCTCGGTTCGCTGGTCGGCCGCGCGGCGTTGCTGGCGCGCTGGCGGCGGCCGGCGGTGATGGCGGCGGTCACGATGCTCCTGACCGTGGCCGCGATCATGGACGCGCTGGGGTTCGCCTACGGTGCGATCGCGGGGATGACGCTGGCCATGGGGGCCGAGAATGCCTCGTTCGAGCGGGAGGGCGAGGTCAGCATCGGCCTGACCTACATGACCGGCACGCTGGTCAAGCTCGGCCAGCGCCTGACCGAGGCGCTGCTGGGCGGCAACCGCTGGGCCTGGGCCTGGTACCTGATGCTGTGGGCCGGCCTCGTCACCGGTGCCGCTGCCGGCACCGTCGTCTATGCCGCCATCGGGCTGACCGGACTTTGGATCGCCGTCCCCGCCGCGGCCCTGCTGACCGTGTTTGCCATAGTGATCGGCGAAGAAAAGCGTTCTCGCTAGAGCATCCCGCGTCCTCTTGGACGCGGATAAGATGCTCTAAGTCTTTGATCTAGATCAAATTATCCATGTTAAATCGATTCCGATTTAACGTGGTTTGATCTAGCGCGCGAACGCCGGCTCCTCGCGCGCGAGCGTTCGCCGCACGCTGTCGAGATGGGCGCGCGCGCTGGCCGCCGCGCCTTCGCGCATCTGGTCGGAGGCGGCCTGGGCGATATGGGCCGGCACGAGTTGCAGGGGGCGGCCCGTCGCCATTGCCTTCCACTGCGCCTCGGCGGCGCGTTCGAGGTAGTAGAGGTCGTCCCAGGCCTCGGCGATCGAGGCGCCGGTGACCATCACGCCGTGGTTCTTCAGGAAGGCGATCTCGGCCCCACCCATCGCCTGCGCGATGCGGTCGCCTTCGGAGGTATCCAGCGCCAGCCCGTTGTAATTCTCGTCGACCGCGACGCGGCCGTAGAATTTCAGCGCGGTCTGGCCGGCCCAGACGAGCGGCTCGCCCTCGGTCATCGCCAGGGCGGTCGCATGCGGCATATGGGTGTGGAAGGCCGCGACCGCGTCGGGGCGGTGATGGTGCAGCCGGGCGTGGATGAAGAAGGCGGTGGCTTCCGGCTGGCCGCTGCCGGCCAGCACCCGGCCCTCGAAATCGCAGATCAGCAGACGCGAGGCCGTCATTTCCGAGAAGGCATAGCCGTAGGGATTGACCAGGAACAGGTCGGGATGCCCCGGCACCAGCGCCGAGAAGTGGTTGCATATGCCTTCGGCCAGGCCGAGCCGCGCCGCCATGCGGAAACAGGCGGCGAGGTCGACGCGGGCCTGCCAGATCGCCTCGGCATCGAGGCGGCTGTTGCGCAAGGTCGCGGGGCCGGCGGCGACGTTCAGTTCATGGGCCATGGTTTCATGCCTCGCTCAGGGCGGCCTGGCGGGCATCGACCGCCCGCTGGGACAGGATCATCACCAGGCAGGACAGCGCGCCGCCGATGACGATCATGATGAAAAGCGCTTTGAGGCCGAGGCCGAAGCCCACGACCAGCACGGTGCCGCCGACGGCGCCGACGGCCAGCCGCACCAGCGAACCGACCAGCGGCCAGATCGCGCGCCCCGCCCCCTGGCCGGCCATGCCGAGCAGCATGCTGAACCCGGTCAGCGCGTAGAACAGCCCGACGGTATGCAGATAGCCGGTGCCGATGGCGATGACCGCGGCATCGCGGCTGAACAGGCCGAGCCAGGCTTGCGGGAACAGGGCGGCGGCGATGCCTATCAGGCCCGCGACGCCGGCCCCCGTCCAGGCCCCGGTCCAGCTGATCCGCCGCACGCGGTCGAGCAGCCCGGCGCCGAGATTGGTGCCGACCATTGCCATCACCCCGGTGCCGATGCCGAACAGCAGCGGCGTGATCAGGTAGTCGATGCGCGAGGCCATGCCGTAGCCGGCCAGCGCCTCGGGGCCGAAGCGGCCGACGGTGCCGGTGATGATGACGACCGACAGGTTGGGCACGATCGCGCCGATCGCGCCGAAGCCGCCCACTTTCAGGATGTCGCGGAACTGCTCGCCCTTCAGCCGGCTGAAATCGAGGCGCAGGCGCAGGGTGGTTTTTGGGCCGCGCAAATGGGCGACCAGCATGATCAGGGTCAGCAGGTAATGGATGTCGAGGCCGAGCCCGGCACCGGCGATGCCCATGGCGGGGAAGGGCCCCCAGCCGAAGATCAGCGCCGGCGACAGGGGCAGGGTGACGACCATGGCGATGACCGAGATGCGCGCCGGCACCTCCGGGCTGCCGCTGGCACGCAGGGCCGCGGCCAGCAGGTTGACGACCCAGATCATGGCGGCGGCGCCGAAGATCAGGTCGGCATAGATCAGCGCGGCTTCGAGCGCCGCGCCCGACCCGCCCATCAGCTGGTAGAGGGCGCGGCCGCCGAGGAACTGGCCGGTGGTGAACAGCAGGCCGATGACCAGGCCCAGCACCACGGCGGCCAGCACCAGTGCGTCGGCATCGTCGCGCCGGCCGGCGCCGATGGCGCGCGCGATGGCCGAGGAGACGCCGGCGCCAAGCCCGCCGTTCGACACCATCTGCATCAGCATCAGGCAGGGAAAGACCAGCGTGCCGCCGGCCAGCGCCGAGATGCCCTGGAACGAGATGAACCAGGTCTCGGCGATGCCGGCCAGGATCTGGACCAGCAGGACCAGCGTCGTCGGCGCGGCGAGCCGGGCGATGGCGGGCAGGATCGGGGCTTCGAGCAGGAAGCGGCGGCGGGCGGCGGCGACGTCGGTCATGGGGGCTGCGTATCAGATGTTGGGTTCGGCCGAGACCGCGGTGCCGCCCTCGGGCGATTGCGGCAGGCCGTCGGCGATTTCATACCAGTCACCCTTGTGGCGGGTGAAGATATGCTTGGCCGTGGTCAGGCCGGTCGGCTGGTCCAGGGCGCCCGCGGCGATGTCGGCGTCCTCGCCGCGACGGCGCCAGAACAGGCTCGATCCGCATTCCCCGCAGAAGCCGCGCTCGACGCCCGGTGAGCTTTCGTACCATTTCAGCCCGTCCTGGCGATCGAAGCGCAACTCGCCCTCGGCCACGGCGGTATAGGCGCCGAAACCGCCGTGGAAGCGGCGGCACTGGCTGCAATGGCAGTTCACGACCGGCGCGAACGGCCCGGTGGCGGTGAAGCGCACCGCCCCGCACAGGCAGCCGCCAGTCTTGGTCGATGTTGGACGCATGGCGGCAAACGCTAGATCAAACCAGGTTAAATCGGAATCGATTTAACGTGGATAATTTGATCTATCTCAAAAGGTTGAGCATCTTATCCGTGTCCAAGAGGACGCGGATAAGATGCTCTGGCGATTGACGCTATTCCGGGCAACCGCTAAGACCCGCGCCATGACCGCGACGACCGACACCACGACGCTGACCCAGCTCGGCCGGGCGACCGACCTGCCGGCCGACCCCGATACGGCGACCCTGGAATGCGTGCCGAACCCGCATCCCGGTACCGTCTATCTTGTCCGCTTCGTGGCGCCCGAATTCACCTCGCTGTGCCCGGTGACCGGGCAGCCCGACTTCGCCCATCTGGTGATCGACTACGTGCCGGGCCCGCGGCTGGTGGAATCGAAGTCGCTCAAGCTGTTCCTCGGCGCCTTCCGCAACCACGGCGCCTTCCACGAGGCCTGCACCGTGACCATCGGCAAGCGCATCGCCGAGGCGACCGGGGCGCAGTGGCTGCGCATCGGCGGCTACTGGTATCCGCGCGGCGGCATCCCGATCGACGTGTTCTTCCAGACCGGCCCGGCCCCGGCCGGATTATGGTTGCCGGATCAGGGGGTTCCGCCCTATCGCGGGCGTGGCTGATCGCCTATGATCCCCGCGCGATAGCCAAGGCGGGGGAGCCATTCTGACGTGACCGAGACGGCCAGCGGACAACCAGCCTGGGCGGCGACCGGTACCCAGCTGTTCCGGCGCTATCACCGCATCATGCGGGCGGCCTTCATCGGCATCACCCTGGTTTCGGTCCTGTTGTTCGGCCTTTATGCCGGCGACCGCATCGACGATGACAAGTTCGCCGTGCGCCGCCGGGTCGAGGACATCGCCTATACGCTGAACCGCCGCTTCGACGTCGCCGGCGATCTGGTCGACGCGATGGTCGAGCGGACGCATACCTACATGATCAACCAGCCGAAGCCGCCGCCGGTCGATCCGCTGTACGAAGCGCTGATGGCCTCCGAGAAGGACGGCATCCTCAGCCTCGACAACCCGCCGCCGCCGTTCGAGCGCCACACCGTCGGGAACGTGATCGCCGAGGCGCGCCCGACCGATCCGGCGTTCCGGCACGAAGTCGACCTCGCCGTCTCGCTGATGCCGCTGATGCATTCGGTCGACGACATCGTCGAAGGTGCCGGCATGTCCTACTACATCTCGACCCGGCGCTTCGCCATGGTCGTGCCCTGGGCCGCCTCGACCGAGCTGCGCTCGACCCTGGACAACCTGTTCCAGCGGCCTGCCTTCATGGTCGCCAGGCCCGAGGCGGACCCCAGCGGCAAGCGGGCCTGGACCGACCTTTATCTCGACCAGGCCAGCGGCAGCGAGATGGTCTCCGTCGCCCGGCCGATTTCGCATGCCGGGCGGTTCTTCGGCATCGTCGCCATCGACATGGCGCTGTCGGACATGCGCGTCTTCCTGCGCCTGCGCCAGCCGCGCGAAGGCACGCTGATGCTGATGACCGCGCAGGGCGGGCTGATCTATCACTCGCAGGAAAAGACGCAAAGCGGGCCCAGGATCCTGCGCCTGGGCGACGTCCTGCCCGCCGGGCTGCAGCCCCATGCCCATACGATCCTGAGCGACGACCTCGAGGGCGCGGCGCTCGACGACTACTACGTCTTCGCCGTCGATCTGGTCGACGCGCCGTTCCGCCTGGTCTACATCGCCAACCGCAAGGTCGTGCTGACCGCGCTGATATCGAGTTCGGTGCCGGTGGTGCTGGCCCTGCTGCTCGGTCTCGCTTTGGTGATCTATCTGGCTGAGCGGATGACGCGCCAGCAGTTCATCGGCCCGGCCGAACAACTGGTAGGGTTCATCGAAGCGCAGGGCGATGGCTCGAAGCCGCCGCCGGCCCTGCCGCTGGTGCCGCGGGAATGGCGGCCCTGGTTCGATGCGATCCGCGCCACCTTCGCCGCCCACGGCGAGCTTGTCGCGATCCGCCAGGAGCTCGACGTCGCCCGCCGCCTGCAGCAGGCGATCCTGCCGCGCCGCTTCCCCGAGCGGCCGGAGATCGAGATCGCGGCCCGGGCCAAGCCGGCCAAGGAGGTCGGCGGCGATTTCTACGACGTCTTCTGGCTGGACGACCGCCGCCTCGGCCTCGTCATCGCCGACGTTGCCGGCAAGGGCGTGCCGGCCGCGCTGGTCATGGCCGAGACCCGCACGCTGCTGCGCGGCGTGGCGCCGGCCTCGACCGGGCCGGCGCAGTGCCTGGGGCTGGCCAACAACCTGCTCGCCGCCGACAACGATACCGGCATGTTCGTGACCGTGTTCCTCGGCATGCTCGATCTTGCCACCGGCCGGCTCGCCTATGCCAATGGCGGCCACAACCCCGCGCTGATCCGCCATGCCGATGGCGCGGTCACCACGCTGGGCCTGGGCGACGGCCTGGCGCTGGCCGTGGTCGAGGATTTCCCCTTCGACGAGGGCGAGGTGACGCTCGCGCCCGGCGATACCTTCGTGCTCTACACCGACGGGGTGACGGAGGCGTTCGACCTGAAGAACGAAGCCTTCGGCGATCAGCGCCTCAGGACGGTGGTCGAGGCCGGCACCGGCCAGACCGCGGCCGAGACCATGGCGGCGGTGTTCGAGGCGGTCGACAGCTTCGTCGGCGACGCCCCGCCCAGCGACGACACCACGGTGCTGACCTTGCGCTATCGGGGGCTGGTCCCGTAGGCAAAAAAGCCCGGGCTCCGGCCTGCGGCCATAGGCGCTGACTTAGGGTTCGGTCGTTCCGAAAAACCAATCGTCGCCCCGGCGAAGGCCGGGCCCCAGGGCAGGGAAAGTCGCAAGCGCCACCGCGCTTTCCCTGGATCGCGGCCTTCGCCGGGATGACGACGGTTCGTTATCTCAGCGCCTATGGGCCTGCGCCGGGGCGGCGAGTGATCATGCCGCCAGGTTGATCGTCGGCTGCTGCGCCGTGGCGACCAGGGCGTTGACCGCGTCGTAGGCGTTTGATGCCGCCTGGGCCGGCATCGTTCGACGGCGGCTGCAGGGCATTGGCCTGCGACGGCTTGGTCGGATCCTCGCTCTCGCCGGTCTTCTGCTTGGAGGCCTCGACGCTGGCCTTGGCCGCCATCTGGGTGGCGGCATTGGCGACGCTGCGGTCCTGGGCGGACGGATCGGCCGGGGCCAGCGCGGCGGCGCGGATCTGGTTGGCCTTGGCGACGGTCGCCGCCGGGTCGCCCGGTACCGGCGAGGTATCGATATGGACTTCGCCGGCCACGACGTAGAGGCCGCCATCCGGCCCCTTGTCGTATTCGTAGCTCGGGCCGGAGGCGAACTGGCCGCCGGCGGCGAGATGCGCCAATTCATGGGCGCGGACCTTGGCGTCGGTCTGCTTCATCTCGCGGACGACGGCCTGTTCCTCCTCGGTCAGGCCGCTGGCCGATTTGGCGGAATTGCCGGAACCGGAGGTTTGGGCGGCGAGGAGCGTCGACTGGCTGAGGCCGCCGGCGAAGGTCGGGGCGGTGCCGCCGCTGTTGCCGGTATTGGTCTGGCCGGATGCCGCGGCAGGCGCAGCCGTCTCCGACGCCGCTGGTGCGCCAGCGGTCCGGACGTACTGTGTAGCCCGCAACGGGCTGGTGCCACCAATCATCAAGTCGGCCACAATCCACCTGTAACCGTCGACCTATAATACCGTCCGAATCGGCTTATTGCCAGTTCGCCATAAGGAAGCCCCATGTCAACGCGTCCCCGTCGCCCCGAAGTCAATGCGCTGCTTGGGCTCGCCTATGCGGCGGCGCCCGTCGCGGCGGGCGTGCTGGCGGCCATCTGGTCGGGGGCGGGGTTCATCGGCTTCGTGGTCGGCACCGTCCTGGCGCTGGGTGGCATCTATATGATGCTGCTGCGTCATTTCCGAGAGATCGAGACGGTAATCGACACGGCCGAGCGGCTGGCGGCCGGCCAGCCGATGCCGTTTGCCCCGAAACTGTCCTCGATCGGGGCCGAGGCGGTCGCCGCCGCGATGACCCGGCTGCAGCGCGCGCTGGAAACCGATCGCGGCCATGCCTTCCGGCGCGATGCCGAGGCCGCCGCGATGCTCGACGCGTTGCCCGACCCGGCGCTGACGCTTGACGGCGAGCGCCACGTCCTGCGCGCCAACTATGCCGCCACCACCTTTTTCGGCGTCAATCCGGAAGGGCGCGACCTCGGCTTCTTCCTGCGCCACCCCGACGTGCTGGCGGCCATCGACGCGGTCATCTCGGGGGCTGAGCGGAACCGCGAGGTCGAATACACCCCACCTGGCGCCGCCAGCCGCTACTGGCGGGCGCGGGTGACGATCCCTGCCGCCCAATCGGCAGGGTCGGTGACTGCGGTCGTTACCCTGCACGACGTCACCGCCGCGCGACGGCTCGAGGCGATGCGGGTCGATTTCGTCGCCAATGCCAGCCACGAGCTGCGCACGCCGCTCGCCAGCCTGATCGGCTTCGTCGAGACGCTGCAGGGCCCGGCGCGCGACGACGAGGGGGCGCGCGATCGCTTCCTCGGCATCATGCACGACCAGGCCAAGCGGATGTCGCGCCTGGTCCAGGACCTGCTGTCGCTGTCGCAGATCGAACTGAACGAGCATCGCGAGCCCAAGGGGGCGGTGGACATGGCGCGACTCGCCCGCCGCGTCGCCGATCTCCTGCAGGTCACCGCCGCGGCCAAGGGCGTGACGATCCGGGTCGCGGCGCCTGCCGGCCTGCCGGCCGTGGTGGGCAGCGAGGACGAACTGGTCCAGGTGCTGCAGAACCTGATCGACAATGCGGTGAAATACGGGCCCGCCGACAGCGAGGTGGTTGTCACGATCGTCCCGGAACCGGCGGCGGGGCCGGCACGCAACGTGGTGGTCAGCGTCGCCGATCGCGGTGAAGGGATACCGGCCGAGCACATCCCACGGTTGACCGAGCGATTCTATCGAGTAGACTCCGCCCGCAGCCGTAAGCTCGGCGGCACCGGGCTGGGCCTCGCCATCGTCAAGCATATCGTGGCCCATCACCGCGGCCAGCTGACGATCCGGTCGACCCTGGGTGAAGGCTCGGAGTTCCGGGTGCAACTCCCGGTGGTTGCCGAGGGTACTGTCACGGAAGCGTCATGAAAATGTAGTACCTGAGTCACCCGTCGGACATACGGTCCGCGCCAGCGGGGTTCCCCGCACCGTATGACCGATCCACTGATGATCAGGGAAAACACCCTATGAAACCGACCCTTTACGCCGCCGCTGCCATGGCCGGCGCCGCGCTTCTGGCGACGACCAGCGTCCAGGCCCAGACCGTCGATCCCGCGCTGCACGATTACAAGCCGGCTTCGGGCGTCTCGGGCAGCATCAAGTCGATCGGTTCGGATACCCTGAACAACCTGATGACCCTGTGGGCCGAAGGGTTCAATCAGATGTATCCGAACGTGAAGATCGAGATCGAAGGCAAGGGTTCGTCGACCGCCCCGCCGGCGCTGATCGCCGGCACCGCCCAGTTCGGGCCGATGTCGCGTCCGATGAAGGCCGCCGAGATCGACCAGTTCGAGAAGAAGTTCGGCTACAAGCCGTCGGCCGTCCGCTCGGCGGTCGACTCGCTCGCCGTCTTCATCCACAAGGACAACCCGATCAAGTGCCTGAGCCTGCAGCAGGTCGACGCGATCTTCTCCAAAACCCGCAAGGGCGGCCTCGACAAGGACATCGCCACCTGGGGTGACCTCGGCCTGACCGGCGAGTGGGCGTCCAAGCCGATTTCGCTCTACGGCCGCAACTCGGCCTCGGGCACCTACGGCTACTTCAAGGAAGAAGCCCTGTTCAACGGCGACTACAAGGACACCGTGAAGGAGCAGCCGGGCTCGTCGACCGTGGTCCAGGGCGTCGCCTCGGACAAGTACGCGATCGGCTATTCGGGCGTCGGCTACAAGACCGCCGACGTCCATGCCGTGCCGCTCTCGGCCAAGACCGGCGGCACCTGCTACGACGCGTCGGCGACCAACGCCTACGAAGGCACCTATCCGATCGCCCGCTTCCTCTACATCTACGTCAACATCAACCCGAACGAGAAGATCGACCCGGTCCGCGCCGAGTTCATCAAGTACGTCTACTCCAAGCAGGGCCAGACCGGCGTGGTGAAGGACGGGTTCTACCCGATCCCGAAAGCCATCGCCGACCAGGACCTGGCCGCGATGAAGCTGAACTGATCAAGGATGTGGCGGCGCGGTCCGGGGG
>JAEYTW010000106.1 GCA_023433835.1 Pseudomonadota bacterium | reverse complement strand
TGGCCCCTCCCCCCCCCGACACTTGAACCGGCTTGTTATTTCGCCGGCATCACGCGGCCGGGCAGCGTCAGCTTGCCCGAGGCGATCTTGAAGACGTTGGCGACGCAGAGCAGCGGGGCATGCAGGTTGCCGTCGACCTTCAGCCCGCTGGTCACCCCGTCATAGGCGGCGCCGGCGATGCCGCCGATGAGGTTCAGCGGAATCTCGACCTCGACCGTATTGCCCGACAGCGTCGTCGGATATTCGGGGCTGTCGATCAGCAGCGGCACGTTCGGCCAGGTCGCCGGCAGCTTCGGGCTGGCGCCTTTCGGAATGTCGACCACCTTCAGCCCGGCGCCGCAGGCCTTGTTCTCGGCCAGCACGACCCAGTGCGGATGCCAGCGGTCGCGGTTCTTTTTTCCATAGGCGGCATCGTCGAAATCGGGATGGAAGGTCACGGCCAGCGCGACGATGCCTTGCGCCTTGTCGAAGCCGATCTCGGCCGAATCGAGCGAGGTCGGCCAGACATAGGCGTAGACGTCGGAACCCGCGAACCTGCCGGTCGCGGCCGGCTTGTCCTGGCCGGCCTGGCCGCGCACGCGGGTGGCAAAGATCGCCTTGTCACCGCGGGTGACGATGCGGGTCTCGACGATATCGAACGAGGCGATCACGGTTGCCGAGGGTTCGGCGGTGACCGGATGGGCGGCGGCGATGGGCGCAAGCAGGCCCGTTCCGCCGGCGATGAGCGCGGCGGCCAACCAGTTTTTCGACACGGATTCTGTTCCTTATGCCTGGAGGGGGATGGTTTCACCTATCCGTTGGCGAAAGCGGCCCAGGTGGCAGCCCGGGTCGCCGGATCGGCGGTTTCATGTTCGCGGCAATCGACCCTGAGATCGCGGGGGCCGAAGGCTGCGTCGACGAAGGCGCAGTGATGGGGCATGGCCGCATCGTCATGGACATGCGGCCGGAAATAGCGGCAGGTCGCGCACATCCGCTGGATCGGGATGGCGCCGGCCTCCTGCAGGTTGCGGATGACCTTGACCAGCGAGATCAGCAGCGCCTCCTGCTCGGCCGCGCCCAGGCCCGCGACCGCCGCGACCGTGGCGCCGGGGGCGTCGGCGGCCTGGTGCAGCAGGGCCAGGCCCGAAGCGGCGATGGTCACCGTGACCGCGCGGCGGTCGGCCTGCGAGGCGGCGCGATGGACATGGCCTTTGCGTTCCAGTGCCGCAATCGCGTCGGTCGCGGTCGGCTGGCTGACGCCGAGATCGGCCGCGATCTCCTTGACCCGCACGCCGACCGGATCGCGGCCGGCGACGAAGCGCAGCACGTACATCTGCGTCGGCGTCAGCCCGCCGGCCTCGGCCGTCTGCCATTCGTCCGACCGCATCGCGGCGGCGACCCGCGTCAGGCCATCGGCGATGCGGGCGGGCAGGGGGCGGGAAAGGGGGGCGTCGCTGCTCATGATCAAATTATATATAGGAGTCCTATTTAATATCAAGCCGCTGCTAATCGGAGACGCGGTCAGTCCTGGATCATGATAGTATTACCAACCAAAGTGGAGGTATTACCGAGCCGTGAACGCGACCAAGGTTACGAGCAAAGGACAGGTAACCATCCCGAAGGCGGTGCGCGACCGCCTGGGCATTGCGCCTGGTTCCGCGATAACTTTTGAGATGGAGGCGGATGGACGCGTCCTGCTGGTCAAGGCCGACCGAAAGCGCACGTCCAGCCGATTCGAGGCATTGCGTGGACGGGCGGGCAAGGGCCTGACGACCGATCAGATCATGGCATTGACGCGGGGCGAGGACTGACCGTGTGATCCTCGTCGATACCTGCGTGTTGCTCGATATCGTAACCGACGATCCGATATGGTCGGCGTGGTCACTGCGGCAGCTCGACATGGCGGCCTTGCAAGCAAAGCTCGTCGTCAATCCGGTAATCTATGCCGAGCTATCCGTGAGATTCGATCGGATTGAAGTGCTGGACGAGACATTGAACGATGCCCGCCTGGAGCTCGCCGAAATGCCGCGGGCCGCTTTGTTTCTTGCCGCCAAAGTTTTCCGGCGCTACCGCGCCGCCGGCGGGGCACGCACGAGCCTTCTGCCTGATTTCTTCATCGGCGCTCATGCGGCCGTCGCAGGCTGGCGCCTGTTGACCCGTGATGTCGGGCGCTACAAAACTTACTTTCCAACCGTCGCCCTTATCTGCCCCGCCGAGTAGGCTCCGATCCGCTCCGTATTCCGCGGATTTCTGCATTTTTTATTGCACTGCCGGCGCCACCAATCCACCGCCCGGCGCAGGTCACCGGCCGTGACCATTACTTACAATGGTGCCGTAGCGCCGTAAGCTTCCCCTGTGACAAAAAATGGCCGCGAACAGGCCCCCGATGGTGGGCGGCCAGCACCAGAATGGAGCGGGAAGTCGGTGGATCGGCGCAGCTTTTTTGCGAAGGGCGTGATGGCGGCGGGGGCGACGGCGGCGGTCGGCGCGGCGGGGGTGAAGGCGGCGCAGGCGACAGGCCTGCCGGCCTCGTCGGGGGGCATGTCGATCCTCGATTTCGGCGCGGTGGGCGACGGCGTCACCGACGACAGCGCGGCGTTCAGCGCGGCGCTGAAGGCGGCGGCCATCCACGGCCGGGCGATCTTCGTGCCGGGCCTGACCTATGCGATCGCCCGGCCGATCGTGTTCTCCTCGACCCAGGATGCCGCGCGCTCCTGGGGCCTGCGCTGCGACGGCGCGACGCTTCTGTCGCGCATCACCGGCGGGGCCGACGTGGTGACGCTGATTGCCAACAATACCGTGCGCTATTTCCGCCTGACCGGCGGGCTGTCGATCGTGGGCTCCGGCCAGGACGGCAATGGCCTGCGGCTGTTCGCGCCGGGCGGCACGCCCTGCCTCTACAACATGCTGATCGAAGGGCTTTCGATCGAGCATGTCGGCGGCCACGGCCTCCTGTTCGAGGGCAACGTCTTCGAAGGCACCGTCCAGAACAGCTATTTCCAGGATTGCGGCAGGAACGGCGCCACCTTCGCCCATTCCCAGGGCGGCGTGGTCTCGGCCATCAACGTCAACGGCTGCTACTTCAACCAGAACGGCGGCCATGGCCTGGCGGCCACCAATTTCGACGGCGAATACGGCGGCACGACCGACGTGCGCGTCCATGGCGGCTATTGCCGCGACAATCGGGGTTACGGCTTCTACTACAACAACGGCACCGGCTCGGGCGCGATCGAACAGGTCGGCTTCGAGAACAATTGCCGGGCGCTGCCGCCGGGCGATCCGAACGGCGCCCATGTCTACGGCCTGTCGTCGATGTACCTGCGCAACTGCTCGGGCCACAACCTGTACGGCGGCGCGACCTATCTGCTGCGCGGCTGGTGGTCGGGCCTCACCGTGCTCGAGGGCTGCGCCCAGTCGGCGGCCGGCGCGGTGGCGGCCACCGGGGCCACGCGCCTCGTCCAGATCAACGGCAATGCGCAAGGCCATGTCCGCCTGCGCAACTGCAACGGCGGTATCGATGTGGCCGCGGGGTCGAGTTGCAGCTGGGCGGCCGAAAGCTCGGCCGGCCCGACGCCGCGCGGCATGCTGAACTATGCCACGGCCCTGGCCAGCTACTGATGGGTCAGCGCGGCGGGTGCAGGGTGTAGAAGATCTGCAGCCTGGCCCGCCGCGGGCTGTCCGACCGGTTGATGAACACCGCGGTCGCGGCCTTCATGGTCCGGCCGCCCTGGATCAGCACCTCGTCCTCGAACCCCGCCCCGGCGATCCCGCAATTGCCGGCGGGCATGCACAGGTGGAAGTCGCCCTCGATCTCGGCCGCCCATAGCCGCGGTGCCAGCACCGCGGATTCCGGCGGCAACGGCGCGATCAGCGGCGTGCAGGCGACGCCGGCCATGAGGCGCGGCCCGAACACCTTGTCGTTGTCGGGCACCGAGGCGCCGCCGGTGATCATCACCCCGCGCAGGGCGTCGGTCGTCTCGTCCATGCAGCCGGGCCTGGCCGGGCCGCCGGCCGGGCCGGGTGCGACGGTCACGGTCATCTCTAGCGCCATCATACGGTGCTTGCCGCAATCGGGCGGCGGGTCCAGTGCCCGGCAGGCCGGCATCGTCCGGGTCTGGCCGAAGGCCGGGGCAGCGGCGGCCAGCAGGGCTGCCAGGATCAGGCCGATGCGGGTCATGGCCGCAGGATAGCACGGCCGATCGCAGGACGACGCGACCGCGCGCACCGGCCCATCCTGCTAAAGGATGTAAACATCGATTCACACCGCTTCACTCGCCGCCGGCCGCCAGCCGGGCGACAGTGGATCCCCCCAAACGGAAGGATCCGCACCTTGAGCACCATCACGCCCCGGGACGGCGCTGTTCCGCCACGGCTGGCCGTCCTCAAAAAGCTGATTTCAGGGCGGGGCGGATGCGCATCCTGATGATCCTGATCCCCGACGACGAAGCCAGGGTGCCGGCCCGTCCGCCGGTCCTGCGGCTGGAACGGTTCATCGGGCCCTACTACGCCTTCCGTGATGCCGGGGCCGAGGTCGTGCTGGCCTCGCCCTCCGGCGGCTTTCCCTGGATGGGGCCGGCCGCCGACGGCCGGGGCGTGGCGAGCCCGGGCCTCGACCGCTTCCGGGCCGACCGCCCGGCCCGCGAGGATCTGACCGACACCCTCGACCTCGGTCAGATCTACGCGGAGGATTTCGACGCCGCCCTCTGCCTCGGCACGCCGGCCCCGCCGCAGGCGGGCGCGATGATCGCGGGCTTCCTCCGCGCCGGCAAGCCGGTCGCGGCGATCCCGTCGGCGCCCGATCTGGTCGCCCGGGGGGTGGGCGAGGGCCTGATCATCACCGGCGACGACGCGGCGGCCAGCCTGCGGGCGGCGCTGGCCCTGCTCGGCGCGCTAAGGGGGTAGCGCCTCCGGGAGCCCCTCAGCCCGGCCGGCCGCCGTGCAGCAGCGTCACCGGCAGGTTGCCCAGGATCTCGCGCAAGGCCAGCCGGCGGTCGGCTGCCAGGGCTGCGGAACCGCAGAGGACGTCGACGAAACTGTCGCTGGCGATGTCGTCGGGGAGCAGGACGGCGGTGTCGCCCCAGGCTTCCGGCGGAATCAGCGGCATGTCTCCCAGCAGCCGGGCGGCGAGCCGGGTGACGACGGTGATCGCGACCTCGGTCTCGTGCATCCGGAGAAACGCCATGGCATGGCCGGCAAGCTGGCCCTGCACCGCCAGCGGGCGATAGGCGCCCGCCGCGAACAAGTCGGGCCGGGCCTTGCGCAAGGCCAGCGCCCTGACGATCACCGCCTGCTTGACGCGGCCATCGCGCCAGCGCGCCAGCAGGTCGCGCGGCGAGGCGGCCTGGTCCAGCGCCTGGCAGCGCGCGTCGTAGTCGACCGGCCGGCGGTTGTCGGGATCGGCCAGGCTGAAATCCCAGAAGTCGCACCCCTGGTAGAGGTCGGGCACGCCCGGCACGGTCAGCCGCAGCAGCGTCGCGGCCAGGCTGTTGACCGCGCCGGCGGCACCGATGCGACCGACGAACTCGGCAAGTTCGGCGCGGACGCGATGTCCTTCGCGGCCGTGGATCAGGTTTTCGGCGAACTCGCGGGAGCCCTGTTCATAAGCTTCGTCGGGCACCGCCCAGCTCGACCGCTGCTTGGCCTCGCGGATCGCCTTGCGCTGCCAGTCGACGATCCGCGTGGTGAACTCGTCGTCCACGTCCAGCCCGCCGGGCCAGGCACCGACCAGGGTCTGGTAGAGCATCAGTTCGTCGGCCGTTTCGGGTGCCGGGCCATCGTCGAGCAGGGTGCGCAGCGGTGCCGCCAGTTCGCGCCAGCGGCCGACCGCGTCGCGCCATTCCGGCGCCAGTTCGCTCAGCACTGCCATCCGGGCGCGCAAATCTTCCCCGCGCTTGTGGTCGTGGGTGGCGGTGGCCAGCATGGCATCGGGAAAACTTTCCTGGCGCCGGCGGCAGGCCTCGTGGAAAGCCTGGACGCCCAGGGCGAACTCCTCGGGGTCGGAGCCGACCTCGTTGCGCGAGATCAGGCGGCCGTAGCGGTAGAATGCGGTATCCTCGACCGACTTGGCGGTGACCGGCGCGGTCAACTGTTCGAACCGGGCGATCAGCGCCGGCTCCGGCCGTTCGGTCAGCCGGTCCAGGATATAGGCGAGCGCCGGCCGGTCGGCGGCCGCTACCGAGCGCCGCGCGCCGGCGGCGGCGCGGTCGATCAGCTGGCGGTCGCGGGCGTTCTGGCCGTCTCGGGCGTCTGGCCCCTCCGCCGTGAGATAGGTGCGATAGACCGGGAAATGGACGACGAGTTCGGCCGGCGCCCGGCGCAGCCCGGCGAGAGTCAGGTCGCGCGCGCTCGCCTCCTGCCGCATCTGGCGATGGAAGGCGCGCGCGGCGCGGTCGAGTTCGGCGCCCAGCGATCCGGCCAGGATCTGGCGCTTGGCGGCCCGCACTTCCGTCGCAAAGTCGGCTTGCCGGCCGGTGGCTTCCGACCACAGCGCGGTCAGCGCGCTTTCGCCCTGCCGATCGTGCAGCAAGGCGCCCGCCTCGGCCATGAAGTCGTAGCCCGAGGTGCCGTCGATAGGCCAGGCCGCGGGCAGTGCCTCGCCGGTCCCCAGGATCTTCTCGACGACGAGATAGGCCCCGCCGCGCCGCGCGTCGAGCTGCGCGCGCAGCTTCCGGCAATAGGCGGTCGGGTCGGCCAGGCCGTCGACATGGTCGATGCGCAGGCCGTCGATCACGCCTTCCGCGTAAAGACGCAGCGGCAGCGCGTGCACGGCGTCGAATACCCGTGGCCGCTCGATGCGCAGGCCCGCCAGGCCGGCGATGTCGAAGAAGCGGCGCCAGTTGATCTCGTCCGCCGCGGTGCGCCACCAGGCCAGCCGGTAATGCTGGCGTTCGAGCAGATCATGCAGCCGCGCGCGGCCGGCAAGCCCGGAACCCAAGGCCTCCCGCGCGCGGCCGACATCGTCGGCCGACCGCGCCATGACCTGGGCCAGCGCCTGCTTGGCGGCGCGGGCATCATCGGGCGTTTCGAACGGCCCGGCCAGGCTTTGCTGCAACGGCGGCGACATCTGCCCGATGATCCGCGGATAATCCTGGGGCCGGATCGGAAAGCGATGCTCGCCATAGGCCACGAAGAATTCGCCCCTGTCCGGATCCGCCTTCAGCAGTAGCTCGCCGCGCTCGAGCGCCTCGCCGTACGGCGTGCCCAGGAACGGCGCCAACAGGCGGCCGCGCAGCGAGGCGTCGGGCGGATACCAGTCGATGTCGAAGAATTCCGCATAGGGGCTGGCCTGTCCCCATTCCAGCAGGTCGAGCCACCAGGCATTCTCCGACCCGCCGACGCCCATGTGGTTGGGCACGATGTCGAGGATCAGCCCCATGCCCCGCGCCGCCAGCGCGTCGGCCAGCCGGCGCAGCGCCTCCTCGCCACCCAGTTCGGGATTGATCATGCCGAAATCGACGACGTCGTAGCCGTGGGTCGATCCGGCGCGGGCGCGGGTCAGCGGCGAGGCGTAAATGTGACTGACGCCCAGCCCGGCGATATAGTCGATGCGGGCCAGCGCATCGTCGAGCGTGAAGCCGCGATGGAATTGCAGGCGCAGCGTGGCGCGCGGGCGCATCGTCACGCCCTCCGCCCGGCGGCCAGCGCCGCCAGCCGCGCCCGTACCGCCGGCGGCTCCAGCAGCCGGTCGACGTTCTGGGGCAGGCGCCGGCGCCAGTTCGGATGCGGATCGGTCAGGCCGGGCAGGTTGGGCTGTTCCTCCAGCGCCAGCGCATCCTCGATCGGCACCAGGGCCAGCGGCCCGCGTGCCCGCGCCACATGGGTGATTGCGGCGGTGACGAAGGTGTCGGGCGTGGCCGGGTCGGGCGGCGGCCCCTCGGCAATGCCCTCGTCGCTCAAGGCCTGCCACAGGCTGGCCCGGTCTTCCTCGCGTTCCGCGGCCACGGCCTCCTCGCCGTGGTCGGCGGCAAACAGCTTGAGCCGGCGCCGCCAGGCGATATCGCGGCCCGACCACCAGCCGGCCAGGGTCGGCAGGTCGTGCGTGGCGCTCAGCGCCGCGGCCTCGGCCGGCCAGTCTTCCGGCGGCAGCCACCTGCCATCCTCGTCGCGCGCAAACAGCAGCACCGACATGCCCAGCAGGCCCGCGGCGCCCAGCCGGTCGCGGAAGCCTTCCGGCACGGTGCCGAGATCCTCGCCGATGACGATGGCGTCATGCCGCCACGATTCCAGCGCGACGAGGCGCAGCAGGTCGTCGCAGGGGAAATGCAGATAGGCGCCCGCCGTGGCATCGGCCCCTTCCGGGACCAGCCAGCCGCGCGCGAAGCCCAGCACGTGATCGATGCGCAAGCCCCCGGCATGGGCGAAGCTTGCGCGCAGCATTTCGATGAAGGCGCGATAGCCGTGCTCGCGTAGGCCGCGCGGCGACAGCGGACTGAGGCCCCAGCGCTGGCCCAGCGGATTCAGCAGGTCCGGCGGCGCGCCGAGCGACAGGCCCGGCAGCATCTCGGCCTGCCGGCTCCAGGCCTGCGAGCCCGCCGCGTCGCTGCCGACCGCCAGGTCGGCGATCAGCCCGATTCCCATCCCGGCGCTACGCGCGGCGCGTTGTGCCTGCGTCAGGCCATGGTCGGCCAGGAATTGCAGGAAGGCGTGGAAGGTGACGTCGCGCGCATGGTCCTCGGCGAAGCGCGCCACCGCCTCGCCGCGCGGATCGCGCAATGCCTCCGGCCAGCTGCGCCATGCCCAGGCATGCGGATCCTGGCCGTAATGATGGGCATGCAGCGCCTCGAACCGGGCATGGTCTTCCAGCGCCTCGCCTCTGGCGCGGCGGAAGTCGCGGAAGGCGCGCTGGGCGGCGCCGAAGGTATGCTCGAAGCGCTCGAACAGCCGGCGCAGCCGCGCCATGCGCCGCCCGGCGGCGTCCGGCCAGTCGATCAGCTCGCCGCCGTCATCCTCGCCGCCGTCGTCGACGAAGCCGTCACCCAGCAACGCGGCGGGGTCGATATGCAGCACGTTGAGCCACAGGCGGCTCGACGGCGAATAGGGGCTGAAATGCCGCGGCTCGGCCGTGAACATCGCATGGACTGGGCTGACCGCCAGGGCGTCGGCGCCTTGCGCGGCGGCGGCGCGGGCCAGCGCGGCCAGGCCGGTGAAGTCGCCGATGCCGCCATCGCCCGGTCGCCTGATCCCGTAAAGCTGCGCGGCCAGCCCCCAGGGCCGGGCATGCCCGCCCATCGCGTCGGCCACACCGAAACAGCGCGGTGGCGCCACCGCCAGCGTGCAGTCGCGATTGTCGAGGCTGAGGGCATGATAGCCCGGCGTCGCCACCGCGGGCAGGCCGACATGGCGGGCGTCGAGATGCTCGACCATGCCCGAAACCTCGCCGCCGTTCTCAAAGCGAATGCGGTAGCGCTGGGGCGCCCAGGTCGACAGTCCCAGGTCGATCACCACGGCCTGGCCGGACCAGGCTGTGACCAGCGGCGGCAGGCCGCCGCCACCCTCGGCCGCCTGGATGCTGTCGGCGATCTCGCCCGGGCTGGTGCAGGGAAAGCCCAGCGCGGTCAGCAACGCCCGCAGGCTGTCGGGGGCGACCACCCGGGTTTCATGAAAGACATCCTCCCACTGGACGGCGATTCCGGCAGCCTCGGCCAGCGCCTGCAAGCGATCGTCGGTCATGCAATGCGGCCCATCACGGCCACCACCGACCAGGCCGGCAGGTTGCCGCCGTCCAGGCTGGCGGCGGCGCTTTCCGGCACCGCGATCATCACGTCGCCGCCGCGCCGCCGGGCGGGCACGGCCGCATCGCCGAGATTGACGTAGAGCGCATAGATCGCCCCGTCGCCCATTCGCCAGTGCACCACCGCCGCCGTTCTGCCCAGCACCTCGGATGCTTCGGTACGCGCCCCGTCCAGCCGCGGGATGATCTCGACATGGCGCAGCAGCAGCAGGCGGCGTATCAAATCCAGCCGGGTCGAGCCGGGCGGCGCCTGCGCCTCGCCGGCATCGGGAATCGAGGCGGCGAAGGTCGTCTGGTCGTTCGGATCGGGCAGTTGGTCGAGCTGGCCGGCGAAACCGGCGAAGGCGGCGAATTCACGCCGCCGTCCCTCCCGCACCGCGCGCGCCAGTTCGGGCCCATGGCTGGTGAAGAAGTAGAAAGGTGTGCGCGCCCCCCACTCGTCGCCCATGAACATCAGCGGGATCTGCGGCGACAGCAGCAGCAGGGCGGTTCCGGCCTCCAGCGCCGCGGGCGATGTCAGGCTGCCCAACCGCTCGCCCAGCGCCCGGTTGCCGATCTGGTCGTGGTTGTGCAGGAACAGCACGAAGGAGGTTGGCGGCAGATGCTCGCTCGGCTGGCCGCGCTCGCGCCCCTCGCGATGGGCCGATGGTTCGCCCTGGTAGACGAAGCCTTCGGCCAGGCATTTGCGCAGCCGCTCGGCCGGCTGGTCGGCGTAATCCGCGTAATAGCCGTCGGCCTCGCCGGTCAGCAGGTGATGCAGGACGTGATGACCGTCGTCGTTCCACTGCGCGTCGAAGCCGGCGGTCAAGAGGTCGGCGTCGTTGTTGTCGTTCTCCAGCACGAGATGGACGAGGCGGTCGGGATCGATCGTCCGGCGCACGGTCGCGGCCAGCTCTTCCAGCCAGTCGCGATCGACGATGGCATGCACGGCGTCGAGCCGCAGGCCATCGAAGCGGAATTCCTGCAGCCAGTACAGCGCGTTCTGGATGAAGTAGTCGCGCACTTCCCGCACGCGGAAATCGATCGCCGCGCCCCAGGGCGTCGGCACGTCGGTACGGAAGAACGGCTTGGCATAGGCGCCGAGGTAATTGCCGTCCGGGCCGAAGTGATTGTAGACGACATCGAGAAACACCATCAGCCCCAGGCCGTGGGCGGCGTCGATCAGCGCCTTGAGCGCCTCGGGCGGGCCGTAGGCAGATTCCGGCGCGAAGGGCAGCACGCCGTCGTAACCCCAGTTGCGGCCGCCGGGAAACTCGGCCAGCGGCATCAGCTCGATGGCGGTGATGCCCAGCGCGGCGATCTCGGGCAGGCGCTGGACCACCCCGGCATAGCCGCCATAGGCGCCGACATGCAATTCATAGAGGATCGTGTTGCGCCACGGCCGCCCGCGCCATTCGGTGTGGCGCCAGTCATAGGCCTTTGGGTCGACCACGAGGCTGGGGCCGTGCACGTCGTTCTGCGCCCGGGCCGCCGGGTCGGGCACCGCGAGATCGGGAGCCAGGCGATAGCGATAGCCCGCGCCGGCGCCGCAGGCCGCCTCGGCCTCGAACCAGCCGCCGCCCTGCGCCGTCATCGCTACGGCGCCCCGCCCGTCGATTTCGAGCGAGACGGCGTCGCGATCGGGCGCCCACAGGCGAAAGCGGGTGCGGTCGGGCGCCAGCAGCGTGGCGCCGAAGGGCAGGTCGTGGACGAACGCGGTCATGGCGCCCTCTCGACGGTGGCGGCCAGCAGCACGACGCTGCGGCCGGGGACGACGATCGTATCCCCTTCGTGCGGCCGCGACGGGCTTTCGGGCGCCGCGCTCTCGAGCTCGACCAGCCAGGACAGGGGCGGCTGGGGCAGGGTGAAGGTCTCGTCCTCGGCCCGGCCGTTCACCAGCATCAGCACCACCTCGACCTGGCCGTCGTCGCGCCGCGCCGCCCGGCGCAGCGCCAGGCTGCGGCCCTCCGCATCCTGCCAGGCTTCCGACGACATGCCGGCGCCGGTGGCGTCGAACCAGCCGATATCCGAGATGCCCTCGGCGGGCTGGTCGCGTTCGTGCAGGAAACGGGCGCAGCGGGTGACGGCGTAGCGGCGGCGCAAGGCAGCCAGGCGGCCGACATAGGCGGTCAGCTGCCGGCCTTCCTCGCCGTCGACCAACGTCCAGTCGAACCAGGAAATCTCGTTGTCCTGGCAGTAGGCATTGTTGTTGCCGCCTTGCGTCCGGCCGAATTCGTCGCCGCCCAGGAGCATCGGGGTGCCCTGCGACAGGAAGACGGTGGCGAGCATCGCGCGCCGCACCCGCCCGCGCAGTTTGTTGACGGCCGCATCGTCGGTCGGCCCCTCGGCGCCCCAGTTGGCGCTGAAATTGCCGTCGTGGCCGTCGCGGTTTTCCTCGCCGTTCGCCTCGTTGTGCTTGTCGTTGTAGGCGGTCAGGTCGTGCAGCGTGAAGCCGTCATGCGAGGCGACGTAGTTGACCGAGGCCCAGGGGCGGCGATGCCGATGGTCGAACAGGTCGCTCGACCCCGCCAGCCGGGCGGCGAGGTCGGCACGCTGGCCGGCGTCGCCCCGCCAGAAGCGGCGCACCCCGTCGCGGAAGCGGTCGTTCCATTCCGCGAAGCCGGGGGGATGACGGCCCAGCTGGTAGCCGTCGGGACCGATGTCCCAGGGCTCGGAGATCAGCTTCACCTGGGCCAGCACGGGGTCCTGGCGGATCGCATCGAAAAAGCCCGATCCGGGATCGAAGCCGTGAGCCTCACGCCCGAGCGTCACGCCGAGGTCGAAGCGGAAGCCGTCGACATGGAAGGATTCGACCCAGTAGCGCAGCGAATCCATCACCATCTGCAGGACGCGCGGATGCGACAGGTTCAGCGTGTTGCCGCAGCCGGTGTCGTTGATGCCGTGGCGCGGCGCGTCCGCGACCAGGCGGTAGTAGCTCGCATTGTCGAGACCGCGGAACGACAGGGTCGGGCCGAGCTCGTTGCCCTCGCAGGTGTGGTTGTAGACGACGTCGAGGATGACCTCGATCCCGGCGGCATGCAACTGGCGGATCGCGGCGCGCATCTCGTTCAGGCCGCCCTGGCCCAGATAGGCCGGCTCGGGCGCGAAGAAGTTCAGCGTGTTGTAGCCCCAGTAATTGCGCAGGCGACGCTCGATCAGGAAGCGGTCGTGGACCATCGCATGGACCGGCAGCAGTTCGACGGCGGTGATGCCGAGCTTGACCAGATGCTCGACGAAGCGGGGATCGGCCAGCGCGGCGAAGGTGCCGCGCTCGATCTGCAGGATGTCGTCGCGCCGCATCGTCAGGCCGCGCAGATGGGTTTCGTAGATCACCGTGTCGGCCCAGGGCACCGCCGGACGCCGGTCGTTGCCCCAGTTGAAGCCCTGGTCGGTGACCACGGCCTTGGGCATTGCCGGCGCGCTGTCGCGCCGGTCGAAGGACAGGTCGCCGCGCGGCGAATTGAGGCGATAGCCGAACAGCACGTCGGCCCAGCGCAAGGTGCCCGCGATCTCCCGCGCATACGGGTCCAGCAGCAGCTTGTGCGGGTTGAAGCGATGGCCGCGCGCCGGCTCGTACGGTCCGTGCACGCGGTAGCCGTAAAGCTGGCCGGGCCGCGCATTCGGCAGGTAGCCGTGCCAGACTTCGTCGGTGCATTCGGGCAGGGCCAGCCGCGCGGTCTCGCGCCGGCCGGCGGGATCGAACAGGCACAACTCGACCCGCCAGGCGTTCGCCGAGAAGACGGCGAAATTGACGCCCAGGCCGTTCCAGGTCGCGCCCAGCGGCCCGGGCGTGCCCGGCAACAGCTGCGTCGGTACTGCGGGCATCTCCTTACCCCTCATGCCGCAAGAGAATGGTGGACAGCGGCGGCAGCGTCAGGTCGAGCGATGCCTGCTGGCCGTGGGCCGGCGTGCCGGTGGCACGCACCTCGCCCTCGTTGCCGAGATTTGAGCCGCCGTAATGGCCGGCGTCGCTGTTGAAGATTTCGTGCCAGCAGCCCCCCCTGGGCACACCGACGCGATAGTGGCGGCGCGGCACCGGGGTCATGTTGACGACCGCAAGGATCGGGGCATCACCCTCGTCACCCTGCCGCAGAAAGGCAAAAACGCTGTTGTCGCGATCATCGCCAATAAGCCAGGCAAAACCGGAAGGTTCCGTATCGCGCCGGTGCAGCGCCGGTTCCCGCGCATAGACCCTGTTGAGGTCGCGCAGCATCAGCTGCACGCCGCGATGGCGGGGATCGTCGAGGCAACCCCAGTCGAGCGGGGCGTCATGGTTCCACTCCCGCGGCTGACCGAATTCGCCGCCCATGAAGATCAGCTTCTTGCCGGGGTGGCTCCACATGAAGGCGAGGTAGGTGCGCAGGTTGGCGAAGCGCTGCCAGTCGTCGCCCGGCATGCGGCCGAGCAGCGAGCCCTTGCCGTGCACGACCTCGTCATGCGACAGCGGCAGCACGAAGCGTTCGGAGAAGGCATAGACCAGGCCGAAGGTCATGTCGTCGTGATGCCAGCGACGATGAATGGATTCATGGCCGACATAGCGCAGCGTGTCGTGCATCCACCCCATGTTCCACTTGAACGAAAAGCCCAGGCCGCCTTCGGCCACCGGCCGGCTGACGCCGGGCCAGGCCGTCGATTCCTCGGCGATCGCGACCGCGCCGGGGCAGCGCGCGGCAATGGTTTCGTTAAGCCTGCGCAGGAAGGCGACGGCCTCGAGGTTCTCGCGCCCGCCATGGACGTTGGGCACCCATTCGCCGGCCTTGCGGCTGTAGTCGCGATAGAGCATCGAGGCGACGGCATCGACCCGGATGCCGTCGACATGGTAGCGCTCCAGCCATTCCAGGGCGCTGGCAATCAGGAAACCCGAGACCTCGTTGCGGCCGAGATTGTAGATCAGCGTGTTCCAGTCCTGATGGAACCCTTCCCGCGGATCCTGATGCTCGTAGAGCGCGGTGCCGTCGAAATGCACCAGGCCATGGGCGTCGGTCGGGAAATGCGCCGGCACCCAGTCGAGGATCAGGCCCAGCCCCGCGCCATGGCAGCGGTCGACGAAGCGGGCGAAGGCATCGGGCGGGCCGAAGCGGGCGGTCGGCGCGAACAGCCCGATCGGCTGATAGCCCCAGGACCCGCCGAACGGATGCTCGGTAATCGGCAGCAGCTCGATATGGGTGAAGCCCATGCCGGCGGCGTAATCGACCAGGCGGTCGGCCAGCATGTCCCAGTCGTTGTCCCAGGCGCTGCGGTCGATATCGGGCGCCCAGGACCCGGCATGCACCTCGTAGATCGCGATCGGCGCCGCCGCATTCTGGCGCGCCGCGCGCTCGGCCATCCAGGCATCGTCGGTCCAGCGGAACGGGCGCGGATCCGGCACGATCGAGGCGGTCGCGGGCGGGCATTCGGTGGCGCGCGCCACCGGATCGGCCTTCAGCGGCTGAACCCGCCCGTCGGCCCCCAGGATTTCGTATTTGTAGCGCCGCCCCGGCCCGATGCCGGGAATGAACAATTCCCAGACACCGGCCTCGCGGCGCAGCCGCATCGGATGGCGCCGCCCGTCCCAGCCATTGAAATCGCCGACCACGGAGACGCGGCGGGCATTGGGGGCCCAGACGGCGAAGCGGGTGCCCTCGACCCCGTCGATCGTCATTGCATGGGCGCCGAGGCAGCCGCCCAACTCCTGGTGGCGTCCCTCGGCGATCAGATGCAGGTCGAGATCGCCCAGCAGCAGGCCGAAGGCATAGGGGTCGGCCTGTTCCTCCCGCGTCTCGGGCCACTCGACCCGCAGGCGATAGCGGCCCTCGCCCACCACCGGTCCGGCAAACAGCCCGGCCGGGTGGACGCGTTGCAGCGCCGTCACCTTGTCCCCGGCGTCGACCACGCTGACGCCTTGCGCGCCGGGTTGGAACGTCCGCACGACGACATCGGCGCCTTCGCGATGCGGCCCCAGCAGCGCGAAGGGATCGCCGTGCCGCGCCTCGACCAGCGCCGCGATTCCGGGATCAGCCACGGTCGGCCACCAGGCGGTCGGCGATGCGGGCAAGGCCCTTCAGCGGCAGGCCCATCCAGGCCGGCCGGTTGGCCGCCTCGTAGCGCAGTTCGTAGGCCGCCTTGGTCAGCAGGAACAGGTCGAGCAGCGCCTGCTCGGCCGCATCGGGCGCGCGATCGGGCGTGGTGGCGCCGCGATAGCCGGCGAGGAACGCGGCCTCGGCCCGCTGGCGGAATTGTTCGAGGAAATCGGCGGCACGGTTCGGCCCCTGCTGCAACGTGCCGTCCTGCGAGGCCTTGTCCGCCGCCGCCGCCGCATAGTCGATCGAGCGCAGCAGGCCCGCGACGTCGCGCCAGGGGCTGGCCTTGGCGCGGCGTTCGGCCAGCGGCCGGGCCGGCTCGCCCTCGAAATCGATCAAATAGGCATCGTCGCGCACCACCAGCACCTGGCCCAGGTGGAAATCGCCGTGGATGCGCAGGCGGCGCGTGCCCGCGGCCTGCGCTGCCAGGCGGTCGACCGCCGCGAGCAAGGCATCGCGGCGCGCCAGGAGGCCGGCGGCGCGCTCGCCCGTCGCCTCGTCCGACCAGCCTTCCAGGATGCGGAAGGCATCGGCCAGCATGTCGCGCGCATCCTGGGTCCAGCCTTCCGCGTCGGCCGCCGTGGCGGCCTCGGCGCCGCAGTCCGGATCGTCGACCGGGCGGGGCATCACTTCGTGGGATTAGCCCAGCCGCTTGCC
>JAEYTW010000614.1 GCA_023433835.1 Pseudomonadota bacterium | reverse complement strand
GCAGATAGCCGCGGGTCGAGACGGCCAGCGCTTCCAGCGCATGCTGCTCGACCATCAGCACGGCGAGCCCCGAGCGATTGAGATCGACGATCGCGGCAAACAGCTCGTCGGCCGCCTTCGGCGACAGCCCGGCCGAAGGTTCGTCGAGCAGCAGCAGCTTCGGCTCGGTCATCAGCGCCATGGCGAGGCCCAGGATCTGGCGCTGCCCGCCCGACAGCGTGCGGGCCAGCGCCCGGCGCTTGGCGGCGAGGATCGGATAGCGGGCATAGACGGCTTCGGCCCGCGCCTTGGCGGCCTTGGGGTCGAGGAAACCCGAGACGTCGAGGTTCTCGGCCACCGTCATCGCGCCGAAGACGTTGCGTTCTTGAGGCATGAAGGCGAGGCCCGCCCGTGCCCGGCCGATCGCGTCGGCGCGTGTCACGTCGCCGCCCTCCAGCGTCAGCCGGCCCTCGCTCATCGCGACGAGGCCGGCCACCACCTTCAGCAAGGTCGACTTGCCCGCGCCGTTCGGACCGATGATGGTGACGATCTCGCCGGGCTCGACGCGCAACGAGGCCCCTTTGAGGATCTGTTCGGCGGCGCCGTAGCCGGCGACGATGCCTTGTGCCTCGAGCAGGCTCAATGCCGCCTCCCGAGATAGGCTTCCTGGACGCGGGCGTCGGCGGCGACCTCGGCGAAAGCCCCCGATGTCAGGCTGCGGCCCTCAGCCATGACGATGACGGGGTCGCACAGCCGGCCGATCAGTGCCATGTCGTGCTCGATCAGGCAGATGGTGATGCCCTCGGCCTGCAGCGCGCGCAGGTGGTCGGCGATTTCGCCCGTCAGCGTCGGATTGACGCCGGCCATCGGTTCGTCCAGCAGGATCATCCGCGGCTCGGCCATCAGGGCGCGGCCGATCTCGACCAGCTTCTTCTGGCCGCCGGACAGCGCCGTCACCGGGTTGTCGACGACATGGTCGAGCCTGAGGCGGCGGGCGATGCTCCACGCCCGCTCGGCCAGCTCGGCTTCGCGCCGCCTTGCCGCCGGGCTGCCGACCAGCCCGGCCCACAGGCTTTCGCCGGGCTGGCGGGGCCCGTAGAGCATCAGGTGCTGGAACACCGACATCTTGGGGAAGCCGCGCGCCAGCTGGAACGTGCGCACCAGCCCGGCGGCGGCGAGGCGGTCGGGCTTCAGCCCGGTGACGTCGCGGCCCGCGAAGGCGACGCTGCCGGCATCGGGGCGGTAGAGGCCGGAGACGACGTTGAACAGGGTCGACTTGCCGGCGCCGTTCGGGCCGATCAAGCCGGTGATGGTGCCGGCCGGCACCGCCAGGTCGACGCCGCGCAGCGCCGCCACGCCGTAGAAGCTGCGCTCCACCCCCGCGACATGCAGCAGTGTGCTCATGCCTTCGCGCGCTTCCGTGCCGGCCGGCCCGCCAGCAGCCGGTGCAGGTTTTCCTTCCAGAAGACCAGCATGGCCTCGAAATAGTCGCGGTCCCGGCGCAGCACGGTCTGGGCGACCATGCCCCGGATCAGGCACATCGTCGAATTGAACATCACCCGGGCCTCGGTGATGTCGGTGCCGGTATGGGCGGCGACATGGGCCCAGATCTCGTCCAGCGCGTTGTGGAATTCGCGCGTCACTTCGGACAGGCGCTCGCCGAACGGCGGGTTGTGCCGGGCCTCGGGCAGGAATTCGAGGGTCGTGTAGAACAGCCGGTCCGACATCAGCGCCCAGAGATAGTCGACGATGGCATTGACGTCGTCCGAGCCGTCGAGCGTCTCGGCGAACCGCCGCAGGTCGACCGTGACCCCGCGCAGCTGGCGCTGGATCGCCTGGACGACGATGTCTTCCTTGTTGGCGAAATGATGGGTCAGCGCCCCGCGTGAAACCCCGGCCGTTGCCGCGATCTCGTTCGTGGTCAGGCGCACATAGCCGCGCGTGAACATCAGCTCGATGGTCGCATCGAGCAATTGACCTTGCGTCTCGGCGCTGCGCTGTTCCTGCGTGCGCCGGGCATCCACCCGTTTTTTCATGGCCGTCTCCCACAACGCCCACGACGATGACAGCACGTCACAAACAAACAGACAAGAATGTTTTTTTCTTATCAGGCAAAGGTGCGCTTGTAGAACCGGCCGCCCTTGATGATCGCCGCGAGATGGGCGCCCTGATCCTGCAGCAGGTTCAGATCCTGATACGGATTGCCTTCGACCACCAGCAGATCGGCATGCGCCCCGGCGACGATCTCGCCGAGAACGCCTTCCTGGCGCAGCAACCTGGCATTGGTGACGGTGGCGGAATGGATGACTTCCCGGGGCGTGAGCACTTCGGCGCGGATCTGGAATTCGCGCGACTGGTCGTCCTGCAATTGACCCAGCAGGTCCGAACCGAAGGCGATCTCGACACCGGCCGACTTGCACAGTTCGAGCGAGCGCAGGCCCGCTTCCAGCACGCGCTCGTTCTTCTCCAGGCTGTAGGGCGACAGGCCGTATTCGGCGCCGCGGCGCTTCATCGCGTCATAGGCGACCAGGGTCGGCACGACGAAGGCACCCTTGGCGGCCATGATCGCGGCGGCCTCGGCATCGATCAGGTTGCCGTGCTCGATCGTGCGCACGCCCGCCGTCACCGCCCGCTTGATCGCGGCCGCGGTATAGGCGTGGGCCGCGACATAGCTGCCCCAGTTCGCGGCCTCCTCGCAGGCGGCCTCGATCTCGTCCATGCGGAACTGCAGCGCCTCCAGCGGGTCGGATTGCGAGGCGACGCCGCCCGACACCATGATCTTGATGAAGTCGGCGCCCTTGCGCAGTTCGTCGCGCACCGCGCGCAGCATCTCGGGCACGCCGTCGACGATGCGGGCGGTGTAATGCAGGCCGTTGCAGCAGGGATGTTCCAGCACCGACTGGGTCGGTTTCCGGAAGTCGCCATGCCCGCCGGTCTGGCTGATCGCCATGCCGGCGACGTAGAGGCGGGGTGAATCGACCAGGCCGGTTTCGGCGGCGATCTTCATGCCGCGGTCGCCGCCGCCGGTGTCGCGCACGGTGGTGAAGCCCCGCGCCAGCATATTCCGCATGTTGACCGAGGCCTTGGCCGAGGCAAGCGTCAGCGGCATCGCCTCCAGCAGCGCGATGTTCACCTCGGACAGGAAGATATGGATATGGGCGTCGATCAGCCCGGGCATCAGCGTGCGGCCGCCGAGGTCCACCCTGACGGCGGCAGCCGACTTGATCTGACGGTCGGAGACTTCGGCGATGCGGCCATCCTCGACCAGCACCTCGATGCCGTCGCGGATTTCCCCGGCGCGGGGGTCGAGCACGCGGCCCCCATGGAACAGGAATGATGCCATTGCCTGCGAAGCCCCCGCTTATTGCTTGCCAATTCCTTGGATACAATATCCATGGAGTCGGCGGGCGTGCAAGCGGGTACGGCTCAGCCGGTGGGACAGGTATCGGTTGTCGCGAAGACGACGCGGTCCCGGCCGGCGGTCTTGGCCTGATAGAGCGCGGCATCGGCCGCGGCGATCAGTTCCGCTACGCTGCGCCCGTCGCCGCCGTAATGGGCGACGCCCATCGAGATGGTGACGCTGAGCGACAGGGTGCCGACGGTGCAGGGCAGGCCCGATACCGCGGTGCGCAGCCGTTCGGCCACCGACAGCGTATCGCCCGGCGCCAGGCCCGGCAGCACCACGCAGAATTCCTCGCCGCCATAGCGGCCGAAGAGATCGACGGGGCGCAGGGTCGCCCGTGCCCGCTGCACCACCTGTACCAGGATGGCGTCGCCGGCGGCATGGCCGTGGGTATCGTTCAGCGGCTTGAAGTGATCGATGTCGATCATCATCACGGCGAGGTCGGCGGCACTGCGCTCGCAGCGGGCGATCTCGCGCTCGGCCAGTTCAAGCAGCGCCCGGCGGTTATAGCAGCCGGTCAGTCCGTCGATCGCCGCCAGGCGGTTCAGGTCGGTCTGCAGCCGCCGGGTGGTCAGCAGGATGAACATGGTCGACGACAGCACCATGGCCACCACGAATTCCATCAACAGCACGTGCTGGAACCCATTCGGCACCATCAGCGAGCCGAGCGGCGGCATGGTCAGCACCAGGAAGACGCGGGCGCCGAGAAAGGCGCCGTGCAGCCCGTGCAGGCCGGCCGCGATCAGCGCCACCTCGCGCATGCCCTCGCTGGACAGGGCGAAGGCCAGGAGGCGCCAGGCGGTCAGCAGCGTGACGACGGTGTTGACGCCGGAGATCAGGCCCGAGCGCAGCGGCGCCGGCGCATCCACGGCAAGCAGGGCGATGAAACCGCCGACCACCAGCCCGAGCAGGGCGAGGCTGGTCCGGACCTGCGGCGGCTGGCCGGTGAAGCGGTTGATGCCGTGCAGCGCGAACAGGTAGCCGCCGGCGGTCGCGGCGTTGCCGATGACGATCGAGACGTCCTCCGACATGCCGGCGCGGAAAATCAGCGTGATCATCGCGACGGTCTGCAGGACGTTTGCGGCGATCCAGCTGGTGACCCCGGGATAGTCGCCATGCACGCGCCACAGCAGCGCCATCGCCCCGGCCATCACCACGGACATCACGGCAAGCACGACAGTCAGCGTGCCGGTATCGAGCACCATCAATCACCGCCCCGTTCCGACTGGACAACTATCCCGGCAGAACATGGCGGCGCAATGGCATTTATAAGCCGGCCGGCTGCAGCGCTTCGCCCCGGCGCCAGGCCAGCACCATGGTCAGCAGCCGGTCGCCGAAGGCGGGTAGCCGGGTCTGGTCGGAACGGACGGTCAGCGTGTCGCCGTCGATCCGGAAATAGCGGAACTGCTCGGTGCCGACCCAGTCGGGCTGCCAGGCGACATCGACATCGATGACGAACTTGCCGGCCCCGACTACCCGCATCGTGCCGCTATAGGCGACCATCGTGGTGAAGGCATGCTCGTAGTCGCCGGTCTGGCGGGGCGAGCGGCGCCCGCCCGCGGTGATCACCGCGCTCATGCGTCCGTCGGCGGTGAACAGGATCCAGCCGCGCGGGTCGGGCCCCAGCAGATCCTGGCGCCGGCCGGTATCGGCGATCTCGGCATAGGCCGACAATAGCCGCCAGGCGCCCGCCAGCGGGTCGATCATCATCAGCCAATCCTCCGCCGTAGGTTGCCGGCTTAAAGCAGTTTCTTGTGCGCGGCTAAATGTAGGGGGTTGGCGTGGAAGTCAAGAACCCGGTGATCTCCCGCACATCCGGGCATGACAAGGTCCGTGAAAATATCTAGATCCTTGGAAGTAAGTGTCATTACCCGAGATAAAGCGGCTCGACCACGCCCGGCACGTCGACCTGCAGGGCGAACAGCGATCCGGACAGCGGCGATCGGGCCAGCAGGTCGGGCTTGCGGTTGACGCGCAGCGAAGTGACGTAGAGCGTCTTGAGGTCCGGACCGCCGAAGGCCATCATCGTCGGCCACAGGCTGGGTACCTCGACCTGCCGCTCGATCGTGCCGTCGGGGCGGAAGCGCAGCAGGCGGCCGGCATCCACGGCGGCCACCCAGTAATGGTCCTCGGCGTCGATCGCCGCGCCGTCGGGGCGGCCCTGGTCGGGGGCCAGGGTAGCGAAGACCGTGCGTTCGGACAGGACGCCGCTGACCGGATCGAGCCGGGCGCGCCAGATGGTGCGGGCCGGCGAGTCCGCGTGGTAGCACCACTGCCCGTCGGTCGAAAAGGCAAGGCCGTTCGACAGGGTGATCCCCTCGATCACGGTGGTCAGCATGCGGTCGTGGCCGAGGCGGAACAGGGCCGCGGCCGGCCGGTCGCGCGGTTCGTACATCGAGCCGACCCAGAACCGGCCCATGCGGTCGCAGCGCCCGTCGTTGAAACGGGTGTCGGCAGGGTCGTAAGGTGCCGGCACCACCAGATGCATCTGTTCGCCGACCGGATCGAAGCGGTAGAGGCCCGAGCGCAGCGCCAGGATCAGCCGGCCGTCGCGGCACAGGGCGAACGAGCCGATCGCCTCGGGCAGCGGCCATTCCTGGCGGGCGCCGCTCGCGGGGTGATAGCGGTTCAGGCTGGGCGCGGCGATGTCGACGAACCAGAGCGTCCCGGTCTCGGGCTCCCATACCGGGCATTCCAGCAGGCCGCCCTGGATGCCGCCCGCGACGTCGGCGGTCATTGCAGCATCTCCCGGTCATGGGTCGACAGCTGGGAGGGCAGCTTGCCCAGGATGATCATGCCCAGCACGTCGTCCTTCGACACGCTGTCGGTGGCGCAGGTGCCGACGACGCGGCCGTTCTTCATCACCGTGACCCGGTCGGACAGGTCGAAGACGTCGTGCAGGTCGTGGCTGATCAGGAAGATGCCGATGCCCTCGGCCTTCAGCCGCTTGACCAGGTCGCCGACCTGGCGCGTCTCCTGCGGACCCAGTGCGGCGCAAGGCTCGTCCATGATCAGGATGCGGGCGTTGAACTGCAGGGCGCGGGCGATGGCGACCGACTGGCGCTGGCCGCCCGACAGGTTGCGCACCGGTTCCTTGAAGCGCACGAAATTCGGGTTCAGCCGCTTCATCACCTGGCGTGCGGCATGCTCCATCGCGCCGTCGTCCAGCGTGCCCCAGGGCGTCATGATCTCGCGGCCGAGGAAGATGTTCCCGGCGGCGTCGAGATTGTCGGCCAGGGCGAGGGTCTGATAGATGGTCTCGATGCCGTGGGTGCGGGCATCGCGCGGGCTGTCGATCGTCACGGGCTGGCCGGCGACGCGGATCTCGCCGTCGGTGGCCCGATAGGCGCCCGAGAGGATCTTGATCAGGGTCGACTTGCCGGCGCCGTTATGGCCGAGCAGGCCCACGACCTCGCCGGGCTGCAGGTCGACCGAGACGTCGTCGACGGCCTTGATGCCGCCGAAATGGATCGAGATGTTCTTCATCTCGACGAGGGGCGTGGTCATCGCTTTCATCCTCCCTCAGCGCCGCCGGCGCTGATAGACATTGTCGAGCCAGACGGCCACGACCAGCACGCCGCCGATGACGATGTTCTGCATCGGCGTGGGCAGGGCGACCAGCACCATGCCCGATTGCAGGCTCTGCATGATCAGCGCGCCGAGCACGGCCCCCGAGATGGTGCCGGCACCGCCGCCGAGGCTGGTGCCGCCGATGACTGCCGCGGCGATGACCGACAGTTCCAGGAGCTCGCCGGTCGACGAGGCGCCGGCATTGAGCCGCGCGGTCTGCACCGCGCCGGCGATGCCGGCCAGCACGCCGACCAGCCCGAAGATCAAGAGGGTGATGCGCTTCACGTTGATGCCGGCGAGCAGGGCGGCCTCCGGGTTGCCGCCGATCGCCCAGACATAACGGCCGAAACGGGTCGAGCGCACCAGCCAGGACATGATCAGCACCACGCCGATCAGGATCAGCACCGGGATCGGGATACCCTGCGACAGGTCAGTGCGCGGCCGGGTATAGGCGTTCATCACCAGGACGAAGCCGACGATCGCGGCAGCCAGCACGACGAAGACGACGATCTCGGCCCACAGCGCGCGCACCGGGAAACCCATCGCGCTGCGCCGCCGCCGCCGGGTGACGGTGCGCAACGCCATGGCCGCGATGCCGGAGAGGCCCACGACCCAGGTCCAGGTCGCGCCGATCGAGCCGTTGATGCCGCCGCCGAGCAATTGGAAGGTCTGGTCGAGCGGGGCGACGGTGGTGCCGTAGGTCACCCACCAGGCCAGGCCGCGGAAGACCAGGAGGCCGCCCAGCGTGACGATGAAGGCCGGCACCCCGCGATAGGCGATCCACCAGCCCTGGAAACTGCCGATGCAGAAACCGAGGGCGAGGCCGCAGAGCACGGTGGCGATCCAGTTCCAGCCGGCGCCGAGCGGAAAGTACTGCACCTGCAGCACGGCCACGACCATCGACAGGAAACCCAGCACCGAGCCGACCGACAGGTCGATATGGCGGGCAACGATGACCAGCACCATGCCGGTGGCCAGGATGCCGACGACCGAGGTCTGGACCGACAGGTTCCACAGGTTGCGCGGCGTCAGGAAGATGCCGCCGGTGATCACGTCGAAACCGATCCAGATCACGATCAGCGCGCCCAGCATGGCGACGAGGCGGGTATCGAGCTCGAGCGCGTCGAAGAACCCGCCGATCCCCCGCCGCTCGATCACCAGCCCGGTATCGGACGCTGTGTCCATCAAAAGCACTCCCCAGTCTTCAGTCTTTTTATCCGCGCCGGTGCCCAAAAAAGCGGATCGTCATCCCGGCGAAGGCCGGGATCCAGGGCAAGAACGTCGCAATCCGCACCGCGCTCTCCCTGGGTGCCGGCTTGCGCCGGAACGACGATCGGCTCTTTGAATCTCCAGCGCGCTCTTAAGTCGGCTTACTTGCAGGCGGCGGGGGCCTTGGCGGCCTCGACGCCCTGGCAGGCGACGTCCTTGGTGATCCACCCGGCCGCAATGACCACGTCGAGATTATCCTTGGTCACCGGCACCGGGGTCAGCAGGATGGCATCCATCGGCACCTTCTTGGCGCCTTCGGCCCATTTGCCGGCACCGGCGACCTTGTCGGGCGCGGTGCCCTTGGACATGTCGACGGCAACCTCGGCCGCCCGCTTGCCCAGCGCGCGCGCATCCTTCCAGACCGAAACGGTCTGCAGGCCGCGCGCGACGCGGTTCAGGGCCGCCTTGTCGCCGTCCTGGCCCGATACCGGGATGCCCTGCAGGCCCTGGGCGGTCAGCGCCGCCACCGCGCCGCCGGCGGTGCCGTCGTTGGAGGGGACGCCCGCCGCGACATTGTTGTTGGCGCGGGTCAGCATCTGCTCGGTATTGCGCTGGGCATTCTCGGGCAGCCACTTGTCGGTGTACTGGTCGCCGATCGACTTGACGTCACCCTTGTCCATCGCCGGCTTCAGCACTTCGAGCTGGCCGGCGTAGAGGATGTCGGCATTGGGGTCGGTCGAGGCACCCTTGATGAAGATGTAGTTGCCCTTGGGCGCCAGCTTGAACACTTCGCGCGCCTGCATCCGCCCGACTTCCTTGTTGTCGAACGTGATGTAGAACGCTTCGGGCATCTCGATCAGGCGGTCGTAGCCGACCACCGGCACGCCCTCGGCCTTGGCCTTGGTGACGGCCGGGCGGATGGCTTCCGAATCCCAGGCATTGATGATCAGCGCGGTGACGCCGCGGGCGAGCAGGCCTTCGACGTCGGCAAGCTGCTTGGTCGGGCTCGACTGGGCGTCGGTCGCCACGTAGTCGGCGCCGAGTTCGGCCAGCCGCGCCTTCATCGCGCCCTCGTCGATCTTCCAGCGCTCCTCCTGGAAGTTCGCCCAGGAGACGCCGATCACCGGCTTCTTGCCCTGGGCCATCGCCGCCGTCGCGGTCAGCGCCAGCAGGGCACAAACGGAAATACCGCTAACAAGAGATAAACGCTTCATGACTGGACCTCCCTCACTTGTCTTTATGGTCGCCGTAAGGTGCAGATGATGGCCCGTGGCGCCGGCCGGGTCATCCCTTTGGTTAGGCGTGGATCTTGTTTTCCCCCTCGGGCGGCAGGCGGGTGGCGTTGGCGGCCGCCTTGACGCGGGCGAGATGCTTGCGGAATTCGGGGCCCCGCCGCAACATCAGCCCGACCGCCAGGACATCCAGCACCGCCAGATGCGCCAGCCGCGAGGCCATCGGCGTATAGACTTCCGAATCCTCGACCGGCGTGATCGCGATCGTGATGTCGGCGATGGCGGCAAGCGCCGAGCGCGGCGCCGTCAGCGCGATCACGGTCGCCCCACCCTCGCGGGCCAGCCGGGCGATCTCGACGGCGGCGACCGTGCGGCCGGTATTGGAGATGGTCAGCAGCACGTCGCCGGGGCGCAGGCCCGCCGCGGCCATCCTGGCCAGCGGCTCGTCGGCCGCCGACTGGATCGGCACGTCCAGCCGGAACAGCTTGTGGCAGGCATCGAGCGCCACGGGGCCCGAGCCGCCGAAGCCGACGCAGATGATGCGGCGGGCCGCCGCCAGCGCATCGACGGCTTTTTCCAGCGAGGGGGTGTCGAGCGTCTGGGCGGCGCGGTCGATAGCGGCGGCCCCGGCCGCCAGCACCTTGGCCGCGACGTCGCCCAGGCCGTCGGCCGGGCCGACCGACTGGTTGACATAGGGCGTGCCGCGGGCCAGCGCCTCGGCCAGGCGCAGCTTGAAGTCGGGGAAGCCGAGGCAGCCGACCGACTTGCAGAACCGCACGATCGTCGCCTCGGAAACGTCGATACGGCGCGACAGGGCGGTCAGGTTGTGGCGCAGGACGATCTCGGGCGCGGCCAGCACCGCCTCGGCCACCCGCGCCTCGGCGCGGTGCAGCCGGCCGCGCTGTTCGGCCAGCGTGTCGAGGATGCCGCCCCCGGCGGCCATGTCAGAAATTCGCGGTGAAACGCCGGGGCATTTCCGCCGCCTCGGCCGCGAGATCGGTGATCTGCTTCCACTCGCCCGCCGCGACCGCGGCCGGCGGCACCACCCAGGAGCCGCCGACGCAGATGACGTTGGGCAGGTCGAAATAGCCTTGCGCGCGGGCGAGGTCGATGCCGCCGGTCGGGCAGAAGCGCAATTGCGGCAGCGGGGCGGAGACTGACTTCAGCAGGGCGGTGCCGCCGACCGCCTCGGCCGGGAACAGTTTCTGGTAGGTGAAGCCGGCCTCGGCCAGCGCCATCATCTCCGAGACCGTCGCCGCGCCCGGCAGGAATGGAATCCGCGATTCGCGGGCCGCGGCCAGCAGCGCGGGGCTGGTGCCGGGGCTGACCG
>JAEYTW010000596.1 GCA_023433835.1 Pseudomonadota bacterium | reverse complement strand
CGGGCGGGGCGACAAGGTGGCGATCCTGGGCGACAACCGCCCGCGGCTGTACTGGTCGTTTGCGGCGGTGCAGTGCCTGGGGGCGATCCCGGTGCCGGTCTACCAGGATTCGGTGGCCGACGAGGTCGCCTATGTCGTCGACCATGCCGAGGCCCGCGTGGTCATCGCCGAGAACCAGGAGCAGGTCGACAAGCTCCAGTCGGTGCGCGACCGGCTGCCGCATCTGCAAGCCATCGTCTACGAAGACCCGAAGGGCATGCGGCATTACGACCAGCCCGGCCTGCATCCCTATGCCGCGGTGCAGGAGCGCGGCCGCCGCTTCGATGCCGGGCATCCCGGCTTCTTCGAGCGCGAGGTCGAGGCCGGCCGGGAGACCGACCTGGCGGTGATCTGCTATACCTCGGGCACTACCGGCCGGCCGAAGGGGGTGATGCTGTCCCATGCCGGCATGCGCGACGCGGCGGCGGCGGGCATCGCCTTCGACCGGCTGACCCGGGCCGAGGAGATCTTGTCCTACCTGCCGATGGCCTGGGTCGGCGACCACTACTTCTCCTACGCCCAGGCGCTGATCTCAGGCTTCTGCGTCAACTGCCCGGAATCGGCCGAGACCGTGCTGATCGACCTGCGCGAGATCGGCCCGACCTATTTCTTCGCGCCGCCGCGCATCTTCGAGAACCTGCTGACATCGGTCTCGATCCGCATGGAGGATGCCGGCTGGGTCAAGCGCCGGCTGTGGCACCATTTCATGGGCCTGGCCCGCCGCGTCGGCCGGCCGATCCTGGAAGGCCGGCCCGTCGGAATCCTGGACCGGCTGCACTACAGGCTGGGCGAGGCGCTGATCTACGGGCCGCTGAAGAACACCCTCGGCCTCAGCCGCGTGCGCGTCGCCTACACCGCCGGCGAGGCGATCGGGCCCGACATCTTCGACTTCTTCCGCGCCCTCGGCCTCAACCTGAAGCAGCTCTACGGCCAGACCGAATGCTCGGTCTATCTCTGCCTGCAGGCCGACGACGATGTGCGCTCCGACACGGTCGGGCCGCCCGGCCCGGGCGTCGAGGTCCGCATCGCCCCGAACGGCGAAGTGCTCTATCGCTGCCCCGGCGCCTTCGTCGGCTATTACAAGAACCCGGAAGCCACCGACGAGACCCGCGACGCCGAGGGCTGGATCCGCGCCGGCGATGCCGGCGTCTTCACCTCGGACGGCCATCTGCGCATCATCGACCGCGCCAGGGATGTCGGCCGGCTCAGGGACGGCACGCTGTTCGCCCCCAAATACCTGGAGAACAAGCTGAAGTTCTTCACGCCCGTGAAGGAAGCCGTCGCCTTCGGCGACGGGCGCGACATGGTCGCGGCCTTCGTCAACATCGACTACCCGGCGGTGGCGAGCTGGGCCGAGCGCCAGGGCATCACCTATACCTCCTACAGCGATCTCGCCGCCCGGCCGGAAGTCTACGGCCTGATCCGCGACTGCATCGAGCAGGTGAACAAGGACCTGGCCCGGGATCCCGGCCTCGCCGGCTCCCAGATCCGCCGCTTCCTGATCCTGCACAAGGAACTCGACGCCGACGACGGCGAGCTGACCCGCACCCGCAAGGTGCGCCGTTCGGTGGTGGCCGAACGCTACGCCGGGCTGGTCGACGCCCTTTACGATGGCCGCCAGGCCGTGTCGGTCGAGGCCCGGGTGACCTTCGAAGACGGCCGCAGCGGCACGATCCGGGCCGAGCTCAAGCTGGCCGACGCCCGGTCCTTCCAGGGAGAGCCGGCATGACCGGGCGCCGCATCGGCGAGGCGATGCTCTCGGTCGACAACATCTCGCTGGCCTTCGGCGGGGTCAAGGCGCTGACCGACATCTCCTTCGCCATCCGCCGCCACGAGATCCTGGCGATCATCGGCCCGAACGGCGCCGGCAAGTCGTCGATGCTGAACTGCATCAACGGCTTCTACCACCCCCAGGAAGGCAGGATTACCTTCGAGGGCAAGACCCGGTCCCGCATGCGGCCGCACGAGGCGGCCCGGCAGGGCATCGCCCGCACCTTCCAGAACATCGCGCTGTTCAAGGGCATGTCGACGCTCGACAACATCATGACCGGCCGGTTCATGAAGATGCGGTCGTCCTTCCTGGCCCAGGCCCTCTACTGGGGCCCGAACCTCAGGGAAGAGATCGCCCACCGGGCGTTCTGCGAGCGCATCATCGACTTCCTGGAGATCCAGCATATCCGCAAAGTCCCGGTGGGCCGGCTGCCCTACGGCCTGCAGAAGCGGGTCGAGCTGGGCCGGGCGCTGGCGGCCGAACCGACGCTGCTGCTGCTCGACGAGCCGATGGCGGGGATGAACATCGAGGAGAAGCAGGACATGTGCCGCTTCATCCTCGACGTCAACGACGAGTTCGGCACGACGATCTGCCTGATCGAGCACGACATGGGGGTGGTGATGGATATCTCCGACCGGGTGGTGGTGCTCGATTACGGCCGCAAGATCGGCGACGGCACCCCGGCGGAGGTGCGCGCCAACCCCGAGGTGATCCGCGCCTATCTCGGCGAAAGCCACTGAGAAAGAGGACGGCAAGATGGGTTTCTTTCTCGAAGTGCTGATCGGGGGCCTGCTGGCCGGCGTGCTCTATTCGCTGGTGGCGCTCGGCTTCGTGCTGATCTTCAAAGCGTCGGGCGTGTTCAACTTCGCCCAAGGGGCGATGGTGCTGTTCGCCGCCCTGGCGCTGGTCCGCTTCCTCGAGGTGCTGCCGCTGCCGCTCGCCTTCGCCGCGGCGGCGCTGGTCATGGTGCTGCTGGCCATCGCCATCGAGCGGCTGGTGCTCAGGCCGCTGGTGAACCAGGAACCGATCATCCTGTTCATGGCGACGATCGGGGTGACCTTCTTCATCGACGGCTTCGGCCAGACCCTGTTCGGCTCCGACGTCTACCCGCTCAATATCGGCCTGCCGAAGGATCCGGCCTTCATCCTGGAGAACGCCTTCGACGGTGGCATCCTGGTCAACCAGTTCGACGTGGTGGCGGCCGTGACCGCCGGGGTGCTGGTCGCCGTCCTGGCGATCTTCTTCCAGAAGACCCGGATCGGGCGGGCCCTGCGCGCCGTGGCCGACGACCACCAGGCCGCCCAGTCGGTCGGCATCCCCTTGAACCACATCTGGATCGTGGTCTGGACGGTGGCCGGCATCGTCGCGCTGGTCGCCGGCACGATCTGGGGCTCGGCGCTCGGCGTCCAGTTCTCGATCGCGCTGGTGGCGCTCAAAGCCCTGCCGGTGCTGATCCTGGGCGGGCTGACCTCGGTGCCCGGCGCCATCGTCGGGGGCCTGATCATCGGCGGCGGCGAGAAGCTGGCGGAAGTCTTCCTGGGCCCGATCCTCGGCGGCGGCATCGAGAACTGGTTTGCCTACATGCTGGCGCTGGCCCTGCTGCTGATCCGGCCGCAGGGGCTGTTCGGCGAAAAGATCATCGAGCGGGTGTGAGGCCATGTTCTATCGCGAGGCCGGGCAGTTCAAGACCACCTATGCCGCCGACCAGGCGATCTTCCCCATCGCCCAGGACCGCTGGTTCGTGCTCGCCGTGCTGGCGTTTGCCGCGGTCGTCATCCCGATGGTGGCGTCCGAGTATCTCTACCGGGCAATCCTGATCCCGTTCCTGATCCTGGCGCTGGCGGCGGTGGGCCTGAACATCCTGGTCGGCTATTGCGGCCAGATCTCGCTGGGCTCGGGCGCCTTCATGTCGGTCGGGGCCTATGCCGCCTACAACTTCGCCACCCGGATCCCCGAGCTCAACCTGCTGATCGTCTTCCTCCTGGCCGGCGGCGTCGCCGCGCTGGTGGGCGTGCTGTTCGGCATCCCGTCGCTCAGGATCAAGGGCTTCTACCTGGCGGTGGCGACGCTCGCGGCCCAGTTCTTCGTCGACTGGCTGTTCATCCGGGTGAAGTGGTTCACCAACTACACCTCGTCGGGTTCGGTCAACGCCCCGAAGATCCAGATGCTGGGCTTCAGCTTCGACACGCCGACGAAGCTCTACCTGCTGACCTTGGGCATCGTCGTCGTCGGCGCGCTGGTCGCCAAGAACCTGACGCGGGCGCGGATCGGGCGGTCGTGGATGGCGATCCGCGACATGGACATCGCCGCCGAGATCATCGGCATCCGGCCGATGGTGGCCAAGCTGTCGGCCTTCGCGGTCTCGTCGTTCTTCTGCGGCGTGGCCGGCGCGCTCTGGGCCTTCGTGCATCTCGGCAGCTGGGAGCCGGCGGCCTTCGACATCAACCGCTCGTTCACGCTGCTGTTCATGGTGATCATCGGCGGGCTGGGGTCGATCCTCGGCTGCTTCCTGGGTGCGGCCTTCATCATGATCGTGCCGCTGGCGCTGAACCAGCTGCCGGCGATGTTCGGGGTGCCGATCTCGACCGCGCTCGCCGCCCATCTCGAGGCGATGATCTTCGGGGCGCTGATCGTCTTCTTCCTGATCGTCGAGCCGCATGGCCTGGCAAGGCTGTGGGCCATCGCCAAGGAAAAGCTCCGCATCTGGCCATTCCCGCATTGAGCGTAAAAAGACAACCCTAGGGAGGATCAATCATGTTCAAGCGCAGTCTCCTGCTCGCCGCCGCGGCAGTGGTAGCCCTCAGCCCGGAAGCCTGGGCCCAGGCCAACGAGCAGTTCATTCCGGCCCTGGTCTACCGCACCGGCCCCTATGCCCCGAACGGCATTCCCTTCGCCAACGGCTTCGCCGACTACCTCAACCTGGTCAACAACCGGGACGGCGGCATCAACGGGGTCAAGATCACCTTCGAGGAATGCGAGACCGGTTACGCCACCGACCGCGGCGTCGAATGCTACGAGCGGCTGAAGGGCAAGGGGCCGACGGGCGCGGCGGCGTTCAGCCCCTTGTCGACCGGCATCACCTTCGCGCTGATCGAGAAGGCGCCGGTCGACAAGATCCCGGTGGTGACCATGGGCTACGGCCGGTCGGAGACGGTCGACGGCGCGGTGTTCCCCTGGATCTTCCCCTATCTCGGCACCTATTGGGACGCCGCCGACATCCTGGTCCAGTATGTCGGCCAGAAGGCCGGCGGCTCGCTGAAGGGCAAGAAGGTGGCGCTGGTCTATCACGACTCGCCGTTCGGCAAGGAACCGATCCCGGTGCTGCAGGAACTGGCCAAACGCCAGGGTTTCGAGTTCGAGGCGCTGCCGGTGACGCATCCGGGCGTCGAGCAGAAGGCGACCTGGCTGAAGGTGCGGCAGAGCCGGCCGGACTTCGTGCTCTTGTGGGGCTGGGGGGTGATGAACTCGACGGCGATCAAGGAAGCGGCGGCGGTCAACTATCCGCGCGACAAGATCTTCGGCGTCTGGTGGTCGGGGGCCGAGCCCGACGTCCGTCCGGCCGAGGGCGGGGCCAAGGGCTACAGCGCCGCGGCGCTGCAGCACGGCGCCGGCACCTACAACGTCCATGCCGACATCGTGAAGTTCGTCTACGACAAGGGCCAGGGCGCCGGCAAGAAGGACGAGGTCGGCGAGGTGCTCTACAACCGCGGCCTGGTCAACGCCATGCTGACGGTCGAGGGCATCAAGGCGGCCCAGGGCAAGTACGGCAACAAGCCCTTGACCGGCGAGCAGGTGCGCTGGGGGCTGGAGAACCTCGACGTCACCAACGACCGGCTGAAGCAGCTCGGCATGGAAGGGATGATCCGGCCGCTGCAGGTCTCCTGCCAGGACCATGCGGGTGCCCACTTCGGCCGCGTCCAGCAGTGGGACGGCAAGAACTGGGTGTTCGTCTCCGACTACATCCAGGCCGACCAGGGGCTGATCGGGCCGATGGTCAAGGCGGCGGCGCAGAAATACGCCGAGGAGAAGAAGCTCACCCCGGGCTGCCTGTAAGAGCGACGTGATGACCGCGACACCCCCGGCCCTGCTGTCCGTCAACAACATCGAGGTGATCTACAACCATGTGATCCTCGTGCTGAAGGGGGTGTCGCTGTCGGTGCCCGAGGGCGGCATCGTCGCCCTGCTCGGGGCCAACGGGGCGGGCAAGACCACGACCTTGCGGGCCGTCTCCAGCCTGCTCCGGGCCGAGCGGGGCGACGTGACCAAGGGCTCGGTCGAGTTCCAGGGCGGGCGGGTCGACGACCTCGACCCCTCGACCCTGGTCCGGCGCGGGCTGATCCAGGTGATGGAGGGGCGGCATTGCTTCGGCCATCTCACCGTCGAGGAGAATCTGCTCACCGGCGCCTATACCCGGCGGGACGGCCGGGCCGCCATCCAGGCCGATCTCGAGCGCGTCTACGAGTACTTCCCCCGGCTGAAGGTGCGGCGCAAGTCGGTCGCGGGCTACACCTCGGGCGGCGAGCAGCAGATGACGGCGATCGGCCGGGCCCTGATGAGCAAACCCAGCATGATCCTGCTCGACGAACCCTCGATGGGTCTGGCGCCGCAGCTGGTCGAGGAAATCTTCGAGATCGTCGACCGGCTGAACCGCGATGCCGGCGTCTCCTTCCTGATCGCCGAGCAGAACACCAACCTCGCCCTCAGATACGCCCGCTACGGCTACATCCTGGAGAACGGCCGCATCGTGCTCGACGGCGAGGCGTCCGCGCTCAGGGAAAACGCCGACGTCCGCGA
>JAEYTW010000572.1 GCA_023433835.1 Pseudomonadota bacterium | reverse complement strand
GGGTGCGGCCGGCAAACAGCGCGCGGCCGGCAACGCCCAGCCGCGCCGGATCGGCCGCGGCCGCCAGATCCAGCCCGATGGCGGGCTCGCCCGCCCGCTGCGCCAGATGCTGCAGCAAGGTCGAGATCTGCGCCCGGGCGACGATGGCGCCGCCGGCAAAGGTTTCGTCCGCCGCGAGCCCCGCCCGCGCCAGCAGCGGCGCCAAGGCCAGGCCACGCCGGCCGGCCACGTCGGGAACCATGTGCACGAGCGCGAGCCGCACCGGATGGCGATCCCACATGGGCTGGCAGGCTCCTTCCCCGATCGCCGCGGCGCGCGACAAATCAATGACAGTATTCGTAAGCCAATCGGCAAAAACCGGCATATTAATTCGCCGGTAATGCAAGGTTTGTCGAAGTCGCGCCAACCGGCCTGAATAAAAACAAGCCCGGCATCGCTGCCGGGCTTTCATTAGATCGATTGAACGAAAGAAGAATACGCGGAAGTCGTAATTTTTTGTCACCTCGTCGGCAGATCCCCCGAGGGCCGCGGCCCGCGGGGGATCCGTCTAAAAATCAGGACTTCTGCTTGGCCTCGATCTCGATCCAGATGTCGATGTCGTCGCCGATCGCCGGCAGGAAGGTCTTCAGCCCGAAATCCGAGCGCTTCAGCGCGGCCTTGGCCGAGAAACCGACCGAATTGATCTTATCGAGCGGATTGACGCCGAGCTTGTTGAAGGTGACGTCGAGGGTCACCGGCTTGGTGACGCCGAGCAGCGTCAGGTCGCCCGCGATGGTGCCGGTCTTGTCATCCTTCTTGGCGAAGGTCTTGCCGACGAACTTCATGGTGGGGAATTCGGTGACGTTGAACCAGTCGGCGCCCTTGAGGTGCTTGTTGCGCTCGGCGAACTGGGTCTCGATCGATTCGGTCTTGATGGTGACGTCGAGCTTCGAGGCGCCGACATTGGCCGGGTCGAAGGACAGCGTGCCGGCGAAGTCGGTGAACTGCCCCATCACCTTGGCATAGCCGAGATGGTCCACCAGGAACACGACGTGGGAATGGGTCTTGTCGATGGTGAAGTCGGCAGCCTGGGCGGCCAGCGGTGCGAGGGCGAAGCTGGCGGCGAAGGCGGCGGCGGCAAGCAGTCGACGCATGTAGGAAATCTCCTTCAGAGGGCAAACGAATCGGGATGGCGGAGGACGAGGACGGCGAAGACGAGGACCAGCGGCAGGACGGTGAGGATTCCGACAGCGACCGCGCGCCCCCGCCCCGACAGCCGGTCCGGCAGGAACCGGCCACCGATCTGGCCGGTGACCAGCACCGGCAGCAGCAGGATCAGCGCCAGCGGGTCGGCCTGGCGCGAAATCAGGATGACGGTCGACGCCAGCGCGACCAGGCCGCCCCCGGCGCCGAGGATGCCGGCGGCACCGAAGCCGCCGCCCGGGAAGATCAGGGCGACGAGGCCCACCGCGCCGATGCCGGCGGCAAGACCGGCGAACAGCATCATCGCGCTCGACGAGCCGCCGGCCAATGCGACCGGGGCCAGGCCGAGCGCCAGGGCGAACAGCATGGCGACGGCCGGCAGCGCGCCGGCATTGCGATCGGCACTGGCGGCAAGGCCGGCCAACCGCCACAAGGCAGCGGCCGCGCCGAGGCCGAGTCCCGCGAGGGTGAGGTAGAGTTCGGCATCCGGCTCGGCGAAGCGCGGCACCGCGATCCACAGCACCGTCGCCGCCGCGACGACACCGAGCGGCCGGGCCAGCGGGCGCAGCCGGGGCACCAGATCGAGGATCAGCCCGACGATCGCCAAGGCCAGCGCGGCGTAGAACACCTTGTTGGTCGATCCCACCGGCGGGAACGGTGGCACCTTCTGATAGGTGGCGACATAGCCGGTGAAGAAGACCGCGGTCGCGGCGAGACCCGCCGCCCAGGTGCCCAGCGCCCGGGTCACGGCGGCGGCGATCAGCCCGGCTCCGAAGCAGAGGGCGACGGTCAGAACGATCGGATTATCGAACAGGTCCATGGCGGCCGAATGACTGAGGACAAAAGGGATGCGTCTGCGGGCTGAATACACAGTCCGCGTCAGTATTTTTCCTGGTGCTTCCTGAAGACCGGCTTGGCCGGTGGCGCAGATCTTGGCCACCAGTCCTGGCTTGGCGGCGCGTGCGCCGCTGGACAACCATGGATCAGCCCGCCAACATTTTCAAAATCACGATTCTGTATGGGCTGAATCACTGGAGGTGATGGATGTCGCGGCGTATGGGGGACATCGACGTCGGGCTGTTGCGGGTGTTCGAGGCGGTGCTGGTCGAACGCCAGATCACCCGCGCCGCCCGACGCCTGAACATCACCCAGTCGGCCGTCTCCAATTCGCTGGCCCGGCTGCGCCGGCTGTTCGACGACGAACTGTTCGTGCGCACGCCCGACGGCATGCAGCCGACGGCAACCGCGCTGAGCATTGCCGAACCGGTGGCGGCGGCGCTCGACGCGATCCGCAGCGCCCTGGCGGTAAAGCTGCCATTCGACCCGGCACGGGATGAGGCAAGCTTTGCCCTCGGCCTCTCGGAATATGCCGAAACCTTGCTGGCGCCCGCGCTGATCACCCGACTGGCCCGGTCGGCGCCCGGCGTGCGCCTCGTGGTACGCCATGTCGAGCGCGGCGACGGGCTGCGGCTGATCGACGACGGCCAGATCGACCTCACCGCCGGCGTCCTGCCGGCGCCGCGGCCGCATATGCTGGCGGCGACATTGCTCGACGACGACATGGCGACCCTGATGCGGCAAGGCCATCCGGCGGCAGGCCGGCTCGACTTCGCCACCTATCTTTCCCATCCGCATATCCTGGTTTCGGCCAGCGGCGCGCGATCGGGCGCGATCGACCGCCTGCTGGAGGCGGAGGGGCACCAGCGTCATCTGGCCGCGGTGGTCGGCCATCTGTCGGTGGTGCCCGCGATCCTGCAGGACAGCGACTATCTCTGCACGATGCCGGGCCGGCTGGTGCGGGGGCTGGCCGCCGCCCATCGGCTCGACTGGGCGCCGACACCGATGACGCTGAAACCGCTGCGGCTGTCGATGATCTGGCACCGCCGCCAGGACCGGCAGCCCGCCCATCTGTGGCTGCGCGGCGAACTCGACGAAACCGCAAAAACTTTGGCGCAGGCGGCAAAAACCTGACACGGCGGTGTCAGTCGACACCCCTTAAGGTCAGGCGGCGCCGGCATCGGGCCGGCACTCCACTGGGGGCTACACATGCTCGACCACATCTCGCTTGGCGTCGCCGACGTCGGCCGTACCCGCCTATTCTACGACGCCGTCCTCGATCCGCTGGGGTACCGGCGCCTGTCCAATGGTGACGATTCCCTGGGTTATGGTACTGATTCCGTTGTGCTCTGGCTCAACAAGGCTGCCAGGCCGGTGCCGGCCGACAAGGAATCGGGCCTGCATTTCTGCTTTGCCGCGCGCGACCGCCAGGCGGTCGACCGGTTTCACGCCGCAGCGCTCGCGCAGGGCGGCGTCGACAATGGCGCGCCCGGCCTGCGGGCCGATTATGGTGACAATTATTACGCGGCCTTCGTGATCGACCCCGACGGCTACCGGATCGAGGCCTATTGCGGCAGGCCGGGCTGAGGCTTCAGGATCGGCCCATGCATCGCGACATCGTCTGGGAATGGGCCGATCGCCCCGGCCTCGAGCACTGCACCGTCACGGCGACATCGGCAGGTGTCGCCGCCGACGGCTTGGCCCTGTTCGTGCTGGAAGGCACGGCCTGGCGCCTGCGCTACCACCTCGCCTGTGACGCCGGCTGGCGCTTCGTCCGGGGCGAGATGACCCTCGACGGCCCGGGCGAAGCCCGAACGCTGACGCTCGACCACGGCCCGCAAGGCTGGCTGGTCGACGGCCGCCCGCGCGCCGATCTCGGCCATTGCGTCGACATCGACATCCGGGCGACGCCGTTCACCAACACCCTGCCGTTGCGCCGGCTGGAACTGATCGAGAATGCGCCCCAGGCCGCGGTCGTCGCCTATGTCTCGATCCCCGACCTGACCGTCTCGGCCGTCCGCCAGCGCTATACCCGGCTGGCCGGTGCCGGCCGCTATCGCTACGAGAACCTGGAGAACGGTTTCGTCGCCGACCTCACCGTCGACCAGGACGGGCTGGTCGTCGACTATCCCGGCCCCTGGCGGCGGCGCGGCGGCTGACCTAACATCATCCCGAAAACCCGGATCGCCACCGCTGGGGATCCATGGATAAGGGATGATCGATGCGGCGAGTCACCTTCGATCTCGACGTCTTGCGCAGCTTCGCCACCGGCGTCGAGCTCGGCTCCTTCGCCCGCGCCGCCGACCGGCTGGGCCGTTCGACCTCGGCGATCTCGGCGCAGTTGAAGAAGCTGGAGGAGCAGGCCGGCACCCCGATCTTCCGCAAGGCCGGCCGGGGACTGGGCCTGACCGAGGCGGGCGAGACCATGCTGGCCTATGCCCGCCGCCTCCTCGACCTGAACGACGAGGCGGCGGTGGCCTTGCACGGCCTCGAACTCGCAGGCTGGATCAGGCTGGGCCTGCAGGAGGATTTCGGCGATACCCTGCTGCCCGCCGTGCTCGGCCGTTTCGCCCGGGCCCATCCGAAGGTACGCATCGAGGCCCGCGTCGCCCGCAACGCCGACCTGATGGAGCGCCTGTCTTCCGGCCGGCTCGATCTTGCCCTGGCCTGGGGCGAGCAGGAAAACAGCCCGCATGGACGGCGCATCGCCGAGGTGCCGATGCGCTGGATCGGTGCCGCCGGCCAATCCCCGAACCGCGACGAGGCGATCCCGCTGATCGCCTTCGAAAGCCCCTGCCTGTTCCGCGAGACGGCCACCGCGGCGCTCGACCGCGCCGGCCTCCCCTGGCGGCTCGCCTTCACCAGCCCCAATCTCAGCGGCCTGTGGGCGGCGACGGCGGCGGGCCTCGGCGTCACCATCCGCACCGGCCTCGGCCTGCCCGCGACGCTCAAGCCGATCGACGCCGCCCTGCCCGGCCCGCTGCCGCGCATCGCGCTGAGCCTGCATCGGGGCGAAGCCGAACTGGGCCCGCCGGCGGAACGCCTGGCGGAACTGATCACCCAGGCGCTGGGCGAAATGACGGCTTAATCGACGCCCAGCACCTTCCACACGCCCGAGGCGGTGAGGCATAGCCGGCCGGCGGCGTGGATCTCGCCCTCGACCATGACGATGCCCGTCCCCTTGCGCACCAGGCTGGCCGTGCCCTCGACCCAGTCGCCGGGCTTGGCGGCGGCGACGAAGTCGCAGGAGAGCGAAATGGTGGCGCAGGGCTTGCGATCGACCGCCTCGAAGACCAGCGTGCCCAGCACCTGGTCCATCAGGCTGAGCAGCATGCCGCCATGCACCACGCCGTTGCCATTGTCGTGCGACGGGTCGGCACGGAAGGCCAGGTGCACCAGGCGGGTCTCGTCGCGCCGGTACCAGACCGGGCCGATCTTGTCGAAATAGCCGCCGCGGCCGTTGAGACGGCGCCAGCCGTCGAGGGTCGGATCGTGATCGCTGGTCATGTCGGGCCATGACCTAGCCCGGCCAGGATTGACCGGTCAAGCGCGCCGGCCCAAGCTGCCGCCCGCAATCAGTCAGGGAGGCAGTTGAGCATGGCGCCGTTTCTCGAGATCGACCGCAGCGGGGCGATCGTCTTCGTCACGATGAACCGCCCGGAGACGCGCAATGCGCTGTCCGAGCAGGAGCAGTTCGACGAATTCGTCGATCTCGCCGCCACCTTGAATGCCGACCCCTCGATCGCGGTCGCCGTGCTGACCGGTGCCGGCACCGCCTTCTGCGCCGGCGGCAACATCAAGCAGATGCGCGACCGCCGCGGCATCGCCGAGGGGCCGGCGCCGGCGATCCGCGATCGGTACCGCGCCGGCATTCAGACCATCCCCAAGGCGCTCTACGATTGCGAAGTGCCGCTGATCGCCGCGGTCAACGGCCCGGCGGTCGGCGCCGGATGCGACCTCGCCTGCCTGTGCGACATCCGCATCGCCGGCGCCAGCGCCCGCTTCGCCGAAAGCTTCACCGCGCTGGGCATCATTCCCGGCGACGGCGGGGCCTGGCTCTTGCAGCGCGCGGTGGGTTACGCCCGCGCGGCCGAGATGACCTTCACGGCCGAGGCGATCGATGCCCAGACCGCCTTGGCCATGGGCCTCGTCACCCGGGTGGTGCCGGACGACCAGCTGGCCGCCGCGGCGCGCGACCTGGCAATGCGCATCGCCCGCCAGCCGCCGCGGGCCTTGCGCATGTCCAAGCGCCTGCTGCGCCAGGGCCAGACCGGCCGGCTGGACGAGGTGCTGGAACTGTCGGCCGCCTATCAGGGGATGCTGCACGAGACCGCCGATCACGCCGAGGCGGTCGCAGCCTTCATGGAAAAACGCCCGGGCGTCGATCTGTCTCTTATACACAAAACCGAGCCC
>JAEYTW010000543.1 GCA_023433835.1 Pseudomonadota bacterium | reverse complement strand
GCCGTAGTCGATGAACAGCGCCGCGCCGCCCTGTTGCGCCAGCCGCCCGGCCGCCTCGAACACTGTCGCCGCCGCCGCCGGACAGGTTTCGAGCACCGTGCCGACCTCGGCCGCGCGGCGGGCTTCGGGCACGGCTGCATCCATCGGCCGGTCGCCGGCGACCGTCACGAAGCGGCCGCGCTCGTCGGTCGCCACCATGATCTCGCGCCAGCCCGCCCCGGTCATGACCAGCTGGCGTACCGGGAGCGCATCGAGGAACTCGTTGGCGGCGAGCAGCAGCGGCCCGTCGATCGGTACGCTGGCGAGATCGTCGTGGAACTGCGCCCGCGGCACGGCCGCGAGCTGCACCGCGCGCAGCTCGGGCGACCCCTCGACGAGATGAACCTGCGGCTGGAGGCCGTAGCGGGCCATCGCGCGAAGGGCATCCTTCGCCAGCGTGCCGCGGCCCGGACCCAGCTCGACGTAATGTACCGGCTCGGTGCGCCCCGCGCGGATCCACAAGTCGGCGAACCACAGCCCGATCAGCTCGCCGAACATCTGGCTGATCTCGGGCGCGGTGACGAAGTCGCCGGCCGCACCGAAGGGATCGCGCGTGGTGTAATAGCCGGCCCGCGGGTCGAGCAGCGCCAGCGTCATGTAGCGGGCGACGGAAATAGGCCCGGTCTGGCCGATTTCCTCGGCGATGACGCGGGCAAGCGGGTTCACGCCGGCTGCTTGGCTCGCGCCGACCGCCAGATCAGGTAGATCCCGAACGCCGCCATCGGCAGCGACAGGAGCTGGCCCATCGTGGTGCCGCCGGGCAGGAAGCCCAGGAACCAGTCGGGCTGGCGGAACAGCTCGCCGATGATGCGGGCGATGGCATAGCCGACCAGGAAGGCGCCGGACAGGAAGCCCGGGCCGTAGGCGGGGGCGACGCGCTTGCGCAGCACCCACAGCACGCTGAACAGGATCACGCCTTCCAGCAGTGCCTGGTAGAGCTGGCTGGGGTGGCGCGGCTCGGGCCCGCCGTTCGGAAACACCATGGCCCAGGGCAGGTCCGAGGTGCGGCCCCACAGCTCGCCGTTGATGAAGTTGGCGATGCGGCCGAAGAACAGGCCGATCGGCGTCACCACCGCGACGAGGTCGTGCAGCGCGTATTGCGGCAGCTTGCGGAAATGCGAGAACAGGTAGAGGGCGGCGACCACGCCGATCATGCCGCCGTGGAACGACATGCCGCCGTGCCACATCGCCAGCGCTTCTTCCGGATGTTCGAGGTAGTGCCCGGGCCGGTAGAGCAGCACGTAGCCGAGGCGGCCGCCGAGCACGACACCGATCGTCGCCCATAGCATGAAGTCGTCGACGTCGCGCCGGGTGACGAGCGAGCCGGGACTGTCCGCCATCGTGACCACCAGCCGCCAGCCGATCAGGATGCCGGCGATATAGGCCAGGGCGTACCAGCGGATGGCGAGCGGGCCGATCTGGATCAGCACCGGGTCCATGGTGGGGAAGGCGAGGGCGGCCAGGGTCTGGAACATGGCGTCCGGTATAGAAGCTGGCGCGCCCTGCGGCAAGGCGGCCGGTTGCAAGGTGGCGCGATCGTAGTCAAGCTGGCCCCGACCCGCAATCGATGCCGGAGGCGCCCCTGTCATGGCCAGCCCGTTGAACCATCCCGACCTCGCCGCCGGGCTGAATGCCATCCGCGCCAAATGGGGCTGGTTCGTCGGGCTGGGCCTGGCCCTGCTGCTGCTGGGCTTCGTCGCGGCGATCCATCTGGTCGCCGCCACCGTCGTCTCGGTCTATTACGTCGGCGCGATCATGCTGGTCGGCGGCATCGTCCAGTTGGTCCATGCCTTCCGCGTGCCCGGATGGAGCGAGGGACTGTATTGGGGCCTGGGCGGCGCGCTCTATGCCGCGGCCGGCGTCATCGCCTTCTTCAACCCGCTGCTCGCCTCGGCGGTGCTGACGCTGATCCTCGCGGCCTCGCTGGTGGTGTCCGGGCTGTTCCGGATCTGGGGCGGCATCAAGGCGCGGCCGCATGACGGCTGGGGCTGGATCGTCACCGGCGGGGTGGTGACGCTCGTCGCCGGATTGATCATCGCCGCCGGCTGGCCGGTCAATTCCTTGTGGATCCTCGGACTGATTCTCGCTTTCGACCTGATCTTCCAGGGCTGGTCGGTGCTGGCCTGCGGCATGATGCTGCGCCGCCGCCAGGGTTGAGGGACTTGCCCCGGTGCCATCGCCCGGGGCAATATCCGCCCATGCAGACCGACAACAAGCTGTTCGACGACCTCTCCCGCCTCGGCACCTCCGTCCTTGGCGGCCTCCAGGGCGTGAAAGGCGAGATCGACGGCGCCATCAAGCGCCAGCTGGAACGCCTGCTGGTCGACATGGACCTCGTCACCCGCGAGGAATTCGAGGCGGTGCGGGCGATGGCCCAGGCTGCGCGCGAGGAGAACGAGCGGCTGGCGGCGCGACTCGCCGCCCTCGAGAACCCGGCACCGTCGACACCGGCCCAGGATACGGCCAGCCGCGGCCAGTAAGGCTCGGGCGTCGCCCCGCCGTCACAATCTTCTGGGGATAACCGGGCCGCAAAACGGCGCGGGCCTTGGCGTAGGCCTGCCCGGCGTGCTAAGCGGCATTTCCAGCCCCGCATCCGGCCTTGAGTCGGGTGTCTTCGTCTTAATTCTTTCTTCACTCTACGCTTGCGCCTGAGCTTGGAAGTCGTAACTTACAGATATGGTGGTTGACGCGATGCCGCACCACAAACCCTGGCAGCGTGGTGATAACGCGCCGGGGATCCTTGTTTCCCGACATATCTGTGCTTCCCGACACAGCGCAGGCTGCACGAGTTCCCAGGGGGCGCCATGCCAGCTTTGATCCATGAATGGCAAGAAACCCGGCTGAATCCGCTCGACCTGATCGAGCAGATCGTCAGCGATCATGAATGGAGCTTCGATCGCCAGGGCGACGACGAACTGACCGTCGCGCTGGCCGGCAACTATTGCGAGTATCAGCTCTGGTTCTCATGGCGGGAGGAGTTGTCGGCATTGCATTTCTCCTGCGCCTTCGACCTGAAGGTGCCGCTGAACCGCCGCCGCGACATGCACAGCCTGATCGTCATGCTGAACGAGAAGCTGGTGGTTGGCCATTTCGACCTGTGGAAGGACGAGGGGCTTTGCCTCTACCGCCACGCGCTGCTGTTGCGCGGTTCGCGCGGGGCGACGCCGGAGCAGATCGAGGACCTGGTCGAGATCGCGCTGTCGGAGTCCGAGCGCGCCTATCCCGCCTTCCAGTTCCTGATCTGGGGCGGCAAGACGCCGGAAGAGGCGGTCCAGGCCGCGCTGCTCGAAACGGTGGGCGAGGCCTGATGACCAAGCTGCTCGTCATCGGTTGCGGCAAGATGGGCGAGGCGATGCTGGCCGGCTGGCTGGAGCGCGGCATCGCCCGGGACGACGTCGTCATCGTCGAGCCCTACGCGCCGCAGGCCGAGGCGGTGCGCCGCCGCGGCGTGACCGTCATCGGCGCGGCCGAGGAGGTCCCGCAAGCCTTCCAGCCCGATGTCGTGGTGCTGGCGGTCAAGCCGCAGATGATGGATGCGGCGGTGCCGGCGCTGACCCGGTATGCCGGCACGGCCTGCTATCTGTCGATCGCGGCCGGCAAGACCCTTGCCAATTTCGCCCGTTATTTCGGCGATGCGGCCGCCGTCGTCCGCGCCATGCCCAACACGCCGGCGGCGGTCGGCCGCGGCATCACCGTCGGTTGCCCGAATGCCCGGGTGACGCCGGCGATGCGCGAGACCTGCGCCGACCTGCTTGCCGCGGTCGGCGAGGTCGGCTGGGTCGACGACGAGGGGCTGATCGACGCGGTGACGGGCGTTTCGGGCTCGGGCCCGGCCTACGTCTTCCACATGATCGAGGCGATGGCCGCCGCGGGCGTAGCCCAGGGCCTGCCGCCCGATCTGGCGATGCGGCTGGCGCGGGCGACGGTATCGGGTGCCGGCGAACTGGCCCACCGGTCCCCCGAGACCGCCGAGCAGCTGCGCAAGAACGTCACCAGCCCGAACGGCACCACCCAGGCCGCGCTCGAGGTGCTGATGGCCGAAGACGGCCTGAAACCGCTGATGGCCAAGGCCGTCGCGGCGGCGACACGCCGATCCCGCGAACTTGCCGGATAATTGATACAAATCAATACGTGTGGTGAACCACCCGTTACCTTCGGCCGTATAACATTGGCTCATCACGCCAGTTGCCGAAGGAGCTTAGTGAATCATGGTGCCGACAGTCGTCAAGAAGCGGTCGGTGGTCGTTGCGGGCCACCGCACCAGCGTTTCCTTGGAACGCGCCTTTTGGGAGGCGCTGCGCGACTTGTCGCAGCTTCAGTCCAAGACGATCAACCAGTTGGTCAGCGAAATCGATGCGAGCCGCGACGGCAACCTGTCGAGCGCGATCCGCGTCTATATTCTCGGCCAGGCCCGGGGCGGCATCCTGCCGCGCCCCCTCGACGGCGGTGCGACCGGCCCCGCCGACGGTGCTGCGGTCGCCTCTGAAGCCGCCGATCAATCCGAAACC
>JAEYTW010000115.1 GCA_023433835.1 Pseudomonadota bacterium | reverse complement strand
AGCATGGCCTGTCGGTGCAGGAGATCGAGACCCGCGGCTTCAAGACCGTCGCCCCCGCCCCCACCAGCTTCCAGGTACCCACGAATTGACCTCGGGCTCGATCCGCCCGGCCACGCCCGCCGCCGCCGCCGCCATCGTCGCCCTGATCCAGGCGGCCTTCACCCCGCTGATCGCCCGGGTCGACCCCGCCCCGGGCGCCCTGCGCGAGACGCCGGCCACGATCGGCGCGGAACTGGCCGCCCATCGCGGCCTGGTCGCCGAGATCGACGGCCAGGTCGTCGGCTCGGCCCTGCTCAAGCACCAGGAAGACGGCCTCTATCTCGGCCGGCTGGCGGTAGCGCCGGCCGTCCAGGGCCGCGGTGTCGCCAAGGCCCTGCTGGCCGAGGCCGAGCGCCTGGCCCGCGCGCTGGGCTATCCCCGGATGATCCTGCGCGTTCGGCTGGCCATGACCGAGAATCGCCGGCTGTTCACCGGCGCCGGTTTCGTCGAAACCGCGCTGATGCACCACGACGGCTACGCCGAACCGACCTTCGCCGAGATGCGCAAGGGGTTGGGCTGACTTTCAGGCGCCGGCCGCCACCTTCTTGGGACGACCGGCTCGCCGCGGCCTGAAGCGAGCCTCCAGCAGGATGGGATCCCGCTCGGCGCTGCGACACGCCATGGCAATGGCGGCGGGGATGGTCGAACCTGACCGATACCCGCTCCAGGTCGAGAGCGCGATCCCGAACATGTCGGCGGCTTCCTGATTGGACAGGCCGAGGCGATCCTGCCAGGCAACGAGATCGGTAGACAGGAAGGGTCGCTGTTCATCCGCCAGCAGCGCGAGATGATGGGCATCGATCGTCAGGTCGTCTTCCTCGGGCGGCCACTGCAGCGTGGCGCCCCAGTCGACGATCTCGACCACGGCAAATCGCTGCGGGTCCTGCAAGGCCGCCAGATCGGGCCGGCCGCGCGCAATCCAACCGGTCAGGTCGACGAGATTTTGCCGACCGTCGGCCCACAGGATCCGAAGTTGCGCGCCGCCTTGCGGCGCGACGCGCTTGATGCGGGGCAAATCGTTGATCGACGTTACCTCACACGATCGGAAAACGCGGGTTGAGGCGGTTCCACTCGGCGACGATGAGCAACCGATTGGCTTCGACCCACGGCACCACGATCCTGGCGGCCTTGGACGGCAACGTGCCACGTTCGACGCCGAGATCGGCGATCCGCACCAGAGCCTCGAAGTCGGCGGCAATGATATTGAAGTGTGGCGGCAGATGGTCGTCCCCGTTCACCCGGACAACCATCTTGTTGAGCTTGGCCAATACCGCCATGTCACGCCCCGCCGCGTGAATGAAACCTAATCCAAAATCCGGAGAGGATCAATAACCCATCCGGAATTCGGACTAGGTTTTCGCCAGGTCAGCCCTGGCGGGCCTTGATCGCCTCGTGGTGGCGGATGACTTCCTTGACGATGAAGTTCAGGAACTTCTCGGCGAAGTCGGGGTCGAGCTTGGCGTTGCGGGCCAGCGTGCGCAGGCGCGCGATCTGCGTCGCCTCGCGGGCCGGGTCGGCGGCCGGCAGCTGGTGGGTCGCCTTCAGCGTGCCGACCTGCTCGGTGCACTTGAACCGTTCGGCCAGCAGGTGGATCAGCGCGGCGTCGATATTGTCGATGCTGTCGCGCAGGCGCAGCAGTTCCGGCGGAATCGACGGCGTCTGGGTTTCGGTGGTCAACGCTTGGCTCCTCCCACAACTTCAATCCTGGGCCACGATCTCGCGCAGCACGCCGTCAAGCACCAGCCGGCCGGCGGCGCTGGCCGTCAGGCCCCGTTCGTCATAACCGAGGAGGCCGGCCCGCGCCAGCCGCACGACGGCATCGAGATCCAGCGCCTCCTTCAGCTCGGCCCCGGTCTCGGCCCGGAAGCGTCGGGCATCGACCCCCTCGGCCAGGCGCAGGCCCATGATCAGCGCTTCGGCCATGCGGGCCCGACGGTCGACCAGCTCGGTCTCCTCGACGCCGTGGCCGGACTGCTCGACGCGGTCGAGCCAGCTTTCCGGCTTGCGCCAGTTGCGGGTGGCGCGCTTGGTGCCGTCGGCATCCTTCAGCCGGCCATGGGCGCCGGCGCCGATGCCGACATAGTCGCCATAGCGCCAATAGACCAGGTTGTGGCGGCTGGCCGCGCCCGGCCGGGCATGGTTGGAGATTTCGTAGGCTTCGAGGCCCGCCGCGATCGTGCGTTCCTGCGTCAGTTCGTAGAGGGCGGCGGCGGCATCCGGATCGAGCGGCGCGAACTCGCCGCGGCGCACGGCTTGCGCGAACGGCGTGCCGGCCTCGATGGTCAGGGTGTAGAGCGACAGATGCTCGCCGGCCAGGCCGATCGCCTGGTCGAGTTCGGCGGCCCAGCCGGCCTCGGTCTGGCCGGGGCGGGCATAGATCAGGTCGAAGGAAATCCGGCCGACCGCGCGCCGCGCCAGCTCGACCGCCGCCAGCGCCTCGGCGGCGGAATGGCGCCGGCCGAGGAACTTGAGGTCGCGGTCGTTCAGCGCCTGCACGCCGAGCGAGATGCGGTTGACGCCGGCCGCGGCGAAACCGGCGAAGCGCTCGGCCTCGGCCGAGTTCGGGTTGGCTTCCAGCGTGATCTCGACGTCGGGCTTGAGCCGCCAGTGGCGGCCGATGCGCCCGATCACGGCCTCGGCGGTTGCCGGCGGCATCAGCGACGGCGTGCCGCCGCCGAAGAAGATCGAGCCGACCTCGCGCCCCGGCGTCAGCGCGGCGTAATGGTCGATCTCGGCCAGCAGGCCGCGGGTGAAGCGGTCGTCGTCGACCGCGTCACGCACATGGCTGTTGAAGTCGCAATAGGGGCATTTCGACCGGCAGAACGGCCAGTGGACATAGATGCCGAAGCCGCCGTCAGCGGAAACAGCGGTCGATGAGCTGCCGGAAGGCATCGGCGCGATGGCTGATATCGTGTTTGCGGGCAGGCGTGATCTCGCCGAAGGTCAGCCCCTCGGACGCGACATACACCATCGGGTCGTAGCCGAAGCCGTTCTGCCCGCGCGGCGGCCAGACCAGCGTGCCGTGGGCATACCCCTCGACGCTTTCGCAATGGCCGTCGGGCCAGGCCAGCGTCAGGGCCGAGACGAAATGGCACTTCAGGTCGGTGCCGCCCTTCGCCTGCACTTCCGCCCAGACCCGCGCCATCGCCTTGGAGAAATCGCCGTCCTCGGCCCAGCGCGCGGAATAAATGCCGGGAGCGCCGCCCAGGGCATCGACGCTGAGGCCGGAATCGTCAGCCAGCGCGATGGCGCCGGTGGCGCGCGCCGCCGCCAGCGCCTTGATCTCGGCATTGGCGATATAGCTGTCGCCATCCTCGTCCGGCACCGGCAGGCCGAGATCGGCGACCGAGCGGGTACGCACGCCGAAGGGCGAGAGCAGTTCGTCGATCTCGCGCAACTTGCCCCGGTTGTGCGAGGCCAGCACGAGGTCGGTGCCGGTGAACTTGCGCAGGGCGGTCACGTCAGAGGCTCGCGACCGCGGCGCGCTGCAGCACGGCCAGCTCGCCGATACCCTTCTTGGCCAGCGACAGCAGCTGCATGAACTCGGCCTCGCTGAACGGATGCTGTTCGGCGGTGCCCTGGATCTCGATGATGCCGCCCTGGTCGGTCAGCACGAAGTTCGCATCCGCGATCGCGGTGGAATCCTCGGGGTAGTCGAGGTCGAGCACGGGCGTGCCCTTGTAGATGCCGCAGGAAATCGCGGCAACCTGGGCGGTCAGCGGGATCTTGGCCATCTCGCCACGGGCGACCATGCGCGAGAACGCCTGGTGCAGCGCGACCCAGGCGCCGGTGATCGAGGCGGTGCGGGTGCCGCCGTCGGCCTGCAGCACGTCGCAGTCGATCTTGACCTGGCGCTCGCCGAAACCTTCGAGGTTGGAGACCGCGCGCAGCGAGCGGCCGATCAGCCGCTGGATCTCCTGGGTGCGGCCCGACTGCTTGCCCTTGGCGGCCTCGCGGTCGGTGCGGGTATGGGTCGAACGCGGCAGCATGCCGTATTCGGCGGTGACCCAGCCGCGGCCGGTATTGCGCAGGAACGGCGGCACCCGCTCCTCGACCGAGGCGGTGCACAGCACATGGGTATCGCCGAAGCGGACGAGGCAGGACCCCTCGGCATATTTGGCGAAGCCCGGTTCGAGCGATACCGCGCGGAGCGCGTCGGGCTGGCGGCCGGAGGGGCGCATCTGGTCGTTCTCCTGAGTTCGGTAGAGGGCCGCCTTGTACGCCGCTCGCGCCCGGCCGTCAAATCAGCGGGGAAAGGTGGCCTGGAACGGGGCCAGCGCCTCGACCCGCGCGACCAGCGCCTGCAGCCGGGGATACTGATGGGCTGCGATCAGCCCCGGCGCGAAGAACCCGGCGAAACTGACCGCGATGGTCGCCATCGCATCCGCCTGGGTCAGCCGGCCGCCGACGAACCAGTCGCCCGCCAGGCGCCTTTCTAGCTCGGCGAAGCCGACATGGGCCTGGGCCTCGATGCGGCCGATCAGGTCGTGCTGGATCATCTCCGGCGCGCGGTTGCCCTTCTCCTGCGCGGCGGCGATCATCTTCTCGACGGCCGCGATCGCCCAGGCGACGATCTGGGTCACCGCGCGGCGGTCCGGCCCGGTCGCCGGCAGGCCGATCGCTTCGGGGCCGTGCAGGTCGGCCAGGTAATCGAGGATGGCGGCGCTGTCGACCAGCACCGGCCCGTCGTCGAGCACCAAGGCCGGCACCCGCCGCATCGGGCTGACCGTGCGGATCAGATCGGCATCCGAGAACAGCCCCCAGAATTCTTGGGTATAGGGAATGCCGGCCATCTGCAGGGCGACGGCGACGCGGCGGACGAAGGGCGAATGGTTGCGGCCGATCAGCTTCATTGGATACCTGGGACAGCGATGCCGGCCACAGCGGCGGCAAAGCGGATGACCTTGCTCAGGGCATGGCGGGAATCAAGAATTTTTCCTGCCTCTGTCGCCGCCAAGGGCGGCATTATGGCGTCCAAGATGGGCAGATACCTCAAGGAGCTGGGCTGCTGATGGCCGGTGAGATCATCCAGTACCAGACCGAGGACGGCGCCACCGTCGTTCGGCTTCAGGCGCGCGATGGCAACGTGTGGCTCAGCCAGGCCGAGATTGCCGAACTCTTTCAGGTCACCCCGCAGGCCGTGACCCAGCATATCCGCGGCATCTACGAGGAGGGCGAACTGGAGCAGGCCGCAACTTGTAACGATTACTTACAGGTTCGAACCGAGGGAAAACGGGAGGTTTCGCGGCGCATCGCACACTATAATCTGCCAGTCATCATGGCTGTTGGCTTTCGCGTGCGCTCCCTGCGGGGAGCGCAGTTCCGCCGCTGGGCGGCAGCCTCCCTGAGCGAATATCTGGTCAAGGGTTTCGTCATGGACGATGCCCGGTTGAAAGACCCCGACGCCGATTATTTCGAAGAACTGCTTGCCCGCATCCGCGACATCAGGGCTTCGGAAAAGCTGTTCTACAAAAAGGTCCTCGACATCTACGCCACTGCCGTCGACTACGATCCCAGGGCCGAGGCGAGCCAGCGGTTCTTCCAGGCGGTGCAAAACAAGATGCACCATGCAGCCCACGGCCAGACGGCGGCCGAGACGAAGGTGGCGCGCGCCGACGCAGCCAAGCCTATGATGGGGTTGACCAGCTGGCCGGGCGAAGCGCGCGGCCAACTCCCGACACGGGCCGACGCCCAGGTCGCCAAGAACTATCTGGAACCCGACGAGATGGAGATCCTGAACCGGATCACCGTCGCCTTTCTGGAATTTGCCGAATCAATGGCGAAGAATCGCAAACCCATGCACATGGCCGGCTGGATCGCCAAGCTCGACGACTTCCTGAAGCTCGGCGACCACCCCCTGCTTGCCGGCGCCGGCAGGGTTCAGGCCAACGCCGCCACGAAGAAGGTGGATGCCGAGTACGATGACTGGCACGCGCGGGTGATCAACGCGCCGAGCGCTGTGGAGCGGCATTTCGTGGAGGCCGTGGGCAAGGCAAAGGCGGTCGCCTCATCCAGGCGCGGGAAAAGGTAAAGAGGGCGGCCGATCAGCTTCATTGGATACCTGGGACAGCGATGCCGGCCTCGCGGTAGAAGCGGGCTGCACCGGGGTGGAGCGGCAGGCCGAGGCCGGCCGCGGCCGTGGCGAGGCGGATGACCTTGCCCTGGGCGTGGCCGGAATCAAGGATTTTCCGCGCCTCCTCGCTCCACAACGCCCTGACCACCCGGTAGGCGGTCTCGTCGGGCAGCGTCGCCAAGGTCACCAGCTGGGCGCCGACCGACAGGGTCGGGGTGTCGGGCACGCCGCGATAGGTGCCGGCGGGGATCACGCCGGGCTGGAAGAACGGCTGGCGCCTGAGCAGCGCCTCGATCGCCGGCCCCGCCAGCGGCAGCAGCGCGACCTCGGTCTCGTTGGCCAGCGCCGTGATCGACGCTGCCGGATAGCCGCCGACGAAGAACAGCCCGTCGAGCTGGCGGTCGCGCAGGCGGGTGCCGGCCTGGTCGGGCTTGAGATAAACCGCGCGGACGTCGCGATCGCCCAGGCCATAGGCGTTCAGCACCGCGCGCGCATCGGCCAGCGTGCCCGAGCCCGGCTCGTCGAGCGATACCGCCCGGCCGCGCAGCTCGGCGACCCCGCCGATGCCGCGGTCGGCGCCGACCAGCAGATGCAGGCTTTCCGGGTAGAGATTGGCCAGCACCCGCAAGGTTTCGACCCGCGGGCGCTGTTCGTAGATGCCGGTGCCGGTATGCGCCCAATGGGTGATGTCGGCCTGGGCCAGGCCCGCCTCGTAGGCGCCCGCGACCATGCCGTTGATATTGGCCACCGAGCCGTTGGAGGGCAGCGCCTGGGCGGCAAGCCCCGGACCCGACACCGCCTTGGCGATCAGCTGGCCCACCGGGTAGTAGGTCCCGGCCTGGCCGCCGGTGCCGATGCGGAACAGAGCCTGGGCCTGGGCCTGGGCCAGCGCCGGCCCGGCCAGCGCGAACAGACAGCACAGCACGGCCGCTAGACGCGTCATCTTTCCTCCCCAGCAAGACGGTATCCCGATCAGATTACCAGCATTGGCAGGTTGGCGGCCGGGTTTTCACCGGACTGTCATCTAACGCCCTTAAGGTGCACGGCCGTGCCAGACTCACCGGGATCGGGAATTACAGTGCCACGCGTCAACATCGTCGCTCGCGAACGCGAGCGCGGCGACCGTTTCGATCTGCCGCGCCTCCTCGCCGGCATCGACCGCCATATCCGCTTCGCCTATCAGCCGATCGTCGCCATCGCGACCGGCGAGGTCCAGGGGTTCGAAGCCCTGCTGCGCGGCCAGGAGGCGCTGGGCTTCAGCCGCATCCCCGACCTGTTCGATGCCGCGGCCGAAGCCGGGCACCTGCTGGCGGTCGAGGAGCGGGTGCGCGCCAGGGCGATCGACGGCTTCGCCGCCTTCGGCCCGGCGCTGGGCGCGCGGCTCTTCCTCAATCTCGATAATCGCGCGCTGACGATCGGCGACGGGGGCTTGAGCGCGCTCGAGGCGGCGCTGGCCCGCCATGGCCTCGGCCCGCAATCGATCTGCCTGGAGATCGCCGAGGCGCAACCGCTGGGCGGCCGCGAGCTGGAGCGGCTGGCGCCGTTCCGCGCGCGCTCGTTCGCGCTGGCGATCGATGATTTCGGCACCGGCCATTCCGGCCTGCGCATGCTCTACGAGACCCAGCCCGAGCAGATCAAGATCGACCGGTTCTTCATCGCCGGCATCGCCCAGGACAACAAGCGCAAGCTGTTCCTGTCGACCATCGTCGACCTGGCCCATGTGCTGGGCATCTCGGTCGTGGCCGAGGGCGTGGAGAGCGAGCTGGAATTCCTGACCTGCAAGGAAATCGGCTGCGACCTGGCGCAGGGCTATTTCATCGGCCATCCGACGCAGGAGGTGCAGGGTTTCACCCGCGCCTCCGAGATCGTGGCCAACGTCAACCGCCGCGACCGCCGCCGCCAGCCGTCGTCGGACCGCTATGTCCGCGACACCGTCCAGCCGATCGACCCGATCAGGCTGGGGGCCTCGATGGCCGAGGTGCTGCACTATTTCCAGGACCATCCCGACCGCGCCTTCGTGCCCGTCGTCGATGCCGAGAACCGGCCGCGCGGGGTGATCCGCGAAGTCCTCCTGAAGCCGCATATCTACGCGCCCTACGGCAAGGACCTGATCGCCCATCGCCGCCAGGGGCCGAAGCTTGCCGAGTTCCTCGACGCTTGCCCGATCTGCGACGTCGACACCGATCTCGACCGCATCCTCGAAACCTTCGCCATCGACGGCAACCAGGTCGGCGTGGTCATCGCCGAGCGCGGCCGCTATCTCGGCGTGCTCGATGCCGCAGCCCTCCTGCAGGCGCTGAACGAACGCAACCTCGCCTTCGCCCGCGACCAGAACCCGTTGACCCGGCTGCCCGGCAACAATTCGATCGGGCGCTATCTCGGCCATGCGGTCGAGGCCGAGACGGCCTCCTACCTGCTGGCCTATTTCGACCTCGACCATTTCAAGCCGTTCAACGACCAGTTCGGCTTCCGCGTCGGCGACCGCGCCATCCAGATGCTGGCCGACCTCTTGCGCACCCGCGCCGCGCCGCTGGGCGGCTTCGTCGGCCATGTCGGCGGCGACGACTTCTTCCTCGGCCTGCGCGCCCCCGACCGCGACCAGGCGCTCGGGATGATCGCGCGGCTGCTGCAGGATTTCGCGGCCGACATGCGCAACTTCTACGACGACGCCACCCGCTCGGCCGGATTCACCATCGGGCTCGACCGCGAGGGGCGCGTCACCCGCTTTCCGCTGCTCGCCTGCTCGGCCGCGATCGGCTGGCTGCCGGAAGGCCCGCGCGACGTCGGGCTGGAAACCCTGTCGCGCAGCCTCGCCGCGATGAAGAAGGATGCCAAGC
>JAEYTW010000367.1 GCA_023433835.1 Pseudomonadota bacterium | reverse complement strand
GGCGCAGGCCGAACACGCCGTTGCAATAGGCGGGATAGCGCACCGAACCGGCGATGTCGTTGCCATGGGCGATCGCGCCGATGCCGGCGGCGATCGCCGAGCCGGCACCGCCCGACGAGCCCCCGGGGGTGTGCCGGGCGCTCCAGGGATTGCGGGTGCGGCCATGCAGCGCGTTGTCGGTATCGTAGCGCATCGAATAGCAGGGCGTGTTGGTGCGCCCGATGATGATGCCGCCCGCGCGGCGCAGATTGGCGACGACCGGGTTGTCCTGCGTGGCGATGACGTCGCGATAGGCGACCACGCCGCCGTCTGTCGGCTGGCCGGCCTGATCGATATTGACCTTGATGGTGATCGGCACGCCGTGCAGCGGCGGCAGATCCTCGCCGGCGGCGCGGCGGCGGTCGGCCGTCTCGGCGGCTGCCAGCGCCTCCTGATGCAGCGGGCGCACGACGGCGTTGAGGGCGGGATTGACCTGGTCGAGGCGGGCCAGGGCCGAGGTCACCGCCTCGCGGGCCGAGACGAGGCCGTTGCGGATGAGGGGCGCCAGGGTCGCGGCATCGAGCCGCCAGAGATCCGCCGTACCAGACATGAAAATCGAAGCCTCCGTGGTTCCTGCCTGGGATTCACGGTATTGTACTTTGAACATTCAAGAAACAAGAAATTGACACGATTCAGCCATTTGGTGGAAATTTCCGGCCTGAAATGCTGAAGGGCACCATCGGTGCCCTTCGATCTACTGCATTTTATCGGTTGATAATGCGCAAGAATTCAACCCTGGGAGAGCGCCTGATCGAGGTCGGCGATGATGTCCTCGACCGATTCCAGCCCGATCGACAGCCGCACCACGTCGGGCCCGGCGCCGGAGGCGACGCGCTGCTCGGGTTCCAGCTGGCGGTGGGTGGTCGAGGCGGGATGCAGGATCAGGCTGCGGGTATCGCCGATATTGGCCAGGTGCGACAGGATGTTGACCTGCTCGACCATCTTCACCCCGGCGTCGTACCCGCCCTTCAGCCCGAAGGTGAAGACCGACCCGGCGCCCTTGGGCAGGTATTTGCCGGCCAGCCCATGGTACTTGTCCCCCGGCAGTCCGGCATAGGACACCCAGGCGACCTTCGGATGGTCCTTGAGGAAGGAGGCCACCTTCACCGCGTTCGCGGTGTGCCGCTCCATGCGCAAGGCCAGCGTCTCGATGCCGGTCAGGATCATGAAGGCGTTGAACGGCGACAAGGCGGGCCCGAGATCGCGCAGGCCGACGGCGCGGCAGGCGACGGCGAAGGCCATGTCGCCGAACGTCTCCCAGAAGCGCAGGCCGTGATAGCTGTCGGTCGGCTGCGACAGATGCGGGAACTTGTCCGACGCGCCCCAGTCGAACTTGCCGGAATCGACGATCATGCCGCCCAGCGAGTTGCCGTGTCCCCCTAAGAATTTCGTCAGCGAATGCAGGACGATGTCGGCGCCCCACTGGATCGGCTGGCACAGATAGGGCGAGGCCAGCGTATTGTCGACGATCAGCGGCAGGCCGGCGTCATGGGCGACCTGCGCCAGCGCCTCGATGTCGGTGACGATGCCGCCGGGATTGGCGATCGATTCACAGAAGATCGCCTTGGTCTTCGGCGTGATGGCGCGGGCGAAGCCGTCGATGTCGTCGGGATCGACGAAGGTCGATTGCCAGTCGAAGCGCTTGAAGGAATGGGCGATCTGGGTGATCGAGCCGCCGTAGAGCTTCTTGGAGGCGACGATATGGTCGCCCGGGCCCATCAGCGTATGGAAGGCGATCAGCTGCGCGGCGTGGCCCGAAGCGACCGCGAGGCCGGCGCGCCCGCCTTCGAGGGTGGCGACCCGTTCCTCCAGCACCGAATTGGTCGGGTTGGTCAGCCGCGAATAGATATTGCCGAAGACCTGCAGGTTGAACAGCGAGGCGGCGTGGTCGACGTCGTCGAAGACGTAGGAGGCAGTCTGGAAGATCGGGGTGGTGCGGGCGCCGGTGGTGGGGTCGGGCGCGGCACCGGCATGGATGGCCAGGGTTTCGAAACCCGGCTTCTGGTTGGTCATACGCGTCAAACCCTTCTGTAACGCTTGGACGAGATCACGCCCGTGTTGATGCCGAGCCAGCCGATCTCGCCCGACAGCCGGCCGTATTCGATCTTGGGGCAGCGGTTCATCACGACCTTGAGACCGGCGGCCTCGGCGATCGCGGCGCCCTCGTCGCTGCGGACGCCGAGCTGCAGCCACAGGATCTTCGCCCCCTTCCGCACCGCCTCGCGCGCGATCTCGGGGATCGCGTCGGGGGCGCGGAAGCAATCGACCATGTCGACCGCTTCGGGGATTTCCAGGATCGAGCCGTAGACCTTTTCGCCCAGAATCTCCTTGCCGACTTCCCGCGGGTTCACCGGGATGACGCGGAAGCCCTTGGCCTGCAGGTACTTCATCGCGAAGTAGGACGGCCGGTTCCAGTTGGCCGAGGCGCCGACCATGGCGATCACCTTGGTCTGGCGCAGGATGCCGCGGATATAGGTCTCGTCGTAGCCCTCGTGATCGCCGATCACGCCGGGGGGGTGGCTTTGCACGCTCAAGGCAGCACTCCGGTCAGTCGTCTTGCCAATGGGGTTTGCGCTTCTCGATGAAGGCGCCGATCCCCTCGGCCGCGTCGCGGGTCTCGAGGTTCGCCGTCATCACCGCCGCGCAATAGTCGTAGGCGTCTTCCAGCGTCATTTCGAGCTGGTTGTAGAAGGCTTCCTTGCCGATCCGCAGCGTACGCATCGATTTCGACGCGATCTGGTGGGCGAGGCCCTCCGCCTCGTCCATCAGATAAGCCGGCGGAACCACGCGGTTGACGAGGCCGAAGCGCAGGGCGGTGGGCGCATCGATCATCTCGCCCGTCAGCAGCATCTCCATCGACTGCTTGCGCCCGACATTGCGCGACAGGGCGACCATGGGGGTCGAGCAGAACAGGCCGATGTTCACGCCCGGCGTGGCGAAGCGGCAGTCATCGGCCGCCACGGCCAGATCGCAGGAGGCGACCAGCTGGCAGCCGGCGGCGGTGGCCACGCCGTGGACGCGCGCGATCACCGGCTTGGGCAGCCGCGCGATCGCCTGCATCAAGTCCGAGCATTGCCGGAACAGGGCGAGCCGCGCGTCGTGGTCGGCCAGCGCCCGCACCTCCTTCAGGTCGTGCCCGGCGCAGAACGACGGCCCGGCCGCGGCCAGGATGACGACGCGGACGGCGGTATCGCCGGCCGCCGTGGCCAGTTCGGCCCGCAACGCCGCCATCATCCCCGAGGACAGCGCATTTCGGCTGGCCGGGCGGTTCAGGGTCAGCGTGCGCACGCCGTGGCTGTCGTCGTCGCGCAGGACCAGCGGTTCTTCCTGGCCGGGCAGGGGGGCGATGGCGGTCATGGCTTGTCCAGTCCTGCTGTCACTGGCTGAAGCGCGTCAGGGTGATGCTGCGCGTCGGCAAGGTCACCTGCGCCGTGCGATTCGACGAGAACCGCACGGTGACGGCGCCGCGATCGGCCGACGATGTCGGCGATGTCGCCGGCGCCGAGATCGGCGCGCCGCCGGCGAATTCGGTCAGGCGGCCCTCGAACATCGTTGTCGTGGTCATCGCGCCGCTGGCGAGATACCAGGTCGGCTGGCCGGCGGCGTTGTACATGTAGGCCAGTGCGAACATCCGGTTGGGCGAAGCAGACTGGACCTCGAAGAACCAGCCCGAGCCCAGCTCGCTGGACGAATAGTACCAGCCATTCTGCACCGAGCCGTCGAGATCGGGGCTGAGGCTGCCGTCGGTGCCCTCGATCGGGAAGCGGGAGAGCGCCACCGTGCCGCCCGGCCAGGTCATCGTGCCAGAAGTGGTGCTGGCGAAGGCCAGGCTGAGCTGGCCGACGGAACCGGTCTGGCCGAGGCCCGAGCCGCTCGACGACGTCAGCGTCGAGCCCCCGCGATAGGCATCGAGCGTCCCGGTGCAGGACGCGCCGGAAAGGGCGCAGGCCGTGACATACCAGGCTGCCGAACCGTCGGCGGCGTAGAGGAACCCGCCGAAGAACAGCTTGCTGCTGTCGGGGTAGTACTCGATGGCGTAGCCCCGGCCGCTCTGGCTTGAGTTCCACCACATGCCGCTCTGCGGGATCACCAGCGTCGCCGGCGTGCCGCCGCGGAAATTGGTCGCCACGGCCGCCCGCTCGACGATGGCGCGGGCATTGTCGGTGGCCAGCCCGGCGCCGAGGGCCACCCCGAGCGGGCGGCCGTTGAGGCTCAGATTGGGCGACGAGAAATAGCCGACGCGGGTGCAGTTGAATCCTGCATCCGTGCACGCATTGTTGTAGGCCATCACCGTGCGGACCTTGGCGGTGAGGTCGACATATCCATAGTTGTAGGCGGTGGTCGAGCTCGACGGATCCACGTAGCGGTCGTGGCGGGCGCCGAGATTATGGCCGAGCTCGTGGGGGAACGACAGGTTGCTGATGGCGCAGGAACGCACGATCGAGGAATAGGCGCTGGCCGCCCCCGGGGTGAGCCAGGCGAGGCCGCAATAGGCGTCCGAGACTTCCGAGACCAGCGCGACGAGATCGGCTTGCGCCTGATCGCGCCAGCCTTCGATCGTGGAATTGCCAGTGATGGTGTTGAGGATGGTATCCAGATCGCCGTTGTCGGTGACGCCGGTGTACTGGCGCACGCCGACGAGGTCGAGCTGCACCGCCATGCCGGAACGGGCATAGGCCTGGTTCGACACGGCGACGGCAAGGCCGAGCTCGTCGACGATGTTGTAGCTCGCCGCCTTCGCCTCGGGCGTATAGAGGGCGAGCAGGGTGACGCGGCTCGAGGCCTGCGCGCCGTCGCTCGCGGCGCGCCCGGCACCGCCGGCGCTGGCCGCCTTCTGCGCCGGGGTGGCCTTGGGCATCGGCAAGGGCGGCGGGCTTGCCCGATCCTCGCGGAAATCGGCGTGCTCGTCAGGGAAGGCGGCCTGGTCGATCTCGACGATGCGATGGCGGCCCTGGCCCAGCGGCCTGATCTCGAAGACCTTGTTGTTGGCGATGACCGAGCCGGTGACATCGGCCCCGTTGATCACCAGCACGGCATGGCCCCATTTGTCACCGGAGACGCCGCCGGTCCAGACCGTGGCGCCGTTGGCCGCGGTCGAGTGCTGTTCGGGCGTCGCCGTCACGGTGAGGCCGGGGAACAGGCCGAGTTCGACCGTCGGCGAAGCACTGCGCCCGCCGGCGATGCCGGCGGCGACGCCCAGGTTGAGCAGGACGTCACGCTGGCGCAGCGAGCGGGCGACCGGCGCGGCCTGCTGGCTGTCGGCCGTGGCGCTGCGCCCGGTTTCCTCCAGGAACAGCGATTGCGCGGCGGCAGACCCCGCGGTGACGGCCAGGGCCAGCAGCACGGCGGCGGAAAATCGGTACGCGAACTTGATCATTCCAGATGCTTCTTCCAGATGGCGGCATAGGTGCCGTTATTGAGGGCGGCGTGCAACCAGGTATCGACCCATTCCTTCAGCACGATGTCGCGCGGCATCCAATAACCCTTCTCCGAGAAGTCGAAGGGCTTGTCGGCGTTCAGCGCGCAAAGGCTCGGCCGCAGTTTCTGCTGCAGCAGGGTTTCTATGCCGTCCGTGATCATCACGTCGGCCTTGTTCTGCACGATCTGATCGAAGATCGTCACATTGTCTTCGTAGACGGTAATCGGCGCCTGTTTCAGGTTGGCGACGGCGAAACGCTGGTTGGTGCCGCCGGGGTTGACCACGACCCGGGTGGTCGGCTGGTCGATGGCGGCGAGCGAGGTGAACTTGCCCTTGTCGGCGCAGCGGGCGATCGCGGCCTTGCCGTCGCGGTTATAGGCCAGCGAGAAGAAGCCGAGCTTGGCGCGATCGGTGTTGATCGAGACGCCGCCGACCGCGATGTCGAAAGCGTCGGCCTGGAAATCCTTGGCCAGGTTCGGCCAACTGGTCTTGACGAAGGTGACCTTGACCCCGAGCGCCTTGCCCATCGCCTCGGCCATGTCGATGTCGATGCCTTCGAAGGCCTTGGTCTCCGGATTGAGGTAGGTGAACGGCTTGTAGTCGCCGGTAGTGCCGACGCGGATCTCCTGCTTGGCCAGGATCCCGTCCAGCCGGTTCGCGGCCGGCGCCTGTGCCTGTGCCTGGACGGCCGTAGCGACGATGGCTGCGGCGATCAGGCCGAAAAGACGCTTCCCCATAGTCCCCCCGAAGTTTTCATGGAACCCGTCGGTCCGCCGGACAGCCTAATGCGGCGCGGCGGTTTCGTCATCCGGCCTCAGCCTGCGCGATGGTTCTGGGCGCGCAGACGCCGGAAACTTGCCAGCAGCAAGGCGCGCAGCACGGGATCCGCCCGTTCCATCACCCGGTCCAGCACGGCGCGGGTGATGATCAGGCAGGCGGTGGGCTCGACCGCGCGAACGGTCGCCGACCGCGGCCGTCCGTCGATCAGCGCCATCTCGCCGAAGATCGCCTGCGGCCCCAGCCGCGACAGTTGCCGGCCGCCGGCGGGCCCCTCGGCCACGACCTCCACCGTGCCGCTGATCACCAGATAGGCGGCGTGGCCGGGATCGCCCTGCCGGATGATGATTTCGCCCGCCGCGTAGTCGCGCGGGCTCAGCGCTTCGTCGTCGTCCATCGGTGTAGCTAACTCCGTCCGGCGATCCTTGCCAAGCCGGGCCGAACGTGGTCTCTGCCGTCTGTAAATCGCGGGGAGGAGAAAAGACGTGAAGGGCGAACTGGTCATGGATGCGGTGGCCCTGCACCGCTTCCTCGATGCCGAATTCCCGCAGATCGAAGGCCTCAATCTGCGTATCGAGGCGCTGGAACCCGGCCGGATGCGGCTGCGCGTGCCCGTTGCCCACCAGCACCTGAGGCCGGGCGGCACGATTTCGGGCCCGACGATGATGACGATGGCCGATGCCGGCCTCTACCTGCTGATCCTCGCCCATATCGGGCCGGTGGCGCTCGCGGTAACCACCAACCTCAACATCAATTTCCTGCGCAAGCCCGAGCCGGTCGACCTCCTCGCCGACTTGAAGTTGCTCAAGCTCGGCAAGCGGCTGGCGGTGGGCGAGGCGACGATCTACTCGGAGGGCACCGAGGATCCGGTGGCGCACGCGACCCTGACCTATTCGATCCCGCCGCGCGAGGAAAAATCCGCGGTACCATGATACCCAAGCCGAAAATCCCAGGGTTTGCCTGCGTTTCCGCTTGACCACAGGCCGAATTCGACTAATTTCCCGGCCCGGAGACGACGCGGCCCGTAACTCTCTCGGGCCGCGTCGCGTTTTCGCCTACAGCGAACAGGATTGCATCATGAAGACCTATTCGGCCAAGCCAGCGGAGGTCAAAAAGGACTGGGTCCTTATCGACGCCGATGGTGTTGTGCTCGGCCGCCTCGCGGCCCTCATCGCCACGCGCCTGCGTGGCAAGCATAAGCCGGGCTACACCCCGCATGTCGATTGCGGCGACCACGTCATCGTCGTCAATGCGGAGAAGGTCAAGCTGACCGGCCGCAAGCGCGAGAACGAGGTGTTCTACTGGCACACCGGCCATCCCGGTGGCATCAAGGGCCGCACCTTCGCCGAGCGCCTCGACGGCCGCTTCCCGGAGCGCGTGCTGCTCAAGGCGGTCGAGCGCATGCTGCCCAAGGAGAGCCCGCTGGCCCGCCGTCAGCTCGGCCATCTCAAGGTTTACAAGGGGAGCGAGCATCCCCATGAGGCTCAGACGCCCGCGACCCTCGATGTCGCCGCGCTGAACCCGAAGAACAAGAGGAGTGATTGAGCATGGCTCTCGACGAGCTCAAGACCCTGGTGACCGAGCAGAAGCCGGTTCACGAGCGCAAGGTTGATGCGCAGGGTCGCTCCTATGCCACCGGCAAGCGCAAGAACGCGGTCGCCCGCGTCTGGATCAAGCCGGGCACCGGCAAGGTCGTCGTCAACGGCCGTGAGTCGGACGTCTATTTCGCCCGTCCGGTTCTGCGCATGCTGATCCAGCAGCCGTTCATCGTTGCCGACCGTTCGGACCAGTTCGACGTCTACGCGACCGTCTCGGGCGGTGGCCTCTCGGGCCAGGCCGGCGCGCTGCGCCACGGCCTGTCGAAGGCCCTGACCTATTTCGAGCCGGGCCTGCGCCCGGTGCTGAAGTCGGTCGGCTTCCTGACCCGCGACTCGCGCGTCGTCGAGCGCAAGAAGTACGGCAAGCCCAAGGCCCGACGTTCGTATCAGTTCTCCAAGCGCTGACCGAACCTCGTTTGCGTTTGTGCATGTGGAGGGCCCGGCCAGCGCCGGGC
>JAEYTW010000366.1 GCA_023433835.1 Pseudomonadota bacterium | reverse complement strand
GGTGATCGCCGCGCCGTTGACGGCGGCGATCACGGGCTTGGGGCAGCGGGCCAGCGCCCGCACCGGATCGGATTGCCAGCTGCCGCCCAGCGCCTCGCCCTCGGGCGACGACTGGCCGAGCTCCTTGAGGTCGAGCCCGGCGCAGAAGGCCCGCCCAGCCCCGGTCATCACGATCGCCCGCACGCCGTCGTCACGCGCGAGATCGTCGATTGAGGCGACCAGCGCGCGGCGCAAGGCGAGCGACAGGGCGTTCATCGCCTGCGGGCGGTTCAGGGTGAGGACCGCGCAGCCATCGGCGGCGTGGCGGTCGACGAGCAGCAGATCCTCGGTCATCGGGGCCTCAGAGGTTGCGGTAGACCGGCTTGCGCTTCTCCAGGAACGCCTGCACCCCCTCGGCGAAATCGGGCGAGCGGGTGCAGAGCACCTGGTTGCGGTCCTCCATCGCGATGACGGCTTCGAGCGAACCGGCATCGACGCTGACGTTCAGGCATTCCTTCGACAGGCTCAAGCCCAGCGGCGAGGCATGCAGCATCGCCTCGACGTAAGGGTCGGCCGCCGCCGCCAGCGCCTCTTCGTCGACCACTTCCGACACCAGGCCGACGCGCAACGCCCGCTCCGCGTCGATGAAGCGGCCGGTGAGGATCAGCTCGGAGGCCACGGAAACACCCACGAGCCGCGGCAGGAAATAGCTCGACCCGATGTCGCAGCCGCCGAGGCCCAGCTTGATGAAGGCGCAGTTCATCCGCGCGTTGCGCGCGGCGATCCGGATGTCGGCGGCCAGCGCCATGGCAAAGCCGCCGCCCGAGGCCGCGCCCTGGATCAGGGCGATGATCGGCTGCGGGCAGCGGCGCATGCGCATGACGATATCGGCGATGCGGCGCTGCGCGCGCAAGGTCTCGGGCACCGAGGCCGGCCCGCCGCGAGTCTTGAACTGCTCCAGCTCGGCCTTCAGGTCGAGCCCGGCGCAGAAGGCGCGGCCGGCGCCGCGCAGCACGACGACGCGGGTGTCGCGCTGCTCGGCCAGGCCGTCGAAATAATCGCCCAGCGTCTCGATCATCACGGGATCGAGGGCGTTGAGGCTGGCGGGGCGATTGAGGGTGACCCAGTCCACCCCCTCGCGATGCTCGATGGCGACCGGGCTGTTGGTCATCAGCGCGGCGCCATGCGGATCGCGCCGTCGAGGCGGATGGTCTCGCCATTCAGCATCGGGTTCTCGGCCATGTGCACGGCAAGTGCTGCGTATTCCGAGGGATCGCCGAGGCGCGAGGGGAACGGCACCTGGGCGGCCAGGCTGCGCTTGGCATCATCGGACAGCGTCATCAAGAGCGGCGTCAGGAACAGGCCCGGCGCGATGGTGTTGACGCGGATGCCATACTGGGCAAGGTCGCGGGCGATCGGCAGGGTCATGCCGACGACGCCGCCCTTCGAGGCCGAATAGGCAGCCTGGCCGACCTGGCCGTCGAAGGCCGCGACCGAGGCGGTGTTGATGATCAGCCCGCGTTCCTCGCCCAGCAGCGGCTGGTCGAGCAGCCGGGTGGCGATCAGGCGCAGCACGTTGAAGCTGCCGATCAGGTTGATGTTGATGATGCGGCTGAAGGCATCGAGCGGGAACGGCCCGTTCTTGCCGGTGGTCTTGATCGCGTTGCCGGTGCCGGCGCAGTTGACCAGGATGCGGGCGACGCCGTGGGCGGCTTCCGCCTTGGCGATCGCGGCCTCGACCTGCGCCTCGCTGGTGACGTCGCCGGTCAGGGCGACGCCCTTGACCTCGGCGGCGACGGCCTGCGCGTTCTCGGCGTTAAGGTCGAACACGGCGACCTTGGCGCCGCGCGCGGCCATGGCCCGCGCGGTCGCGGCGCCAAGGCCCGAGCCGCCGCCGGTGATGAAGACGGGGGTGTTTTCGAGCTGCATGGATGGTTCCTCCCTCAGGGTCTGGTGATCAGGCGCCGGCCCATACCGGGCGGCGTTTTGCGGCGAAGGCCCTTGGTCCCTCGCGGGCATCGGCCGAGGCCCACATCGCCTTGATGGCCGGATAGTCGGCCTGGTCGGCCAGTGCCTGTTCCAGCGAGACTTCAAGGCCGCGCATGACCGCCTGCTTGGAAGCACGCACCGACATCGGGCTGGCCTCGCAGATCAGGCTGGCCCAGCGGCGCGCCGCCGGCATCAGGTCCTCGGGCGCGACCACCTCGTTGACGAAGCCGAGGTCGAGCCCTTCATGGGCCGAGACGCGGCGGCTGGTCAGGATCATGCCCATCGCCCGCTTGACGCCGATGGCGCGCGGCAGGCGATGCAGGCCGCCGGCCAGCGCCGCCAGGCCCACGCGCGGCTCGGGCAGCGCGAACACGGCCGAGGCCGAGGCCACGATCAGGTCGCAGGCCAGCGCGATCTCGAACCCGCCGCCCATGGCGACGCCGTTGACCGCGGCGATCACCGGCTTGTCGAGATCGAAGCGCGAGGTCAGCCCACCGAAGCCGCTGGCCGGCATGCCGCGATGGCCGCCGGCCGCCTCGATCTTCAGGTCGTGGCCGGCGCAGAAGCCGCGCGGGCCGGCACCGGTCAGGATCGCGACCCACTGGGCGGGGTCGGCGGCGAAGTCGTCGAAGGCGGCGTCGAGCTCGTAATGGGCATCGGTGTGCAGGGCGTTGAGCACTTCCGGGCGCTGCAGCGTGATGGTGGTGACCGGCCCGTCGCGCTCGACACTGATGAATTGCGGCATCTATTCCTCCCTCTTCAAGGTGGCGCCCAGCACCATGTCGGTGACATGCGCGATCAGGCGGCGGCGCAGTTCGTCGCCGACCTCGGCCACGCCGAAACTGTGCAGCAGCGCCTGGCGGCCGTAGAATAGATGGTCACAGGCGCCGAACAGCGTGAAATAGAAGATCAGCGGGTCGACCGCGCGGAACTCGCCGCGGGCCGTCCCCTCCGCCAGCAGGCGCCGCTCGAACTCGGCCACCGGCTTGACGAAGAAGTCGGAAACCGCGCGCGCCACTACGGGGCCGCGATGATGCAGCAGCAGGTGGATCAGCCGGTTCAAGTAGGGCGAGCGGTAATAGGCATTGACGATGCCCGCGACATGCAGCTTCAGTCGCGCGGTCGGCGAGGCATCGACGCGCAGCAAGGCGTCGAGCGCCTTGACCGCCGACGACGCGTCGCGCTGCAGCAGCGCCAGCAGCAGGCCGTCCTTGTTGCCGAAGTGGTATTTGACCAGCGCCGAATTGAGGCCGGACTTGCGGGCGATGTCGGCCAGCGACACCGCGGTCTCGCCGCGCTCGATCATCAGCTCGCTCGCCGCAGCCAGCAGGCGCGTCGCGGTGGCGCCGCGATCCTGCTCCGTCCCCGCTTTGACCGCGCTGGCTGTCGGCACCGATTACCCCGTTTGCTCGCGACCCCTCCTAACTATGTGATTAAATCCACTGTCGCAACTTTAATTAATCACTTGACTAAAACCACCCTGCTGCCGATCCTCCGCAACGCCTATAGATCAGGGAGGTCGATCATGGCTGAGGCATATATCGTCGCGGCGGCGCGTACGGCAGGCGGGCGCAAGGGTGGCCGGCTCGCGGGCTGGCACCCCGCCGATCTCGCCGGGGCCGTGCTCGACGAACTGGTGCGCCGCACCGATGCCGATCCGGCGCTGATCGAGGACGTCATCATGGGCTGCGTCGGCCAGGCCGGCGAGCAGTCGAACAACGTCGCCCGCAACGCGGTGCTGGCCTCCAGCCTGCCCGAGAGCGTGCCGGCCACCTCGGTCGACCGCCAGTGCGGCTCGTCGCAGCAGGCGCTGCATTTCGCCGCCCAGGCGGTGATGTCGGGCACGATGGACGTGGTGATCGCGGCCGGCGTCGAGAGCATGTCGCGCGTGCCGATGGGCCTGCCCGTCGTCCTCCCGGCCAAGAACGGCTTCGGCGGCCCGAAGAGCGCCAATATGGAGACGCGCTATCCCGGCGTCGAATTCAGCCAGTTCACCGGCGCCGAGATGATGGCCAGGAAGTACGAGCTGGAAAAGGCCGATCTCGACCGCTACGCGCTGGGCAGCCACCAGCGGGCGATCGCGGCGACCAATGCCGGCAAGTTCGCCAACGAGATCCTGGCTCTCGACGTCACCCTGGCCGACGGCAGCAAGGCCCGGCACGACAAGGATGAGGGCATCCGCTACGACGCCACGCTGGAAAGCATCGGCGGCGTCAGGCTGATCGCCGAGGGCGGCCGGGTGACGGCGGCCACGGCCAGCCAGATTTGCGACGGCGCCTCGGGTGTCATGGTGGTCAACGAGCGCGGGCTGAAGGCGCTGGGCGTCAAGCCGCTGGCCCGCGTCCACCACATGACCGTGATCGGCCATGATCCGGTGATCATGCTGGAAGCGCCGATCCCGGCGACCCTGAAGGCCCTCGATCGCGCCGGCATGAAAATCGACGATATCGACCTGTTCGAGGTCAACGAGGCCTTCGCGCCGGTGCCGCTGGCCTGGCTCAAGGTCACCGGCGCCGATCCCGCCCGCCTCAACGTCAATGGCGGCGCCATCGCGCTGGGCCATCCGCTGGGCGGTTCGGGCACCAAGCTGATGACGACGCTGATCCACGCGCTGCAGGACCGCGGCAAGCGCTACGGCCTGCAGACGATGTGCGAAGGCGGCGGCCTCGCCAACGTCACCATCGTCGAGCGGCTGTAAGGGGCCATTCGTCGCCCCGGGCTTGACCCGGGGCCCAGGGCAAGGGCGATGCCGTTTGCGAAGCCCCTTGCCCTGGATCCCGGATCTCCGCTTCGCTACGTCCGGGATGACGATCGAAGAACACACCTGCTGCCGCCACCCAGGGAGGAAGACATGCAATTCAATCGGGCGAAGCTCGATATCGATGGCAACGTGGCCGTGCTGACGCTCGACCACCAGGAGGTGATGAACGCGGTCTCGACCGACATGCTCGACGGGCTGTCGGCCGGGCTCGACGCCGTGAACGCGGCGGGCAACGTGCGCTGCCTGGTGCTGACCGGTGCCGGCCGCGCCTTCTGCACCGGCGCCAATCTTTCGCCGGCCGAGGGCGCCGGGCTGTCGGGCGATGCCGGCAAGGTGCTGGAAAGCCATTTCCATCCGTTCCTGAAGCGACTGCGCGGCCTGCCCATGCCGATCGTCGCCGCCGTCAACGGCGCGGCCGCCGGCGCGGGCATGAGCATCGCGCTGATGGCCGACCTGATCGTCGCCGCGCGCTCGGCCTATTTCCTGCAGGCCTTCCGCCGCATCGGCCTGGTGCCCGATTGCGGCTCCACCTGGCTCTTGCCCCGGCTGATCGGCCGCGCCCGCGCGCTCGAGCTGTCGCTGCTCGGCGACAAGCTGCCGGCCGAGAAGGCGCTGGACTGGGGCCTGATCAACCGCGTCGTCGACGACGAGGCGGTCATGACCGAGACGCTGACGCTGGCCCGCGATCTCGCCGCCGGCCCTACCGTTTCGCTCGGCCTGATCCGCGAGTTGTACTGGGACAGCGAGCACGCCTCGTTCGGCGACCAGCTCGACAACGAACGCCAGGCGCAAAGCAAGGCCGGCGCCAGCGCCGATTTCAAGGAAGGCATCGCGGCGTTCCGCGAGAAGCGCCCTGCCCGCTTCGAGGGGCGCTGAAGACGTTGAGCGATTTCATTCTGGAGACCACCGGTCTCACCAAGCAGTTCAAGGGGTTCTTCGCGGTCCGCGACGTGACGCTGCAGGTGCGGCGCCATTCGATCCACGCGCTGATCGGGCCGAACGGCGCGGGCAAGACCACCTGCTTCAACCTGCTGACCAAGTTCCTGATCCCGACCGGGGGCAGGA
>JAEYTW010000318.1 GCA_023433835.1 Pseudomonadota bacterium | reverse complement strand
GCTGCGCACTGGCCGTGATCGCGCGCAGCCGGCCGAACCCCGAGGCGGTCTCTTCGATCCAGAAGCTGAAGTCCGGCTTGCCGGCGGCAAGGCCGTCCGCGACCCGCCCCAGCCCGCGCAGCCAGTGCCCTGTCTGGGCCAGCGAGACCTGGACATGCCAGCTGCCGCCTTCGCGCTGCTGGCGCCACAGCGCCGCGGCGGCGCCGAACGCCATCAGGAAACCGCTGGCCTGGTCGAGGATCTGCATCGGCAGCGCCCGCGGCTTGCCGTCGCCGGCCGCTTCGCCTTCCGCCTGGTTGAAGCCCATCGCGGTCTGCAAGAGGGAATCGAAGCCGCGGCGGTCCGCCCAGGGGCCGTGCGCGCCATAGGCGGTCAGCGAGACCGCGACGATGCCCGGGCGGCGCGCCGCCAGCGCCGCGGGCGAGAAACCCAGCGCGGCCAGCCCGCCGGGGCGATAGCCCTGCGACAGCACATGGGCATCGTCGATGAGGCGCCACAGCGTGTCGCGCCCCGCCCCGCCGCGCAGGTCGATATGGGCCGAGCGCTTGCCGCGGCTGGTCTCGGCGATGGCGGCGATATTGGGCAGATCGGGGGAATTCACCAGCATGACGTCGGCGCCGAACGCGGCCAGCGCCCGCCCGCCGACCGGGCCGGCCAGGATGCGGGTGAGGTCGAGCACGCGCAGGCCGGAGAGCGGCCGTTCGTCCTGGCCCAGCGGCGGCAGCGTGCGGGGGGCGGCATCGCCGATGCGGGTAATGGTCATCAGCGGCTGCGCGGCCACCGCCTGGCCCTGGGGCGTGGCATCCCAGGCCGCAAAGCGGCGTAGGGCGGTGGCGACCAGGCCGCGTGCCGCCGCGGCCGCCTCGAAATCCAGTGCCCGCCAGTCGCGCATCGCCCGTTCGGCATCGCGCCGCCCGGCCGTCGCCGGATCGAGGCCGAGCAGGCGCAGCGCGCCGTCGCGATGATGGCGGAAATTGGTGTGAATGCGGACATGGCCGTCGGCGCAGACATAGAGCCCGGCGAAGGGATCCCACAATTCCGGCTCCTGCCCGTCCAGCGTGAACCAGCCGGTGCATTCCGCGGCGGCATGGGCCATGTCGACGCCGACGCGCTGGCGGGCGGCGCCACGGGCATGGCCAAGCTCGCAGGCGGCGAGGGCGGCCGCCGCGATCGACGCCTGCGCCGCCGTGCCGACCGCGAAGGAGGATGGAAAGACCGGGTCGCTGCCGGTCAGCGCGATCTCGTCCAATGCCGTGCCGGGGAGGCCGGCCAGCGACCAGATCCGGGCAAGCGCGTCGCGCGACGTCATCGATCTCTCCTCAGCCGCAGAAGGATCCCTGGTCCAGCCAGGTCAACGGCAGGTCGGCCGCGCCCCAGGCCTGGAACACCAGGAAGCCCGCCACCAGCAATAGGCCGAGCGGGGCCCAGCGGGCAAGCCGGGTCATGGCGTCGCCGGCCGCAGGCCGTCGCGCACCACGGCACGATCGTCGATCGGCCAGTGCAGCACGGCCGCGAACAGGCCCAGCACGATGGCGATCAGCCAGATCGCCTGGTAGGAGCCGGTGGCGACGAAGACATAGCCGCCGAGCCAGACGCCGAGGAACGATCCGATCTGGTGGCCGAGGAAGACGAAGCCGAACAGCGTGGTGAGGTAGCGCACGCCGAACACCTGGGCGATCAGCCCGTTGGTCAGCGGCACGGTGCCGAGCCACAGGAAACCCATGGCCGCCGCGAACAGATAGACGCTCCAGGCACTGAGCGGCAGCAGCACGAACAGGGCCATCACCGCCGTGCGCGCCAGATAGACCCCGGCCAGCAGGTATTTGCGGCGCAGGGATCCGCCCCACAGCCCGAACAGATAGGTGCCGGCGACGTTGGTCAGCGCGATGATCGCCAGGGCGGCGACCGCATCGGCGGGTTGCAGGCCGCGATCCATCAGATAGGCCGGCAGATGGGTGCCGATGAAGGCGAGCTGGAAGCCGCAGGCGACGAAACCGAGATTGAGCAGCCAGAAGCCGCGATGGCGGAAGGCTTCGGCGACCGCGGCCTTCATCGACTGTTCCGCGCCCGCGGCCGCGCGGCCGGCGACCTGATCGCGCATGGGCAAGGCGAGCGGCAGCAGCAGCGCCATGATCACCGCGAAGATCGCCAGCGCCCCGGTCCAGGCCCAGCCGCCGATCAGTGCCTGTGCCGCCGGCACCATCGCGAACTGCCCGAGCCCGCCGATGGCGCCCGCCAGGCCCAGCGCCCAGCCGCGCCGCCCGATCGGCACGATCCGGCTCAGCGCGCCGTAGATCACGGCGAAGGCCGTGCCGGACAGCGCGATGCCGATGCACAGCCCGGCGCCGAGCACGAAGGCGAGCGAGGTCTGCGCCAGGACCATGCAGACCAGCCCCAGCGCATAGCACATCAGCCCGCCGGCGATGACGCGGGGCGAGCCGTAGCGATCGGCGATCATCCCGGTGAACGGCTGGGCCAGGCCCCAGACCAGGTTCTGGACCGCCATGGCGAACGCGAAGGTTTCGCGCGACCAGCCGCGATCCATCGTCACCGGCAGCAGGAACAGGCCCTGGACGTGCCGCACCCCCAGCGCCAGCCCCATGACCAGCCCGCCGGCCAGGACCGGTATCCACAGTGACCGCGACCAATGGCCGGGATCGTTACCGGAAGCAGCCATCCTCATTCCCCATCCACAGGCAGAGTGCCGGTGGATCCTGGATCCGGGGCCGGCCGGCGCTCCAGCGAGTTTTTTTCACGCCTGGCTGAGCGGTGTGCATCCGCCCGGCCAGCCGCGCCGGCGACAGGCCGCCGCCAGCCTGTTCAACGCACCGAAGTCGGAGGGTTTGGGCAGGAATTCGACGTCGTCGGGCAAGCCGTCACATGGACATGGCCTTCGCCCGCCGCCGCCCGCATAGTCGGCGGCAGTTGCCTCAACGGCCGAGGGAGGAAAGGGGTGGACGCCCAGATGCGCAAGGCGGGTCAACCTGCCTATTACCGCGACCTGCTCAACCTGCTCGACAGGAACGCACCGTTCGAGGCGTTCGAGCGGGTGGCCGCCGATATCCGGCGCGATGTCGCGGCGGGCCGGCTGCCACCGTCGATGATCGGGGATCTCGACGTCGCGCTGCAGCTGCATGCCAGTTTCCAGAACAAGGGCCAGCGCGAGAAGGAGCTTTCGGCGCTCTATGACACGGCCCGCGACCTGTCGGCGCTGCGCAATACCGATCAGGTGCTGCAGGCGATCGTCCGGCGCGCCCGCCAGCTGATCGGCAGCGACATCGCCTATCTGTCGGCCGTCGACCGGGAGCGCAACGATTTCTACGTGCGCGCCACCGAAGGCGTGTTCAGCCAGGGCTTCGCCCGCATCCGGGTGCCCCGCGACGTCGGGGTCTGCGGCAGCGTGGCGCGGCTGCGGCGGCCGTTCTACTCGAACAATTACGCCGCCGACGCGGCCTTCGCCCACGATCCCTCGATCGACGAGGCGACCAGGGGCGAAGGTGTCGTCTCCATCCTCGGCATCCCGCTCGAGATCGACGCGCATGTCATCGGCGTGCTGTTCGTCGGCGAACGTTATGTCCGTTCCTATACGCCCCATGAGATCGCGGTGCTGTGGTCGCTCGGCACCTTTGCCGCGCTGGCCATCGAAAATGCCCGGTTGCTCGAGGAGACGCGCCGCGCGCTCGAAGCGGCGCGCGATGCCAACGCGGCCTTGAAGGCGAAGGCCGACGATATCGAGGATGCCGCCGCGGCGCATGAGCGGCTGACCGAACTGGTGGCGCGTGGCGGCACGCTCGACGATCTCGCCCGGCTGGTCAGCGGCATCCTGCATGGCGAGGCCGTGATCCTCGACGAGCGCCAGAAGCCCCTGAGCGGCGCGTTGCCCGGGGGCATGACCGACGACATGCTGATCCGCGCCGTGCGCGACAGCGACCGGACCGGCCGGTCGGTCCAGGTGCATGCCCGCGACGGCGGCGTGGCGCTGGTGGCCGCGGCGATCGGCGGCTCGGCCCGGCTCGGCACGCTGGTCTTCAAGCGCCGAAACGGTTTCTCGGCGGCCGAGGTTCGTACCTTCGAGCGCAGCGCGATCGTGACGGGTATCGTGCTGCTGTCGCTGGAGCGCCTCGCCCAGTCGGCGCAGAAAAGCTCGGTCGATGCGATCTCGGCCCTGGTGCGCGGCACCGCCGATCCGTTCGCCGGCGGCGCGCTGCGCCAATCGCCCGGTGCGCCGACGCTCGCCTGGCCGGTCACCATGATCGTCGTCGACCTGGCCGACCTGTCCTACATGCAGGTGGCGGCCGTGGCGCGGACGCGGCTGTCGGCGCGCGACACCCTGTTCGGCGAACTGAACGGCGATCTCATCGTCGTCACCGGCAGCGACAAGGCCCGCGACCTGGCCGACCGCCTGGCCGGGGAATTGCGCGAGGCGCTGGGCCGCAGCCTTTCCATCGTGGTTTCGGCGCGGCTGCACTCGATCGCCGAGACGCCGTCGGCCTACGACGCCGTCCGGCGCTGCGTGGGCCTGCTGAACAGCCTGGGCCAGGCCGGGCGCGTGGTCGACGAGCGATCGCTGTCGATGTATGCGCTGTTGTTCGCCGACCGGCGGGGCGATGCGATCGGCGCCTTCGTCGCGGCGACGATCGGACGGCTGCTCGCCCATGACCAGGCCAATGACAGCCAGCTGGCGCAGACGCTGCTCGCCTATCTCGATGCCGGACGCAGCCTCCGGAAGGCGGCCGACCGGATCGGCATCCACGTCAACACGATGCGCCAGCGCCTGGACCGGATCGCCCGGCTCAACGATGCCGGCCACGACCCCGCCCAGGCGCTGGAAACGCATCTGGCGTTACGGATGCACTTCCTGAAGCAGCTCAGGCCGTGATCGTCATTTCCCGACCAGCGCGCAGGTCGACTTCTCCAAGGGCTGGAAGGCCTTGTCGGCCGGCACGCGGGCCAAGGTCTTGTAATAGTCCCACGGCCCCTTCGATTCCGCCGGCGACTTGACCTCGAACAGGTACATGTCGTGCACCATGCGGCCGTCGGCGCGGATCGTGCCTTCGTAGAACAGATCCTTGACCGGCAGTTCGCGCATCTTGGCGACGACGGCCTGCGTCTCGTCGGTGCCGGCGGCCTCGACCGCCTTCAGGTAGTGCCTGACCGCGGAATAGGTGCCGGTCTGCAGCATGTTGGGCATCGCCTTGACCTGGGCGGCGAAGCGCTCCGACCATTTCCGGGTCTCGTCGTTCATGTCCCAGTAGGTGGCCTCGGCGATCGTCAGCCCCTGCGCTTCCTTGAGGCCCAGGCCGTGCACGTCGTTGATGAAGCCGGCCAGCGTCGCGATCTTCTGCCCGCCCTGCACGATGCCGAACTGGGCGGCCTGCTTGACCGAATTGATGGTGTCGCCGCCGGCATTGGCCAGCGCGATGACCTTGGCCTTCGACCCCTGCGCGGTCAGCAGCGCCGAGGCGAAATCCATGGTGCCGACCGGCAGCCTGGTCGAGCCGACGATCTTGCCGCCGTTGGCCGTCACCACCTCGCCGGTATCCTTCTCCAGGCCGTGGCCGAAGGCATAGTCGGCGGTGACGAAATACCAGCTGTCGAGGCCCTTGGCGACCAGCGCCTGGCCGGTCGAATGGGCGATGGCATAGGTATCGTAGGCCCAGTGGATGACATAGGGGCCGCAGACGTCGTTGGTGATGCGCGTCGAGCCGGGCGAGGACAGCGCGATCAGCCGTCCCTTCTGCTTGGCGACCTCGAGGGCGGCCAGGGCGGGCGACGACGAGGCGACGTCGAGGATGGCGTCGACGTTCTCGGTATCGAACCATTTGCGCGCGATCGCGGCACCGAGATCGGGCTTGTTCTGGTGATCGGCGAAAACCACCTCGATCGGCATGCCCAGTACCTTGCCGCCGAATTCCTCCACCGCCATCCGCGCGGCGGTCACGGCACCCATGCCGGTGATGTCGGCGTAGACCCCCGACATATCCTCGATCAGCCCGATGCGGACCACGCCGTCGCTGATCTTCGCCTGCTGGGCCGCGGCCGCGCCGGAAACGGCCAGCGCCATGGCCGCCGCACCTGCGAGGGTGCCGATCCGATGTTTGATCATGTTGCTTCCTCCCATTTTTCAGGGGGGAACCGTTGCGCGAACGGCCTTGCGGCTCAATGTGGAAAGGCCACGGCTCGACCCGTGATCGATATGGGTCGTCGACATTCCGGCAGATTTCTGGAAATGAAAGCTTCGGGCGCTCGGCGGCGGCAGTGCCGCAATAAAACGATCCTTGCACGAAGCTTCCGTAGTATCCACGCCCGCGGAAGGCGATATTGTACGCCCTTGATATTGCCCATATACGCTGGTTGTTCACGCCCCTGCGGGAGGGCTGATGTTCGGTAATTCGGTCGTTCTTGGCCTCGCTCTCGTCTGTATTCTCGGCGGACCGGCCGCGCGGGCAGCAAATCAGGTGGCGGCAGATGGCCCTGTCGCGGGTTTTGCGAGCAACGTGCCGCTCGAGCTGGCGATCTACCAGATCGTGCCGTCCCAGATCGCCGTGGAGATCAGCCCGGCGGTCGACAGAAAACTCAAGGTTTCATGGCGCGGCGGCCCGAGCTGGCGGCAGAGCCTGGCGGCGATGCTGGCACCGACCGGGCTTGCCGCTGTCGAGGGGGCGACCGGCGGATTGTTGATCGGACCGGCCAGCCCACCCGCGAACCCGCCGCCGTCGTCCGCCGAACCGCGCACCATCAGCTGCGCGCGCGCCGGCGAGGAAGATCCCCGCCCCATCGGCCGCCGGCGCGTCTGGACGGCGCGACAGGGCTCGGATCTGCAGTCCGCGCTGGTCTCGTGGGTCGATGCCATCAAGCTCGACCTCGGCGATCCCGAACTGTTCGAGCTCGCCTGGCATGCACGCGGCCTGCGCTATCCCTTGAAGGCGACGATCCGCTGCGAAGGCTATTTCAGCGACGCGGTGCTCTACCTGCTGTCGGCCTGGGCCGACGTGCCGGCGCGCCCGATCGGCACGCTCTATACCAACGCGCTGGCGATCAGTGCCGTCGGGGGATCCGATGTTCCGGTCGACGAATAATTGCCTGCGCCTGGCGCGGGTAGCACTAGCCGCCGTCGCCGCGCTGGGCCTGGTCGCGTGCGAGACCTTCAAGGCCAATCAGGCGGCCTTGCCGGGCGAGATGAGGCGGGTCGATGCCGCCGTCGAGGCATCCCGCAACATCGACCGCAGCGTCAACCCCGTGCTGCGGCGGGTCGACCGGCCTTATGGCGGCGGGGTGGTCGTGCGCGAAACGATCAGGCCGAAGCTGCCGGAGAAAGTCGAGACGGCCAGGGGGTATCGGATAGCCGAGACATCGGCGTTCTCGCTGCAGCAGCTGGCCAGCCGCTTCACGGCCGAAACCGGTATCGCCATGCGGCTGGTCGACGGCTGCGGCATGCCGCCGGTGCTGCGCCGAGCCCTGAGCAACCCGGATTCGGGGCAGGCGATGTCGGCCGCCCCCCAGGCGCCGGTCGCCGCGGACGCGCCGCAGGCCGCCGATGCCGATGCCGGTAATTCCCGCGACGTTTCCGGCAGGCGGGCGGCCTTGTCCGGCGCCCTGCTCACCTCCTACGGCCGGGCCAACGCCATCGTGCCGTCCTATGTGGGGCCGGCGTCCGGCTATGCCGATTACCTCGCCGCGGCGTTCGGGTGCAGTTGGGAATTCAGTCACGGGGCCATCAGGCTCTCGCGCTACGTGACCCGTAGCTGGACCTTCCCGGCCCAGTCGGTCGAGGCAACCGCGTTGATCGGCACGACCGGCGGCGGTTCGACGGCGGGCGGATCGTCCGCGTCCGGCGGCATTTCCCGTGGTGTTTCGAGCGGCGTCTCCTCGCTGCAGCACATGACGGCGGAGGCATCGGCCAGGATGTGGCCTGACCTGCGCCGGGCGCTGGACAGCCTGGTGGTGGAAGGCGACTTCGCGCTGATGCCCTCGACCGGCGACGTGATCATCACCGCGCCGCGCGACGTGATGGATCGGGTCGAGCCGATCGTCAGCAAGCTGCGGGCGGTGGCCAGCCGGCAGGTGACGGTGAACCTGACCATCGTTTCCTATGAGTCGGATCAGCAGGACGCCTATGCGCTGGATCTGGCCGCGGTCTTCCAGGATGCCGGTTTCCAGGTCGCCTTCACCGGCCCGGCCGCGCTGTCCAACGTTGCCGGGGCCGGGTCCTACAGCACCGGGTTCATTTCGCCCCCGCCGGCAAACGCATCATCGGCGGCCCAGAAATGGGCGGGAACCAAAGCCACCTTGCAGGCGCTGAGCGCCAACAACCGGCTGTCGGTGGAATACGCCTCCGCCGTCACGACGCTGTCCAATACCCCGGTCTCGCTGACCAACGCGCGCAGCCAGGGTTATCTCGGCAGCGTGACTGGCGCCACCAGCATCGGCAACGTGACGTTGGCCGGCGGCGCCAGCCTCTCCTTTGCGTTGAGCGGCTATACCCTGATTGCCATTCCGCGCGTGCTGGACGACGGGAGGATCTCGCTTGCCCTGGGGTACTCGAGTGCCAGCGATGCCACTTTCGTGCCGGTGACGTCGGGCCAGGGTGTCGGCAGCATCACGCTGCAAAGCCCGGATCAGACCAACCAGGCGACCGGCCAGTTTCCCGTCGTGCGCTCGGGCGACACGTTCGTCATCACCGGCTTCGCCCAGGATCGCCGCGTGCTGAACGAATCCGGCGTGGGCTGGTTTTGGAATTTCGTGCTGGGCGGGGGCGAGAATGCCGTGCGCAAGCGCCAGCGCTTCGCCTTGCTGGTGACGCCGCTGCAGGTCGACGACGAGCCGGCCAGCGGTTCGACCGGGCGGCTCGCAGCCGATCCCGCCGCCCTCGGCCACGGCAACTGACGGCCGAAGAAGCCTTCGTGGGGTGCTGAGCGATCCGGATTTTCCGGCACCAGGCCGCAAACACACCTACGCGATGGCCCGACAGAAGGGCGGCCGCTTGGCCGGATGCCGCTTATGCGCCGTGCGGCGGAACGATGCGCGATCCGCCCCACCGTGCCAGGGCACGGCGGAGGCGCGACGGATCGATCGGCTTGGCGACGTGATCGTTCATCCCGGCATCCAGGCAGGCCTTGACCTGATCGGCGAAGGCGTCGGCGGTCAGCGCGACGATCGGGATTGCCGACACGGGAGTGTCGAGCCGCCGGATTTCCCGGGCCGCGCACAAGCCGTTCAGCACCGGCATCTGTACGTCCATCAGCACGATGTCGTAGCGGTCGGCCTGGACCGCCGCGACGGCCGCCCTGCCGTCCGCCACCAAGGTGCAGCGATGGCCGGCCGCCCGCAGCAAGGCCTCGATCAGCTCGCGATTGATCGGGTTGTCCTCGGCGACCAGGATATCCAGCGATCGCTGGTTTTCGGGCGCCGGGCTGCGCCGCTTCAGCGGTGGTACTGCAAACGCGAAGGGGATCCGGAACCAGAAGCGCGCGCCCCGGCCCGGCTTGCTCTCTATCCCGATCGATCCGCCCTGCAGTTCGACCAGGCGCTTGCAGATCGCGAGGCCCAACCCGGTGCCGCCGAAGCGGCGGGTCGTCGAGCTGTCGGCCTGCGAGAACGTCTCGAAAAGGCGCGACTGGACGGCCGGCGGAATTCCGATCCCGGTGTCGGTTACGGCAATTTCGAGCATGACGCCGTCTTCGCGCGTCTCCGCCGAGGCGTTGATGACGATGCGTCCGCCGCTGGTGAATTTTGTCGCGTTGCCCACCAGGTTGATCAGGATTTGTCGCAGGCGGGTGCGGTCGCCGGCGAGCCAGGGCGGCAGATCCTCGGTACCCATGACCGACAGGGTGTTGCCTTCCTCGGCGGCGCGCGGCGCCATGATCGAGACGACCTGGCCGATGGTCCTGGCCGGGCTGAACGGCGCGATCTCGAAATCGGGACGTCCGGACTCGAGCTTGGAGAGATCGAGGATGTCGTTGACGACGGCGACCAGATGCTCGCCCGCCGTCCGGGCAGCCGCGATGTAGCGCCGGCCGTCGGGTGACAGGCCGGTGATGTCGATCAGGCCGAGCATGCCGAGCACGCCGTTGAGCGGCGTGCGGATCTCGTGGCTCATCGCCGCGAGGAACTCGGACTTGGCGCGCTCGCCGGACTCGGCCCGTTCCTTGGCCTGCTTGAGTGCGGTGATGTCGGTCGCGATGCTGACGCGGCCCCCGTCGGACGTCCGGCGCGTGAACATGCGCATCCATTGCCCGCCGGAAACAGGCCGGTCGATTGCCGGCGAGTCCGTCGCGCGCCACGCCAGAACCTTCCGGACGAAAGCCTCGACGTCGCCGCCGGCATCGGGAAATCTGCCTTGGGCCACACCTTCGCGCAGGATTTCGCCGAATGCCGCGCCCGGCCGTATCGATCCGGAGTCGGCCGCATACATCTGGCGATACCGTTCGTTGCAGATCACCAGGCGGTCGTCGGCATCATACATCGAGAAGGCGTCGGGAATCGTCTCGATGGCATCGAGGAAACGTTCCCGCTTGAGCGCGAGATTGAGATTGGCCTCGCGCAGTTCCGCCGCGACCCGCGTCGCCCGCATCAGCAGCCAGGCAATGATCGCGAAGAATCCCGCGGCCACCAGGCCCAGCACCATCACCGAGCGGCGCAATGTCTGCCGCATCTCCCTCATGGCGTCGCGCTGAAGGGTCAGTTCATGGAAACTGAAATGCGCGGCGCCCAGCGCCAGCTCGCGCAATGTCGGAAGCAGGGCGCGGGCATCGATGACCAATGCCGCCGCGACCTCGCGTCCCGGCCCTCCGCGCGATGAGAACGGCCCGTCGTAGCGGGCGATGAAATCGCGCAAGGCGGTGACGGCGGATTGGTAGAAATCGCGATCGTGCAGGTCGCGTCGAATCGAACCGACTTCGATCGTGCCGACGCGCGAGACGAATATGTCAAAGCGCAGCCGCAGGTCGCCGTCGCTCGCCGGACGGCCGTCGGCGTGCTCCCACGCGGCTTCGGCCAACCGGTTGAGCTCGCCGTTGAGCTGAGAGATGGCCCAGCCCAGATTGTCTCTGCCGCCGGCCGACAGGTCGGCCAGCCGGTCGTCGAGCCGTGCGGACGTTTCCTGCTCGAAAGCGAGGATCGCGTAGATCGCCGCGGCTATCAGCAAAAGCATGATCGCCGGAATCGCCAGCACCGGTGACCGCCAGGCGGAGGCGCCCGGTTCAAGGTCGGCGTCTTGGGTCGTCACGCGCTTGCACCGCTATCCGGCAGATGCTCGTTCCATGCCCGGGCTGATGGCGGTGATATCGGCGGCCGATATTGCCCGGTTCCACGCCGGCCCTGCATCGCGGAAATCAATCGCCATCGCCGAGGCTATGCCCTTCCTTGCCCCAACGGGCCATCATGCCGATGGCCATCTCGGCCGCCGGCTCAAGACCGCGATCGGGTATCGCATCCGACAGCCGGCGAACCCGATGGATCAGCTCCGGCAAGGAAAGGATTCCATTCTCGACGAGAAGCTGGCCGATGGCCGCGCCGATCAGCATCGAGGCGAACTGCATCCGATTCCAGTACATGTCCGGCTCTTCAAGAGATTTGTCGATTTTCGTCATCGCTTGCCATGATTCCCGGGGCTTCGTCGGAAAAGCCGTTTTCCTCGACAGTGCGATCGTCTGCCACGCCGGCGGCGGGCCGCGCCGCCGGTCGACCAAACCGCCAACCTTGAGCGCCATGCACGCCGAGCGCCCGGAGGGCGGTGGCCTGTCGATCGGTTTCGATCCCTTCGCCGATCACGCGCACGCCCATCTCCAAGCAGGCTTGGCAGATGCCTCGCAGCAGGGCTTCGTCCCGCGGATTGCTGCCCAGGCGGGATACCAGTGCCCGATCGAGCTTGATGAAGTCGACATCCAGACGGCGCAGCCGGTCGAGCGATGCGGTGCCGGCGCCGAAGTCGTCGAGGCCGGTGGCGAAACCCAGTCGGCGCAGCCGCGAGATGCCGGAATCGAGCCGGGGCAGCGATCGCACCGCTGCCGACTCGGTGACCTCGAACATCAGCCGCTTGGATTCGATTCGCGATCGACACAGCAGTGCCATCAGGTCGTCGACAAAGACGGTATCGGCAATGGAATAACCGGACAGGTTGACGGCAAGCACCGGCAGATGCGGTTCGGCCCTGGCGAGCAGATCGATTGCCCGCCCGATCACGGCGCGATCGAGCTCGCTGCCGAATCCGAGTTCCTCGGCCAGCAGCACCGCCGGTTCGGGGCTTTGATCGTCGTTGAAACGAATCAGCGCCTCGTGATGGGTGATGCGCCCGTCGGCGAGATCGACGATCGGCTGGAACACCAGGTTGAAGGCATTATCCGCGATCGCGGTCCGGATGGTCCGGCCCAGCATCAGGACGTCGTCGACCAGTTGCGGCAGCGGATCGACGCCGGCCGCGTTCCGCCTCAGGACATCGGATGACAACCGGTTGAGCGCGTATCTCGTTGCCAGCACCACTTCGTCGTGCGTGCGATGCTCCACGTCCCCGACAGGATGCCCGCCGAGAAAGAGGGGCATGCCGGTCTGGCCGCCGGGTGTGTCTTTGCAAGCCATCGGTTGCGCCCGGGTTGACCCGATCAGCCCGCGCGCACCTCGGCGAGGAAGCGGCCGACTTCGCCGCGCAGGCGCTCGGCCAGGGTGGAAAGCTCGCCCGAGGCCGTGAGGACCTGGCCGGCAGCGGTGGCGGCTTCGCCGGCTGCCTGGTTGACATCGGTGACGCTGGCCGAGGCTTGCCGGGTGCCGGCCGCGGCTTGCTCGACATTGCGGGCGATCTCCTGCGTTGCGGCGCCCTGCTCCTCCACCGCCGACGCGATCGAGCCGTTGATCTCGCTGATCTGGCCGATGGTGCCGCCGATGGTGTGGATCGCGTCCACCGCCTTGCGTGTCGCCTCCTGGACCCCGGTGATCTGCTGGCTGATCTCCTCGGTCGCCTTGGTGGTCTGGTTGGCCAGCGACTTGACCTCGGAGGCGACGACGGCGAAGCCCTTGCCGGCCTCGCCGGCGCGCGCCGCCTCGATCGTGGCGTTCAGCGCCAGCAGGTTGGTCTGCCCGGCGATGTTGGTGATCAGGTTGACCACCGCCCCGATCTTGTCGGCCGCCGACGACAAACCCTGGACGATCGCGTCGGTCGCCTGCGCCTGGTCGACGGCGCCCTCGGCGATCCGGCTGGCGCTGGAGACCTGGGTCGAGATCTCGCGGATCGAGGCGGCCAGTTCCTCGGATGCACTGGCGACGGTCTGCACGTTGGCCGCCGCCTGCTCGGTCGCCGCGGCTGCAGCCAGCGACTGCTGCGTCGTCGACCTGGCGATGCCGCTCATCGAGCCGGCCGTCGACTGCAACTGCGTCGCGGCGGCCGCCACGGCGTTGACCACGCCGCCTACCGCGGCATCGAAATCGTCGGCCATCCTGCGCAAACCTTCCTTGCGCTGACGCTCGGCCTCGATCCGGGTGCGTTCCTGTTCGGCCTGGCGTTCGGCCGCCTGGCGGCGTTCGGTTTCCTCGGCGTCACGGCGACGCGTTTCCTCGGCCCGGCGCTCGGCTTCCCCGCGCTCGCGCCGCTCCTCGGCCAGCGCCCGCTCGCGCGCTTCCTCGTCACGCTGGCGCTGAGCCTCGCGGACACGGCTTTCTTCGGCTTCGGCAGCCACCTGCCGCGCCTCCAGGCCGTTCCGGCGGAACACCTCGACGGCGCGCGCCATCAACCCGACCTCGTCGCGGCGGTCGCTCCCCGATACGTCGAGTGCGAGATCGCCCTGGGCCATCCGGTCCATGGTCGCCGACAACTGTCGAAGGGGGCTGGCAATTCCCATCTGGCCGATGGCCATCGCCGCCGCCACCACCGCGACGATACCGCCGCCCAGAACGATCAGCATCCATCGCCGGGTCGCCTCGTACTCGCGGCCAAGTGCCGCGATCGAGGCGTTGAGTTCAGCCTTGACCTCGTCGACGGCTGCGCTGAGGGGGCCGCGCAAGCGATCGAACTGGGGGCCAATCTCCTGGTTCATGATCTTCGCGGCCTTGGCATTGCTTTCGGGCGTGTTCTCCCGGGCCAGCGATTGCATCTCGCGCGATGCCGCCAGGAATTGGTGGTAGCCGGTCTTGAGCCGCTCGAGTTCGGCGCGGCGCTGAGGCAGGCGTTTCACCGTTTCCGCGTAGCGCTCGTCGAATTCCTGCACGATTGGTCCCAGCTGTACCGTGGTTTTGGCGATGTCGTCGTCGTCGACCGAGGCGATCAACTGGTAAAGCAGGCTGGTAGTGCGATTTACGGTGGAATTCACCCGGGCCAGCCAGATCGCGCCGACGGCATCTTCATCGAGCAACGTCGAACTACGTTCGTTCGCTTCGCCCATGCGATAGAGACCGAACCCGGCAGTGGCAATCGCCAGGCAGGCCATCAAGAAGATCACGATGGAAATTTTGATGATGATCGGTAGGTTTCTCACTAGTCTTTCCTGACCTTCTTAGAGCGATGGCCGTGCTTGCGGGCTTTTCTTTTTTTCAAAAGCCCACGACGCCGATAATTCTTATTGATGATATTTTTATCATTTATGCAGTTACTCCTATATCCGGCAATGTAATTTTTGTAAAATCATTGCCCGATGCGCCGGTTGTACGGCTGTGACAGCCTGGAGTGACGCGCATCTTCAACTACTCGCCCTCGCGATGCCCGGGCGCCGCGCAGGCCGCCAGACTTCCGGCTCGGCCCGATCCGAAGTGGTCGTAGGCGTGCGACGTGCGGTCATGCTTCTTGCCGAAAAAAATGGCGCCCCGCGTTCCCGGCCTCGCCATGTCACAGCTTGTTGATATCAAGCGAAATATTCGAAAGCCTATGTTGGTGTTTTTCCATTGTGCGGCGCTTGGGGGCAAATTATGGTACTGCAATATGCTCCTTGGCGTTTCATCAGTGCTGGTAGTGGGTGCCAAAAGCAAATAGATGCATTATGGGGCTTAATTGTTTCTGGAGTTGTGTGTTGGTTGTTGATCATTCAAATATTTTCATTTTATATTTCAGGACATTTCGCCGCAGCTATTTCAAAAAGTACCTTGATATTATCTGTTAAGCCGCCGCCGCAGACCGACAAACGAGATCATCATGCCGCGCCTCAAGAACGATCCAAGAACAATGGCGGCCGTCGCAGCCACGCGTCAGCGGTTACTCGACGCGGCCTGCGACGAGTTTTGCGAAGTGCCGTTTTTCGAAACGGATACGAATAAGATCGCGCGGCGGGCGAACGTCTCTCCGGGCACGTTCTACAATCATTTCAAGGACAAGATCGAGATCTTCGCGGAGGCGTTCGCGCGGCTGAATACCGAGGAGGTGGCCGACATTACCCGCAAGACCGAGGCGGCGCGCCACAGCGGCGCCTCGCTCGTCGAGACCATCGACGTCATGGTCGACACCTTGTTGGCCTGCCGCCAGCGCCAGGCGTTGATCCGGCTCCAGGTGGAAGTGCTGAAGCATGTCGAACCGCGGGTCCGCGACGCCGAGATGCGCGGGCGCCTGAACAATATCGACACCATCAAGCAGGCATTGGCTCAACGGGGCGTTGCGCCGGCCACCGACTGTGAGCTTCATCTCAACATATACGTCATCAACCTGTTGGCCGATGGCATCGTCAACGGCGAATTCCAGATGTACGACGTCGACAGTCGTCATGCGCGCGACGAGATCAGGCGCCGCTTCATCGTCTGCTACGCTCTTTAAGCCCTCTGCACACGCTCCTCCCTCCGTGGGGCCAGGCTCCCGCTCGCTCGTCGGGCCGGCTCGCACGCGTCCTCGACGGAGGAGAGGTGCGAGGCACCCTGTGCATCGATCTCATAAACCTTTGACCTTCCTGGTATTTATAGCAGAATAGATTTATCATAATATTGTGTATATTGTATCCGATGGTGGAGCGAGGGTGCCGATGCCGCATTCGAAGATTGTTCCCGCGATCGGCGCCGATGCCGGCATCGTCCGCGATCGGCTGCTCGCTGCCGCCTGCGAGGAATTCTGCCGGTCACCTTTTGCCGATACCGACGTGGACAAGATCGCGGCGCGTGCCGATCTCTCTGCGCAAATGTTCTACGAATACTTCCGGGACAAGATCGAGATATTCACCGCGGCGGTCGAATACCTTCATCGTCAAGAGGCCGGCGAAATTGCCGCCAGGCTCGAAGCGGCGTCAGCCGCCGGGGCGAATGCCAGCGGGATCGTCGACGTCATCTTCTCATGTCTGCTGGCGTCGCGCCGGCGGCAGGCTCTCTTCCGCCTGCAATGCTCGATCCTGCGGCGGAGCGACCCGCGGATCCTGGAGGCGGTACGGCGGGCCCAGTCGGACTATGCCGTCGAACTGATGCGCGCGTTCGGCGGATACACGTCGGTCAGGGCCGGGTCGGTCGACTGCAGGCTAGACCTCTGCATCCTCAGCTCTCTGCTGGACGCGATCGCAAACGACGATTTCGAAGAAACCTACCGCGCGAGGGTCGAGGCCGAAGTGAAGTCGATCTTGTCGGCTTTCTTCAGGAGCGGCTGAGCGTGACGGCCGCACGATATGGATGGAATGTCTCCGGCGCCATGACCTCGTAGTTCTCACCTGCGTCGGGCGCCGCCCGCCGGGCAAGACTATCGCTTCGATTTGCCGGCTCGCGAGGTGCGGCGTTCTTCCTTGCAGGCCTCTCGCACGGTCGAGCGCAACCACCGATGGGCGGGGTCGGCGTCGAAGCGGGGATGCCAGGCAAGCGAAACGGCCAGCGCATCGGTCTTCACCGGCAATTCGAAACTGTGAAGACCGGCGCGCGCCGGTTCGGTCAGACGGGCCGGCACGGCCGCCACGTGATCGGAGGTTTTCACGATCGCCAGCGCGTCGGCGAAGTTGGCCACCGCGATCGTAACGGCCCGCCTCAGGCCCAGCGCCGAAAGCGCCTCGTCGATCGGCCCCGCGAAGCGCCCGCGCCGTGAAACCGAGACATGCGGAAAAGACGCGAAGCTTTCAGGTGTTACCGCTTGCGCCAGCGGGTGGCCGGGGCGCACCACGCCGACGAAACGGTCGCGGAACAGCGCCTGCAGCCGGATCTCCGGCCCCATGGCGCCGATGACCCCGATGTCGGCATCGACACGGCCTTCGCGCAGCGCCTCGACGTCCTCCTGGTCCTGATGGGCGAAGCGCAGCCTGACCTTTGGGGCCTGGCCCGCGGCAAGCGATGCCAGAGCCGCACCGAACGTGCCGACGAAGCCGTCATTGGCGCGGATCACGAAGCTGCGCTCCAGCCGGGCGAGGTCGAGGGCATCTTCGCCGCGCACCAGCGCCTCGGCCTCCGTCACCAGGCTTCGCAACCGTTCGCGCAAGGCTTCCGCGCGCGGCGTCGGAACCAGCCCGCGTCCCGCACGCACGAGCACCGGATCGCCGATGAGATGCCGGATCCGTGCGAGCTGGCGGCTCATTGCCGGTGCCGACAGGTTCAGCCGCTGGGCCGCCCCCACGACGCTGCCCTCCGAAAGCAGCGCATCGAGCGTCACCAGCAGGTTCATGTCGAGTGGCGGGGCGGGACGCCTGGCTGCGGATCTGGGGGGCATTGCCGGGTCGGCTCATCAGTGCATTTTATGCACTTATATAATGCCGGCATTGCACTGTATGCAACAAGCCGTGGGCGCTATCGAGGGATGGACGCAACCCTCCCGAAAGGGATCTCTTCGATCGGACCCGACATGCCCCAAACGACTCAGTCCCCGATTTCCCATCCGCAGGGCGCCGCGAATGCAGCACCCCAAGCGCATCCCGACATGCCGCATCCCCGTCACCGGCCGATCCATTCCGGCATGGTGCTGACCGGCCTGTCGCTCGCCATTCTGCTCTCGCAACTCGGCACCAACATCATCAACGTCGCCTTGCCGACGCTGGTGAAGGATCTCGGGGTCGACTTCGCTTCCGCGCAATGGGTGGTGGTGAGCTATCTGCTCGTCGTCACCGCGATGATCGTCGGCGTCGGCCGTTTCGGCGACCAGCTCGGCAAGAAGCGGCTCTATCTCTGGGGGCTTGCCGTCTTCATGGCGGCTTCCGTGCTCTGCGCGCTTTCAACCAGCCTGCCGCTGCTGATCGCCGGCCGTGCCGGCCAGGGGCTCGGCGGCGCGATCCTGATGGCGCTGTCCTTCGCCTTCGTCGGCGAGGTCTTCCCCAGGGAGCGCGCCGGCTTTGCCATGGGCGTGCTCTCCACCATGGTTTCCTTCGGCATCGCGCTCGGGCCGTCGCTCGGCTCGCTGGCACTGGCGGCCTTCGGCTGGCAGGCGGTGTTCTGGGTAAACCTGCCCTTCGGGCTGCTCGCCTTCCTGCTGATCAGCCGTTATCTGCCGAACGCCGTCGATGCGCCCAAGCATGCCGTTCCAGCCGCGCGCTTCGACTGGCCCGGCACGATCCTGCTGGCGCTGACGCTCGGGGCCTATTCGCTCGCCATGACCTTCGCGGGCAAGCTGGGTTTCGGTTCGCTGCCGGTGCTGCAGCTCGGCGTCGGCGCGCTCGCAGGCCTCGCCCTGTTCCTCGCCGTGCAGGTCAAGGCGCGCTCGCCGCTCCTGAAGCTCTCCATGTTCCGCAACGCGCTGCTCTCGTTGAGCATGGTGATGAGCGTGCTCGTCTATGCGGTGATGATGGCGACCCTGGTGCTCGGCCCGTTCTTCCTCTCCAAGGCGCTCGGCCTCGACACCCGCATGGTCGGCCTCGTCATGACCGTTGGCCCGCTCGCCGCCGCCATCATGGGCGTGCCGGCCGGCGCCGTCGCCGACCGGATCGGCCCCAGGCTCGCCATGGTCAGCGGGCTGGCCCTGTTCACCGTCGGCGCCTTCGTGATGTCCTGGCTGTCCCGCGCAAACGGTGTCGCCACCTATGTCGTCGCGATCCTGTTCATCAGCGTCGGGCTCGCCTTCTTCCAGACGCCGAACAACACCGCCGTCATGGCCGATGCGAGGCCCGAGCAGCGCGGCCTGGTCTCGGGGTTGCTGGCGCTCGCGCGCAACCTCGGCCTGATCACCGGCGCTTCGCTGATGGGCGCGCTCTTCGCCCATGCCGTGGGTGGCGATACCGCGGGCGCCACGTCCGACATGGTGACGGATGGCATGCGCTTTGCTTTTCGCATTGCCGCGGCCATGGCGGCTGCTGCCTTCCTCATTTCCCTCACCACGCTGCGCGCGCCCCGGCGGCGCGCCTGAACCAGGAACCATCCAGGCTTTCCCCAAGGGCCGGTACGCGGGGGCCACGACTGCTCCCGCCGCGGCGATGATGACGGCGGGCCTGCCGCAAGAGAACGGCGTCATGTCCAGGTCGGCCACGCCGTCTCCTCACGATGTCCGGCTACCGGAAGAGGGGCACCACCGATTTCCGGAATGCCGACGGCGATCAACGACGGGACCATGTTTTTTCGTCTGTCGCGGTAGGTCTCTACTTCCCTGCGACGCCGATCTCCGCGAGGCAAAGCCCTTCTTCGGAGGCTCGCGGTTCGTTGCCGGGCTTGCCACGCGCCATCCAGCCGCGGTCGGCGCGCAGGTATTCGAGCGGTCTGTCCAGGTCCGCAGCCTTGGGTTCGAGCCTTTCGACCTGCGTGTCGATGATCTCGACCTCGCGCGCCGCCGACAATCGCTCGGCCTTCCAACTCCCGCGCGATGTCCGCGATCTCCCTGAGCGGCGTGCCGAGCGATTGCACGAAGCGGATCATCAGCGCGGTGGGGACATCCCGCTCGGCGAACATCTGATAGGGATTGCGACTGCCCGGAACGCCGCCCGGCTCCTTCTCGGTGGTCCGACGCCCGCAATGTCGCCAGGGCGATGATCCTCGCCAACGAGAGGGGACGGCGCGGCGAGCGTTACCTGGCGGCCGTCCGCCGTATTCCGCTGTGGCTGATGCATCTGCTCGCTGCCGGGTATGAGGCGTATGCCCGGCTGACCGGTCGCCCGGTGCTGCTGAGCTGGGCGATGGCGCGCACCATCGCGACCGAGGACGACCGGTCGCACTACGATCCGGCCAAGGGCGAGCGGGAACTCGGCCCTGCGTTTCCGTCCGGTGGCCAAAACCCTGCACGACGAGATGGCGTGGTTTCGTGCAAACGGGTTCCTCCCGAATTGAAGACCCGGAGACTCGGGCAGTCGTTCGGGTGATGCGGCCGGCAAGACGGGCGTGCCACGGCGATGCCGTGGCCGATGCTGCAAAGTCCATGATTTTGAAGGGACCCGCGAAGGAAGTGGCGCGCCGGGGAAGCTTCGAACTCACTTTCCCGGGGGCGAGGAAATGCCTGGACGGCGCAGCACTCGGCCGATTCGATGTGGGCAATTATGTGGGCTTTGTAGAGGCGGCGCTACCGCCATGCGTTCCCGATTCTATTAGTGATAAGTGCTATTATCACCAGTAACTCTTGATGCCGGAATCCCCAGTGAACGTGCTGCGAACATGGCGACCGCGCCCCCTCCTTTCTGGCCCCTATCTGCCGTCCGCTGGCCACTGCACTGCACTGCACTGCACTGCGGGGCGGGCGCCGCCGCCTCAGGACTTGCCGGCGCGCCTGCTGTAAATCCACTGGTCGACCCCGCCCCCTCAAATCGCCGGCGGTGGGCAATCGGCCGGACGCGGCCGGCTTGGGCTAGGTCTTCGGCTACGGCGGGGATGGAGGAGGGCGTCGGCGCTCGGCCGCGGCCGCGGGCGGACGGTTTGGGGGTGGCCAAATATAACGTGGACCAA
>JAEYTW010000305.1 GCA_023433835.1 Pseudomonadota bacterium | reverse complement strand
CGTCGCCCCCGCCGCCGATGGGCAAGAAGAAAAAGCGCTGATCGCAACGATGGACGGGTTTGCCTACGGCGTCAGGCCGACGCAGGCGACCGGCGCGGTCAGCGACGATGCCCGGCCGAGATTTCATCACGATGCGCTGAATCAGCGCCCGGTGGTGCAGGCGCGCGCACGGCTTGCGCAGGCCTTGTCGCAACGGCCGGCACGATCGGCCGCATCCGGCGGCTTGCCGCCGGCCCTGCAGGCGGGGGTCGAGCATCTCTCCGGCCTGTCGCTCGGCGACGTACGCGTCCATTACAATTCATCACGCCCGGCGACGCTGCAGGCGCATGCCTATACCCAGGGTACCCGGATCCACATCGCGCCAGGACAGGAGCGGCACCTGCCCCATGAGGCCTGGCACGTGGTCCAGCAGAAACAGGGGCGGGTCAGGCCCACGTTGCAGGCCAAGGGTATTCCGATCAACGACGATTCCAGGCTCGAGCGGGAAGCGGACGTGATGGGAGCCAGGGCAGCGGGAGCACGGGTGTCCGCGCGGTCGGAGGTTTCGGTTTCCAGTCCGGGCCCGGCCCTGGTTCAGCGCGTGGTGAAAGTCAGGAGGGAGGGGCGGGGCAAGACGCTGCAGGGCTATCCCAATACGGCTCGCTATCGGGACGACCTGACCGATGCCCAGCGGTCGTTGCGCCAGGATATGCACGACGATCAGCGACGCTCGTTCCTGTTTGACGATGTCGATGCGTTGCATGCCTTCCTCGCTTCCGACGGCACCAATCACCTGCCCGAGAGGCGTGACGTGCTGCGCGGATCGTCGGAGGACAGCTTCGACGCGAAGGGCGAGGAAGCCTACGCCGCGACCGGCGCTTCCCGCTATCTGAGCGAGACCCGGGCGGACCAGAATCACTGGCGGCGCTTCCTGCAGCTTCATCGCAACAATGCCTTGTCGATGCTCCCCCGGGCCGGTGCCGGTGCGGCGAGTGCCGCCGCTGCCCCGGCCGCCGATGGCACCGACGCAGCGCGCGAGGCGATCGGGCACGCATTCGAATGGGGCCTCGTTTCGGCGCAATGTCTGGACGATCATGAACAGGTCCAGGATCTCGACCTGGTCCCGATTATTTCCGAGGGATTGGCCGCGGCAGTAGACGATACGACGGAACTTGTTGAGCCGCTGATGGTGAAGCAAGCCGTCGAGGACATGTATGACGCCGTGCAGGCGGTGACCAGAAGTGCCAGGCGCCCCGGCCCACCCATTGCCGTCCCCCATTTCGGGGGCACCAAGAATTCCATGGGCTTGTGGGCGCATATTTCCTTCCGGTACGGAGACTCTTTTCCCGAAGGCAGCAGTGCCGCGGGATCCGCCACGACATTGCCCTGGGAGGGGCCGATCAGCCACCGCCGGCGCCCGGAAGGTGGACACGTCTACATTCGCGGTCATCTCCTCAACGATCATCTGGGCGGCCCGGTGGCCAGCTACAATCTGGTGCCCCTGGTCGGCGTTGACGTACCCGGCGCGCCGAACAGCAACGCCGCTCACTCCTCTCTCGTCGAGGGGCAGGCCCGGAACACGTTCAAGACGATGTGCAAACCGCCCGGCGACGGAAGCGAGAGTCCGAGCGCCCCGCTTTACACGGGGATTCGCTACACGGTCCGCGTGAAGAGCTTCGGCGGGTTCGACGTATCGGCCATCACCCGCTATTTCACGCATCAGTATCTCTGGCTTGTGGCGCAAAAGATTGCAGTCGGCACCGCGCTCCACAAGTCGCCCGATGCCGTGACCATCGGCGAATTCAAGGACCATCTGGGTCGCAATTCGGCTGATCCGGCAAAACTGCGGAACTACAGCAACGAGTGGACCAATCGCGCCAAGATATCGATAGCCTGCGTGACGGACCTGGGTGATGAAACCGTGACATTGGCGTCGGTCATCAACTTGATGAAACGCAACAACGACCTGTGGCGGTGGGAGGCAAAAAACCTGCCGACGGCGCTGATCTATTCGTTCGACGCGTTAGGCCCGGACGGGCAGCCGATCGGTGCGACAGGCGGGGAAAGCGAGGTTCCTGCCGGTCCGGTGATGAATCCGATGATGCGCTATCGCGAATAGGAAAACGGACGATGTCGCGATCGTGTCACGGAGGTCTGCCGGGATGATTCTGGAACGATGCCGCTATGCGTCGTCGCTGCTCTGGGATCTTCAGCGCCGCTACTTCGAGGGCATGGGCGTCGATGCCTGGAAGCTCGGCGAGGTGCCGCATTACGTCACCTCGAACCCGACCATCGCGCGGACCTATGCCGAGATGGTGCTGGCCTTCCGGCGCGATCGGATCGCGCTGACCGGTGACGATCGGTCGCCGCTGCATATCTGCGAGCTCGGCGCCGGCTCCGGCCGGTTCGCCTTTCACTTCCTGCGCAGCCTGGCGCAACTCTGCGCCGAAGCCGGAATCGCGCCGACGTCGTTTCGCTACATCGTGACCGATGTCGCCGAAGCCAATCTCGACTTTCTCGCGCGGCATCCATCGCTTGTGCCGTTCACGGCCGCCGGCATGCTCGATTTCGCGGTCTTCGATGTCGGGCAATCCGATCGGCTGGCATTGCGCGGCGGCGAGACGATCGAGGCCGGCGATCTCGGCCGGCCGCTCGTCGTCATCGCCAACTACGTGTTCGACGGCATACCGAACGATCTCTACTTCGTGCGCGGGCAACAGGTCTTTGACTGCTTCGTCGCACTGTCGACGAGCGAGGATCCGGCAGGTCTCGATGCCGCGTCGCTGCTCGGCCGCCTCGACTGCCGCTTCGACTACGAACAACTGGCTGAGTGGCCTTATGCCGATCCGCTGCTGAACGGCCTGCTCGACGATTACCGGCGGCAGCTGGCCGAGAGCCATGTGCTGTTCCCCGCCCTCGGCCTGGGTTGCCTGGGCCGTCTGTCGGCCCTGTCGCGGCAGGGCATGATGCTCTTGTCCGCCGACAAGGGCGAACATCGCCTGGGCCGGCTTGACGGTTTGCCGCCGCCGAGCCCGGTGCTGCACGGCAGCTTCTCGCTCTCGGTCAATTATCATGCCTTCGCCGCCTGGTGCGAGAAGGCCGGCGGCGTCGCGCTGGTGCCGCATCATCCGCATCGCAGCCTCGCGGTCCTGGCGCTGCTGCTGACCGATCGGGCGGCGGATCACCGCGAGACCATGCGCTGCTACGACCGGACGATCGGCGGCTTCGGCCCGGACGATTTCTATACCGTCACGCGGCAGGCGCGGGAGCAGTTCGGCGTCATGGGGGTGCAGGAGATTCTCAGCCATTTGCGGCTGGCAAGGTTCGACAGCCATCTGCTGCTGCACGCGCTGCCGCGGCTGGCCGAACTGGCGACCGACCTCGATGCCGACATGGCGATGCAGGTCCGACTGGCTGCCGACCGGGCGTGGGAGGGATATTTCCCGCTGGGCGAGGCCGAGGATCTCGCCAACCGCATCGCCACGCTGCTTTACGCACTGGACGACTATGACGGCGCGCTGGCCTATTTCGACCGCTCGATCGCGATCTACGGGGCGGATACCGGCACGCTGTTCAACATGGCGCTGTGCCATCACATGGCCGGGCGCCATGACGAGGCGCGGCCGCTGCTGGAACGGGTGGTGGCCCATGACGCGGCCAACCGGGAGGCGGCGGCCATGCTGGCCCAGGTTACATCATGACCTTGCCGTCCTTCTGCAGCTCGCGCTTGATGCCGCCCAGCAGGTCTTCCTGGCGGATTTCCGCCGGATCGCGGCGCACCGCCTTCAGGCAGGCATGGCGCAGGACGTTGATGATGCTGCCGCCGGCCAGCTCGTAGTCGTGGGCGAGCTTGCCCAGATCGACGTCGGCCGCCAGCGGGAACGGCTTGTCGGCAAAGCTGTCGCGCCACAGCCTGAGGCGCTGTTCGGCATCGGGCATCGGGAAGGCGATGATCGACTGGAAGCGGCGTGAGAACGCGTCGTCGAGATGGCCGCGCAGGTTCGAGGCCAGGATGACGATGCCGGGATAATCCTCGATCCGCTGCAGCAGATAGGCGATCTGCTGATTGGCGGCGCGGTCGTTGGCGGTGCGCGCCTCGGTGCGTTTGCCGAACAGGCTGTCGGCCTCGTCGAAGAACAGGATCAGCCCGCCGTCCCAGGCATGATCGAACAGCGAGGCCAGGTTCTTCTCGGTCTCGCCGATATATTTCGAGATCACCTTGGAAAGGTCGATGCGATAGACGGGCAGGCCGGTCTCGAGCCCCAGCAGGCTCGCCGTCAGCGTCTTGCCGGTGCCGGGCGGGCCGTGGAACAGGCAGCGATAGCCCGGCTTGATGCGGCGGGCGAGTTGCCAGTCGTCCATCAGCAGGTCTTCGTGGCGGTGCCAGGCGACGATGTCGTCGAGTTCGCGCCGCGCCAGCGCATCGAGGACCAGCTCGTCCCAGGTCAGCGCGGTGGTCAGGCGCTGGGCAGGGAATTCCGGGCTGAAATTGCGCGGCCGCGGGTGGCCGGTGATGGCGCGGGCCACGATGTCGGGATTGATGGTCAAGGCCTGCCAGCCGGCGGGCTCGTCGAGCGCGCTGGGGACGGAGGGCGGCAGGAAGAAGCGCCGCTCCTGGAAGGCATGCTCCGGGTCGAACAGCGCGAGATAGCGCAGGCGCAGCGCGATGGCCTCGCCGGCCAACAGGAACAGGGCGGTTTCGCGGCTGGGCAGGAAGCCCGGATGATTGGCCGCGACCAGCCCGCCGAATTCGGTGAAGCGGCGTTGCGACACCGTATTCTGCACCAGGAATGCATCGAGGGCCGAGGGTTTCAGATGCGGCATCATCGCCAGCATCAGCACCAGCCGCTCGGCCGGCCCGAGCCCGGCGGCGCGCACCAGCTCGGCATAAGGGGCGGTGGTCTCGGCCAGGGCGGGCGGCGGGTAGAGCACGGCGATGTCGGCGCCGTCCTCGCCCTTGGCATGGGCGGCGAGCCGCAGGTCGAGCAGCCGCTCGAACCAGGCGATTTCGGTCTCGATGATGCGTTCGTTGGCGCTGAGGGTCATGGCGTGGCAATACCGGGGTGATGGTTGAGGAAGCGGCGCAGCGCGCCGGCCGCATCGGCGATGGCGTGGCGATGCCCGTGGCGCAGCGCATGCCGCCAGGCGGCATGATGGCGCGCGAAATGCGCCATCGCCTCGGCCGGCAGGTCGTGGATCAGCAGGTCGAGATGCGCCGGCACCCCCGCGCGCAAGGTCGCGGCGATTTCGTGCCGGCGGTCACCGGCGATCACCGCGCTGACGGTGAAGTCGCGGTCCTGCCCGCCGCCGTGGCGCAGCAGCACATGCTCGACGAGATGCACGCCGGCCCCCAGCCTGATTTCCAGGCCTGCCGCGGTATGGGGCAGGGCCGGCGCCAGGTAGTCGAAGCCGAGCGCGCGCCGCAGGCCCAGCGGCACGATGCGGCGGAGCAGGGCGAGCTTGTCCGCCGTCGCCGCCGGCGGATCCTCGGCATAGAGCGCGAGCAGGAGATCGAGGAAGCGGTCGCGCGGCGGCGTCCCGCGATCGTCCGGCGGCGTGTCGCCGCGCAGAAGTTCGGCGATGCCGGGTCCGGCATCGCGTAGCCACCGATCGCCGTTCGCGGGCTCGATCTCGGGCTGCGTCGAGAACTGGTCGCGGGCCTGGGCCAGCCGGGCCAGGAAATCGGCCATCAGCTGTTCGAAGGTCAGCAGGTAGCCTTTCAGCTGCCGCGCCTGGGCCCGGCGCAGCGGCGGGGCGTCGGCGGGCAGGCCGCGCGGGCCGATACCGTAGGCCGCGGGGTATTGCAGCTGGATCGACTGGTAGCGCGCGAGGTCGCGGGCGGTACCGCGCGGCATCGGAAAGCGCTCGGCGCAATCGCGGCTCAGCACATGGGCGCGATGATGGCTGCGCCAGAGCCGATCGAGCTCGCGCCGGACCTGGGCCGGATCGGCGCGGCATTCGGCGCCGCCGCGCATCAGCCGGATCGGCGGGGCGTCGCGGTCGAGGCCCGAGGTCAGCCGCAGTACCGTATCGGCCGCTATCTCGAAGCCGTCGCTGCCCGCCGCCTCGGCCTCATGGGCCTCGGCCGAGACGCCGAGATCGTTGACGCTCAGCACGCCGGGGGTGGCGGTCAGCGCGCGCAGCAGTTGCGACCACATCACCTGCGACGGCCGCGCGGTCAGCTCGGCGTCGGCGATGAAGCCGCGGCGCGGCAGCGGCCCGGCAAAGATCGCCGATGGACTGATCCCGGCGTCGGTCAGCGCTTCCAGCGGCCGGCGCCTGGGTTCGGGCGCGAAGAACAGGGCGGCGCGGTAGAGCAGCTCGGCGAGGACCCGATGCGGCGCGGCACTTGCGTCGATCCGCACGCCGGCGCGCAATTCGGCTGCCACCGGTTCCAGTACCGTGATGCCCGCGACATCCTCGCCGAGATTGCGATAGCGGGCATAGACCCGATGGGCGCGGCGCCGGGCGATGGCACGGCGGGCGTCGTAATCGTCGGCATTCGCCCGCAGGGCCGGGGTCAGCCGCGGCAGGTAGAGGGTGACGGCATAAAGCCCGCCGGCTTCCGCGCCGTCGCCGGGCCCTAGGGGGGTAAACCAGGCATTGCCGAGCTCGGGCAGGCGATCGAGCAGCAGGCGGCGATAATCGTTCACCGTCAGCGGCGCGCCGGGCAGAATGCGATAGGGGCCGTGCAGCGCCTGGCGCTGGGCGTCGATCCGGCCGGTCGCGTCGGCCCAGAGATCGGCAAAGGGCAGGTCGGCGCGATAGCCGAGTTCGGTCAGCGCATAGCAGAGCTGTTCCAGCGTGGTGACGCCGGGATCATGTTCGTTGTAGTCGGTCCAGACCGCGCCGGCATGGCGCTGGATCAGGCCGAGACCTTCGCGGCGCAGACGGTGGTAGTCGTGGATCGCCGGGCCGTCCGCGGGCAGGGGGGATATGGTCGGTGCGGTCGCCATGCTGCCTCCCCTCAGACCGCGACGCCGGCATCGACGATGTCGTGCCGGGCCGAGGTGGTCGGCACGAACCAGTCATGCCCTGTTTCGGGCATCTCGTAATGCAGCGACAGGGCGGCGAGCCCCGCGACCTGCGGCCGGGTTTCGATGAAATCCGCGATCAGCGCGCGCAACTCGGTCTCGTGGCAATCTTCGGGCAGGGTCAGCAGGTCGGACCACGGCGACAGCGCCTGGTGCAGCGCCTGTTCCAGCTGGTCGGCGGGGTCGCCCGCGACGTCGTCGCGGAAGAACACGCGGGCCGAGACCGCGATCGGCAGATAGAGCGGGTCGATGACGTGGATGCGGGCAAAGGGGCTGGCCCCGGCGGCGAGGCTGGCCTGGATGCGGGCGCGGGTGTCGAGGCTGGTACGCGGCGTCGCCTGCGCG
>JAEYTW010000292.1 GCA_023433835.1 Pseudomonadota bacterium | reverse complement strand
GCCATGCCCGGATCGGGGCGGCCCTGGTCAATGCCGTGCTGCTCGGCGCCGCCGACGTCTTCGAGACGTTCCGCGGCCAGGGTGAGCTGCGCCTCGGCCTTACCCGGGACGCGGCCGCCGCGGTCGGGGGCATGTCACTGAGCGGGGCCGGGGTCGTGCATGCCCCGATGGTCGCGCCGCCGCGGCCCTGGACCGATTTCGACACCGGCGCCTATCTGACGCCGGCAGCCCGGCACGGGGTCACCCTGGTACGGGTGCGCGATCCCGCCCATCGCGCGATGCTGCGCCAGGCCCTGCGGGACGAGCGGGCGCCCCGTCTGTTTGCCGCGGTGAACGCGATCCAGGCGGTGCCCTGGCGGATCAACCGGGACCTGCTGGCCCTGGTCGAGACGGTGCGGGCCCATGATCTCGGGCTGCTGGCGCCGGCCCGGGTGGCGGTACCGCCGCAGCCTGCCGGCTGGGCCGAGCCGGATGGCCCGGCCCGGACCGCCTGGCGGCGCGAAGCCGCCCGCGCCCACGATCACAACCGGATGGCGGATGCGCAGAACCTGGTGCTGGCGCGCGACATCGCCACGGCGCAGGGGCTGGTCGTTGCCGGCGACCGCTTCTGGGTGCCGCACAGCCTCGATTTCCGCGGCCGGGTCTATCCGATACCGGCCTTCAACCAGCAGCGCGGCGATGCCGTGCGCGCCCTGTTCGATTTCGCCGACGGCGTGGCGCTCGGCCCCGCCGGGCTCTACTGGCTGGCGATCCACCTGGCCAATACCGGCGATTTCGACCGCATCGCCAAGGCTTCGTTCGACGAGCGGCTGGCCTGGGTCGAAGGCCATCTCGATGCCATCGCCGGGGTCGCCGCCGATCCCGCCGGCACGGTGGGCTGGTGGGCCGGGGCCGATGCGCCGTTCCAGTTCGTGCGCGCCTGCATCGAGCTGACCGCGGCGCTGGCCGCCCCCGACCCCGCGGCCTTCGTCTCCCATCTGCCGGTGGCCCTCGACGGGTCCAGCTCCGGGTTGCAGCATTACGCCGCCGCCCTGCGCGATGCCGACGGCGCGGCGCGCGTCAACCTGGTGCCGCGGCCGCGGCCTGCCGACATCTACCAGGACGTGGCCGACCGCCTGGCCGCAACCGTCGAGCGCGACGCCGAGGCCGGCATCGCGGCGGCGATCGAATGGCGCGATTTCGGCATCACCCGCTCGACGGTCAAGCGGGCGGTGATGACCTCGGCCTATTCGGCCGAAGCCTTCGGCTTCCGCCGCCAGATCATGGCCGACACGATGCGGCCGCTGGAGGCCGCGGTCGTCGCCGGCGCCCGCGGCCGCCATCCGTTCGCCGACGGCGGCTGGCCGGCGGCGGGCTACCTCGCCCAGCTGTTGTGGCAGACCGTGGGCGAGGTCGCGGCCGGCGCCGGCGCCGGCATGGCCTTCTTCCGACAGGTGGCGGGCCTGCTGGCGCGCGAAGGCCAGGGCCTGACCTGGACCACGCCGCTCGGCCTGCCGGTGCGCCACCATTACCGGCGCTGGCGGCACGAGCGTATCGCCCTGCATTTCCTCGATCCCCGCCGCGATACCGCGCGATCGGGCGATCTCAGCGTCGAGGGCCGGATCTTCGCCCGGGTGACCGCGACCTTGCGGGCGCGCCCGACCCGCAGCATCGACCGGTCCCGCCAGCTTTCGGCGGTCGCCCCCAACGTCATCCATTCGCTGGACGCCAGCCACCTGATGCTGACCGTGCTGGCCGCGAGCGAGGCCGGCATCCGCGATTACGCCCTGATCCACGACAGTTTCGGTGCCCATGCCGGTCATTGCAGCCGCTGGTCGGCCCTGATCCGCCGGGCGTTCGTCGAGCTTTATGACGGCTACGACCCCTGCGCGGCCGTGCGCGAAGCCGCCTTGGCCGCCTTGCTGCCGGCCGGGCGCGACGCCCTGCCGCCGCTGCCCGGACGGGGCAGCCTCGACCTCGCCGCGATCCTCGGCGCCGACTACGCCTTCGCCTGACCGATCAAACTCGACACCCGGCGACGGTTGCTATAATCGAGCGTTTTCGGGCGTTCCGGCCTTGAGGAGACGGGATTTGGGCGGTCAGTGGCGGGTTGCGGTGATCGGGCTGGGTTATGTCGGGCTGCCGCTGGCGGTGGCGCTCAGCCGCCATTATCAGGTGATCGGCTTCGACATCAGCGCGGGCCGGGTGGCCGAACTGGCGCAGGGCCACGACCGTACCCGCGAAGTGCCCGACGACGTCCTCGCCGCGGCGGCCCTGCAGGTATCGAGCGACCGTGAGGCGCTGCGCGGCGCCGACATCTATATCATCACCGTGCCCACGCCGGTCGACGCCCGCAACCAGCCCGATCTCGGCGCGGTGCTGTCGGCCTGCGACACGGTGGGCGCGGTGCTCGGCCGCGGCGCGACCGTGGTGCTGGAAAGCACCGTCTATCCCGGCGTCACCGAGGATGTCTGCGGGCCGCGGCTGGCGGCCGCCTCGGGCCTTGCCTCCGGGCGGGATTTCTTCCTCGGCTATTCCCCCGAACGGATCAACCCGGGCGACCGCGAGCATACGGTCGAGCGCATCACCAAGGTGGTCGCGGGCCAGACTCCCGAGATCACCGAGCGGCTGGCCGAGGTCTACGGCCGGGTCACCACCGGCGGCGTGTTCCGCGCCGCCTCGATCAAGACCGCCGAGGCGGCCAAGGTGATCGAGAACGCCCAGCGCGACATCAACATCGCCTTCGTCAACGAGGTGACGCAGATCTTCAACCGCCTGGGCCTGTCGATCTACGACGTGCTGGCGGCCAGCGCCACCAAGTGGAATTTCCTCAACTTCAAGCCGGGCCTGGTCGGCGGCCACTGCATCGGCGTCGACCCCTATTACCTCGCGGCCTGCGCCAACACGCTCGGCCATGCCGCCGACGTGATCCTGTCGGGCCGGCGCATCAACGATTCGATGGGCGCCTTCGTCGCCGACCAGATCGCGGCCGAGCTGGCGCCGCTGCTGCCCCCGGGGCGGCCGGCCCGCGTGCTGATGCTGGGCCTGACCTTCAAGGAAAACGTGCCCGACCTGCGCAACACCAAGGTCATCGACCTGATCGAGCGGCTGCGCGGCCACGGCCATCAGGTCGATGTCCACGATCCCCTGGCGGATCCGGCCGAGGCCCGGCACGAATACGGCCTCGAACTGACCGGCGATCTGGCCGGCGCCGAAGCCTATGATGCCGTCGTCGGCGCCGTCGCCCACGACGCGTATCTGGCCTTCACGCCGGACGATGTCGCCCGGCTCTTGCGCCCGGGCGGGCTGCTGGCCGACGTCAAGAACCTGTGGCGCGGCCTCGGCCTGACCGAGGGGCGCCAGCGCTGGACGCTGTGATCGCCGTCAGCCCGGTATCGCTTCCGGCGGCAGGTCGGCCAGCAGTTCGTTGACCTCCAGCAGCGCGGCGACCAGCGCCTGGCGATGGCTGTCGCGGTCGTGGCGCCCCTCGGTGCGATAGCGGCCGCAGGCATCGAGCGCCGCGGCACGGCCCGCGACGGGATCGCGGGCCACCACCTGGCCCGAGCGCGCCAGCCGCCCGGCCAGCAGGTCGAACAGGGCCGGATCGATCGGGTCGACGTCGAGCGCCGCCTCGCTCGGGCGGAAACGTTTGGCCTGGGTCAGGGCCAGCATGTAGTTCGAGGTCGGCTCGACCCGCACCTTGCCTCCCGGCGTCGCGACGATCAGCGGGCAATAGGGTGCCAGCGCCGGCAGGACGTGGTTGGGCAGGATGCGCGCCCGCCAATAGCTGGCGGCCAGCCGCGCGTAATGGGCGAAATCCTCGATCGGCCGGAAATCGGCCGCGGCAAGCGGCTTGATCTCGACCTTCGGCTTGTCGGGCACGACGGTGTCGTTGGCGACGTCGACATAGAGCGTGCCGAACAGCATCGCGTTCTGGAAATAGGTGCCGCGCAGGTCGCCCCAGACCATGCGGGCATCGCCGCCCTGGGACAGGAAGGCAAGCAGCGCGGCATGGCCGGCGGCGGCGACCGGCGGCAGCGTCCGCGGATCGAAGGCCGCCAGCTGCCGCTGCGCCGCCATGGTGATCTCCAGGCATTGGCCCAGCGGATAGGGCCGGCCCTGCTTGAGCGGCTGGCGCGCCGGCAGGACCTGGTCGAGGCCTGCGCGCAGATGCAGGAAGAACGCTTCCAGCGCCGGTACCGCCGGCATCAGGAATCGTTCGGTCAAAGCCTGCTGCCTCGCCCGGTCGGGCACGCGGGGTTCGTTGGGCAGCAGCTTGCGGACCGGCGCTACCATGGGCGGACCGTCATTCCCGCGAAAGCGGGAATCCAGGGCAAGGGCGTCGCAAACGGCACCGCTCCTTCCCTGGATCCCGGATCTCCGCTTCGCTGCGTCCGGGATGACGAGGATGCGTGCACGACCTTCACTGCGTTTCGAGCTGGGGCGCGAGCATCGCCCGGGGATCGACCAGCCGGTCGAACTCCTCGCCGTCCAGCAGGCCCATCACCATGCAGGCTTCCCGCAGGGTCAGGTCATGCTCGAAGGCATGATGGGCGACCTTGGCCGCGTTGTCGTAGCCGATGCGCGGGCTCAGCGCCGTCACCAGCATCAGCGAACGGCCGACATAGCTTTCGATCTGGCGCAGGTTGGCGGTCATGCCGGCGACGCAGTGATGCTCGAAATTATGCGCGCCGTCGGCCAGCAGCCGGATCGACTGCATGACGTTGTGGATCATCAGCGGCTTGTAGACGTTCATCTCGAGATAGCCGCCCGCGCCCCCCATGCCGACGGCGACGTCGTTGGCCATCACCTGCATCGCCAGCATGGCCAAGGCCTCGCACTGCGTCGGATTGACCTTGCCCGGCATGATCGACGAGCCCGGCTCGTTGGCCGGCAGGGTCAGCTCGTTCAGGCCGCAGCGGGGGCCGGACGCCAGCAGGCGGATGTCGTTGGCGATCTTCAGGAGCGAGGCGGCCGTGGTGCGCAAGGCGCCCGACAGCATCACCAAGCCGTCATGCGAACCCATCGCGGCGAACTTGTTGGGCGCGGTGACGAAGGCCAGCCCGGTGCGGCGGGCGATGGCCGCCGCGATCCGCACCGCAAATTCCGGATGGGTATTGATGCCTGTACCGACCGCGGTCCCGCCGATGGCGAGCTTGAGCACGTCGCCCAGCGCGTGATCGAGCCGCGCCTCGTTCTCGACCAGCATCTCGGTCCAGCCCGAGACTTCCTGGCCCAGGGTCATCGGCACCGCATCCTGCATATGGGTGCGGCCGATCTTGATCACGTCCTGCCATTCCTCGGCCTTGGCGGCGAAGGCCTGGCGCAGCCGCGCGACCGCCGGCAGCAGGCGGGCGCGCACCGCGATCGCCGCGGCCATGCCCATCACGGCGGGAAAGCTGTCGTTGGACGATTGCGACATGTTGACGTCGTCGTTCGGGTGGATCGGCTTCTTCGAGCCCAGCACGCCGCCGGCCAGTTCGATGGCGCGGTTGGCGATCACCTCGTTGACGTTCATGTTCGACTGGGTGCCCGAGCCGGTCATCCAGACATGCAGCGGGAAATGCGCGTCGAGCTTGCCGGCGGCGACCTCTTCGGCCGCGCGCACGATCAGGTCGCGCTTCTCGGCCGACAGCAGGCCGAGGTCGTGGTTGACCTCGGCCGCGGCGGCCTTCAGCTGGCCGTAGGCATGGATCACCTCGATCGGGATCAGTTCGATCCCGATCGAGAAATGCTCGATCGAGCGTTGCGTCTGGGCGCCCCAGTAGCGGTCGGCGGGCACCTCGACGGGGCCCATCGAATCGGTCTCGACGCGCATCGGTCTCTCCTTGGACTGAAAGATTTAAGGTCGGAGCCTGGCGGGCGGGCTGGGTGGCCCGGTCAGGCTACCTCGGCCATAGTCCGAAGGAAACGTCCGACCTGCTCGCGGATGTCCGACGTCGCCTGCTCGACCGCCGAGGAGGCGGCCTCGACGCGGGTGGCGGCCGCACCGGCCTGGGCGGCGCTGTCGCGCATGCGGGCGGCCCGGCCGGTCATCGCCTGGACCTCGACGGCGGTGGCGTTCAGGGTGCGGGCGATGTCGCCGGTTGCCGCGGTCTGCTGGGCGACCGCGGACGAAGTCGCCGTGGCGCTCGCCGTCAGCCCGCCGATCAGCCCGGACATCGCGCCGATCGCGGCGACCACCCCGCCGACCGCGTCCTGGATGGTCTGCACCCGCCGGCCGATATCCTCGGTCGCCCTGGCGGTCTGGTTGGCCAGCGTCTTGACCTCGGAGGCGACGACGGCAAAGCCCTTGCCGGCCTCGCCGGCCCGGGCTGCCTCGATCGTCGCGTTCAGCGCCAGCAGGTTGGTCTGGCCGGCGATCGCCTGGATCAGGCCGATCACCCCGCCGATGTCGCGCGCGGTCTCGTCGAGTTCGCGGATGCGCCCTTCGATGCCGGACGAATGGCTGGCGGCCTGCTCGGCGAGCCCCGAGGATTGCGCGATCTGGCGGCTGATCTCGGCGATCGAGGCGGAAAGCTCCTCGCTGGCCGTGGCCGCCGTCTGCAGCTGCGCGTTGCTGGTCGTGGTCGAGGCCAGCACCTCGCCGGTCTGCGCCGCGGTGTCGCGGGCGCTGGCGCCGATGGCGCGGGCCGAACCCGACATCTCGCTGGCCGCGCCACCCAGCCCCGACAGCACCGTGGTCACGCG
>JAEYTW010000277.1 GCA_023433835.1 Pseudomonadota bacterium | reverse complement strand
TCCCCGTGCGTCGCCGCCGGCCTGGCCCGGCTCGCGGGGCCGGGATCTCGGGGACGGGTTACGAGGCGTTCGACACCGCGAACTTGGCCATCGTGCGGTCGTAGGCGCCACCGCGGGTGTCGATGCCGACGAGGCCCGGGTCGAGGTTGATGGTCTGGGTGCGGAAGCCGGCCTGGCGCGACAGTTCCGAATCGGAGGGGGCGGGGATCTTGAAGCGCGGCACCACCAGCGACACGAACCCACCGGACCCGTCGGCCGGCTGAGCCAGGATATGCAGCGACAGGATATCTTCGGCCTGCGCCGCCTGGGCGTAGGCCCAATCCTGCTTCATAAGGCCGACCGAGCCCTGGATCGTGAACGGGCCATTCGCGACATCCGGCGAATACCTGTTGCCGGCGACATCCGGCGCGGTCAGGCCGATACCCAGCTGCAAATTCAGCGTGGTGAGATCGGCCACGATCTCGGTGCCGAGGCGCAGGGACACCTCGGCCGCGGTGAGCGGCGAGGCGGTCGTCTCGGTCGGGCTGGTGAACAGCGGCGAGGAACCGCCGGTCAGGATGTCCATCTTGCCGGTGCCGGTCAGGCTGTTCTGCAAGGTGAACATGCCGTTCGGCTGCAGGCCGAACACCAGCTGGCCAAAACGGGCATCGGTGAACACCTTCGAGCCGTCGGTATCCTCCTCGCGCTCCTCGACGGTGACATATTTGCGGATCAGCGCGCCGGCCAGCGGGTTGATGAGCGTCCGCTCCTTCTTGAAGGTGTAGTTCGCCACCGGCCCGGCGACGTCGGTGATGGTCTCCGCAACCGTCATGCTGGTGGCCGTCACGCCCGTCAGGCGCAGCGGCTTGCCGAGGTCGCCGGCGGCCAGGCCCTCGCTGAAGGTGACGACGTCGTAGGCGCGCACGCCGGCGGTGATGACCGAGCCGCCCGAGAAGGTGATGACGTTGCCGCTGACCGACAGCGTCGCCGAGGCAAGCGCCACGGTCGCCTCGTCGATCGTCACGGCCGCGGTCCAGGCCCCGCGCATGACATGGGCGGCCGGCGTGTCGATCAGGCCGATCGAGACCTCCGAATTGTACTGGCCGGTGGCGCGGCGGCTGCCCATGCCGCCCAGCGTGGTCAGGGCGTCGCGGCGCACCTCGCCCGACGGCACCGGCTGAACCGTCTGGTTCATGGTGCCGCCGGTCACGCGCAGGACGGTCGCGCCGGCGCCGCTGGCCTGGACGCCCAGGCCGGCCTGCTCCTTGTAGGCAATATAGCCGTTGTTGTTGGTCTGACGAGACATGGGGGCCTCCTATGTGGCGCCCGCCTCGGGCGCGCGGGGTGGTTGCCGCCGGCGGAACCGGCGGGGTGGTGGTGCGCGGGGAAGCGGTTAGCGGTGGAAGAAGCTGAAGGTGGTCGCGACCATCGCGACGTCGTGGGTATCGGCGAGGTCGGCGAGCAGCCGCTGGCCAACACCGCCGCTGACGACGGCGGCGTGGTCGGTCACGACCTCCTCGCCTGGCTGCGTCGTCGGCAGGCGGCGATTGCCGAGAAGCGGTTGCAGGTCATCGGCATAGCCCTGGCGGATCAGGTAGTCGGTACCGCGCGGCACCAGCACGTAGGCCCGCAGCGTGCCGACCTCCTGTTGCAGCTGGCCCTGCGGGGCGCCGGGATAGGTGAAGCCGCCGCGCATGAATTCCATGTCGAGCAGCACGAACGACACGAAGCGGCCGTCTTCGTCCTTCGGGCGCTCGCGCGGCACCTCGGACCAGTAGACCGGCAGTTGGTCGTAGGTCGGCGGCTGCAGCCAGGCCTCGACAGCCGCCATGGCCCGGGCAGTGCTCATTGGAAGCCCCGCGACTGGAACGTGATGACCGGGTAGCGACCGCGCGCCTCGTCGCGATCGCTGTCCGAGGCCGCGCCCTCGACGTCGGCCCAGGTGTAGCGGATGTCGACGGCCCGGCCCCAACGCGGCCGGATCAGCTTGGCCGTGACCTCCATGACGCCGGTCGGCGCCTGCAGCGACCAACCGCGTTCGAGGCGCTTGGAGTAGCCGAAGCGGCGGTTGATCAGGGTGATGATCGCACCTGGCGGGGACTGGCGCAGGTCGGCTTCGGCACCGTCGACCATGAATAGGAACGAGTCCTTGAACACCCGCGCGTCAGCATCCGGGGAGGTGTCCTCGGGCGAGATCTGGATCGCGACATCGCGGGCTTCCATCGCGGCGCGCTGGGCGACGTCGAAACGAAACTGGATATGGCCGCCGACCTTGACCTCGGACAGCGAGGCGCCGCGCCGGCCGTCGACCACGGTCAAGGTCGGCAGCACGCCTTGGCGGACCTCGACATCCGCCCGGGCCTGCGCCGCGATGGCGATCTGCCGCTCGCGCATGCGCTCGCCGATCCGGCCGATCAGACCCTTGACCTCGGCCGGGGTGAAGGCGCGGCTCACCCACGCACCTGCAGATCCCAGGCGATCGGCGAGGCGCCCTCGAACAGCGCGGCCGCGGTGATCACCCTGAGCCACGGGCCGTCGCCGGCCCGCACCTCGTCGTCGGTCTTCGGCATGGCGGTGCAGCCGGCCGCGGTCAGCGACGCTGCCATGATCACCAGGCGGCGATCACCGGCGATGATGCCGCCCGAGATCTCGCGGGCGCCGTAGGCCGCGAGGGCGGCACGGATCGGGTAATCTCGCGCCCATGCGGGTAGGACGTCGGTGCCGGCCGGGGCATCAGCCGTCAACGGCGGGGCGATGGGCACGGCCGTGAGGCCGCCGGCCGAAGCCTGCACCGTGCCACCGACGGTATAGGTCACGGCGCCGATCGCCAGGCGGTCGCCGGCCATGACCTGGCCCGTGAGGTTGGCGCCGCGCACGCTGATGGTGGCGGCACCTTCCGCCGCATCGGTCGACACCTTGAAGGCGCTGCCCAGCGGCGGGTTGCGGGCGCGGTCGCTGCCCAGGACAGCGCGATAGGTCGTGGGGGCGCCCCAATTGGCCTGGACCGCCCATTTCAGCTGGCGGGGATCCCGATCGCAGGGGCCCACGTGGTCGAGGGTCCAGACGTCGCCGTTAATGGTAAGCGTGCCGCCGGCAACCGGCTCGGCGCTGAAGTCGGCACGGAGCAGATGCCAGCCGACGCTGCCCTG
>JAEYTW010000264.1 GCA_023433835.1 Pseudomonadota bacterium | reverse complement strand
GGCGCAGGCGGCCCTGGCCGACCCGGCGTTGTTCGAACGCCAAGGCTCGGTCGAGGAAACCGTGGCGCGGCTGCGCGCCATCCCCGGCATCGGCGAATGGACGGCGCAGTACATCGCCTTGCGCGCGGTGCGCGAGACCGATGCCTTCCCGGCCTCCGACGTCGGGCTGCTGCGCGGCGCGGCCAGGGACGGCGTGCGGCCCAGCCCGACCGACCTGCTGGGCCTGGCCGAACCCTGGCGGCCGTGGCGCGCCTATGCCGCCCAGCATCTGTGGATGGCCGACGGGGCCGGCGTTGGCTGAACGGCGAGAATTTCTGACCGATACGTTTGCGACGCCGATCGGCGAACTGGCGATCATGGCCGATGCCGACGGCCGCCTGCGCGGCCTGGCCTGGGGCGACCGGCTGGAGATCAAGTGCCGGGTGATGGATCGCCACTATGGCGCCGGCACTTATATGCTCGTGCCTGCCGCCGATCCGTTCGGCCTGACCACGGCGCTGCGCCGCTATTTCGCCGGCGAGCTGCATGTGATCGACGATCTGCCGGTCGCGACCCTGGGCAGCGACTTCCAGCGCGCGGTCTGGGCCCAGTTGCGGCGCATACCCTGCGGCGAGACGATCTCCTACGGCGAGATGGCCCGCCGCGTCGGCGATCCCGGCGCCTCGCGCGCCGTCGGCCTCGCCAACAATGCCAACCCGGTCGGCATCGTCGTGCCCTGCCATCGCGTGATCGGCGCCGACGGCCGGCTGGTCGGGTTCGGCGGTGGCATGGACCGCAAGCGCTGGCTGCTCTCGCATGAAAGCCGGGCCGGCCGCGCCCCCGAATTGCCTTTCTAGGAAAAACGATGGAGTCGACGATGACCGCCCAAGCAGATCGCGCCACCGCCTTCCATGCCCTGCACCAGGGGCCCGAACCGCTGAAGCTCGCCAACGCCTGGGATGCCGGCACGGCGCGGCTGATCGAGCATGCCGGGGCCAAGGCCGTCGCCACCACCAGCGCCGGCGTCGCCTGGGCCCATGGCTATCCCGACGGCGATGCCCTGCCGGTCGACCTGCTGGTGGGCACCATCCGGGGCATCGTGCGCGCCATCAAGGTGCCGCTGACGGTCGACATCGAGGGTGGCTATGCCGTCGATGCGGTCGGTGCCGCCGTCACGGTCGCGCGTGTCATCGAGGCGGGTGCTGCCGGCATCAACATCGAGGACGGTGCCGGCTCGCCCGACGTGCTGGCCGCCAAGATCGCGGTGGCGCGGGCGGCGGCGGTCCAGGCCGGGGTAAATCTCTACATCAACGCCCGCACCGACATCTATCTGCGCGGCCTGGCGCCGAAGGCCGAGCGGGTGTCCGCGGTGCTCGAACGGGCGGCCAAGTATCGCGCCGCCGGGGCCAGCGGCATCTTCGTGCCGGGCCTCAGCGAACCCGACGAGATCGGGGCCATCGTCGCCGGGGTGGGCATGCCGGTGAACCTGATGGCCTGGCCCGGCCTGGCCGATGCGGCGGAACTGGGCAAGCTCGGCGTGCGCCGCCTCAGCGCCGGCTCGGGCATCACCCAGGCCGCCTGGGGCCGCATCGATGGCCTGGCCCGCGATTTCCTCGAGCACGGCCGCTCGGCCGTGCTGGGCGAAGGCGCGATGACCTACGGCGAGGTCAACGGGCTGTTCTCGGCATCCTGATCCGCCAGGAAGTCGACGAAGGCCCGGATCCGGGCGGCGAGGTGGGCGTGGCCGACGAACACCGCATGCACGAACTGCGTGTCGCCCGGATTCCAGTCTTCCAGGATCGGCAGAAGCCTTCCGGCCTTGATGTCGGCATCGACGTGATAACGGGCCAGCCGGGCGGCGCCCAGGCCGGCCAGTGCCATCTGGCGCATGGTCTCGCCGTTGTTGGTCGCGAAATTGCCGCCGACCGCCAGCGCGCGGATGGTCTGCGTGCCGGGCTCGCGGAACGGCCATTCGTTCAGGCTGCGCCGGAAGTTGAAGCCGAGGCAGTTGCGGCCGTCGAGGTCGTCGGGCCGCGCCGGCAGCCCGTGGCGCGCGATCCAGGCCGGGCTTGCCACCACCACATGCCGCGTCTCGCACAGCTTGCGGGCCCTGAGCGCGGAATCGCGCAACGGGCCGGCGCGCACCGCGACGTCGGTGCGGTCCTCGATCAGGTCGACGACGTCGTCGCTGAGGCTGAGGTCGAGGTCGACGCCGGGATAGCGCGCCAGGAACTCCGGCACCCGGGGCAGCACGTGCTGGACGGCGAACGGGATCGAGGCCGAGACGCGCAGGCGGCCGCGCGGCGCGGCATCGGCGCCATGGGCCACCATCCGCTCGGTCTCCTCGATATCGGCGAGGATGTGCAAGGCGCGCGCATGATAGGCCTCGCCCTCTGCCGTCAGCTTCAGGCTGCGGGTCGAGCGTACCAGCAGGCGCGTGCCCAGGCGGTCCTCGATCCGGCTGATCACCTTGCTGACCGCCGACGGCGACAGGCCGAGGCGGCGGCCGGCGGCCGAGAAATTGCCCGACCGCACCGCCTGCACGAACACCTCCATCTCGCCGGCCCGGTTGTTCATGCATCACCTATGAAATTAATTCACGGATACTGATCTATATCACATCGTTATCATCGCAATAGGTCCGATCCATATTGCAGCGCAACAACTGCTTGCACCATGAGGTCGACCATGCCCATTGCCCTGCTGGCGCTGACCATCAGCGCCTATGCCATCGGCACCACCGAATTCATCAGCGTCGGCATCCTGCCGACCGTCGCCGGTGATCTCGGCATCTCGATCTCGGCCGCCGGGCTGATCGCCTCGGTCTACGCCCTCGGCGTCACCTTCTCGGCGCCGGTGCTGACCGCCGCCACCGGCCGGATGGAGCGCAAGACCCTGCTGCTCGGGCTGATGGGCCTGTTCACCGCCGGCAATGCGCTGGCGGCGCTGAGCCCGACCTTCGAGGTGCTGCTGGCCGCCCGCGTGCTGACCGCCTTCGGCCACGGCGTGTTCTTCGCCGTCGGGTCGACGATCGCGGCCGAACTGGTGGCGCCCGACCGCCGGGCCTCGGCCATCGCCCTGATGTTCTCGGGCCTGACCGTGGCCATCGTCACCGGCGTGCCGCTCGGCACCTTCATCGGCCAGCAGTTCGGCTGGCGGGCGACCTTCTGGGCGGTGGCGATCCTGGGCGTCGTCGCGATGCTCGCGACCGCGGCGCTGCTGCCGGCCAGGCTGCCGAAGGCCCAGCCGGCATCCCTGCGCGACCAGGTCCGCGTGCTCGGCCGCGGCCGGCTGGTCATCGCCTTCCTGATGACGATGTTCGGTTATGGCGGCGTGTTCGTCGCCTTCACCTACCTCTCGCCGATCCTGCAGCGGATCACCGGCTTTGCCGAAACCACGGTCGGTCTGATCCTGGTCGGGTTCGGCGTCGCCATCGCGCTCGGCAACATCCTCGGCGGCAAGGTCGCCGACCGCCGGCCGGTGCGGGCGCTGGTCGTGATGTTCGCGCTGCAGGCCGCCGTGCTGGTGGCCTTCACCTTCACGGCCGTCTCGGCCCCGCTGACCTTGATCACCTTGGGCGTGATGGGCGTGCTGACCTTCTCGACCGTGCCGGGCCTGCAGCTTTATGTTGTCGAACTGGCGCGCCGCCACGCGCCCCCGGGCGCGGTCGACGTCGCCTCGGCGCTCAACATCGCCGCCTTCAACCTGGGGATCGCGCTGGGTGCCCTGATCGGCGGGGCGGTCGTCGACTCGCCGCTGGGCCTAGGCGCCACGCCGTGGGTTGGCGCGCTGCTGGTCCTGGTTGGGCTGGGACTGACCTTGTGGAGCGGCTGGCTCGACCGTCGCGGCGCCGCCGCGCCTGCTGCTGCTGCCGCCGTCGCCTGCTGATCGAAGGAGTAACAGATGAACCCCGTTCCCGCCCTCGGTTTCGGCACCTTCCGGATGAACGATGCCGATACTGCCCGCATGGTTGCCCATGTCCTCAAGCTCGGCTATCGCCATATCGATACCGCGCAGATCTATCGCAACGAAGCGGCGGTGGGCCAGGGCCTCGCCGCCTCGGGCGTCGCCCGCGGCGACGTGTTCCTGACCACCAAGGTGTGGGTCGATAAGTTCGCCGAACCGGCGTTCGGCGCCTCGGTCGACGAAAGCCTGGCCAAGCTCGGCACCGACTACGTCGATCTCCTGCTGCTGCACTGGCCCAACGACAAGGTGCCGCTGGCCGACCAGATCGGCTCGCTCAACGCGGTGCGCCAGGCCGGCAAGGCGCGCCATATCGGCGTCAGCAATTATTCGACCGCGCTGATGGCCGAGGCGGCGCGGCTGTCTTCAGGCCCGATCGTCACCAACCAGGTCGAATACCACCCCTATCTCGACCAGACCAAGGT
>JAEYTW010000237.1 GCA_023433835.1 Pseudomonadota bacterium | reverse complement strand
GTCGCCACCCAGGCCCTCAACCTGTCGCCGGAGCCGGCGGCCGGCCCGGCCAAGGCGCGGATGACCAGCGGCTTCGTCAATTACGATGTCGTGGCCCAGACCGCCGGTACCGGCCAGAACTACGCCGCCGGCTACCTCGATGCCAATGTCTCGCTCGGCGGCGGCCTGCTCGGATCGACCGCGACGGGGCGGGCCGGCGGCGGCCTCGACGGCGTCACCCGGCTCGAGACCGCCTATGTCTACGACTTCCCGGAGGAACTGGCGCGGCTGAAGGTGGGCGACGGGCTGTCCCGCGCCGGCGACTGGGGCACCTCCTACCGCTTCGGCGGCATCCAGTACGCCACCAACTTCACCGTGCAGCCGGGGTTCATCCCGTTTGCCCTGCCGGCCTATGCCGGCATGGCAAACCTGCCGTCGACCGTCGACGTGTTCATCGACAATGCGCTGCGCTATCGCACGAATGTCGAGCAGGGCCCGTTCTCGCTGAACCAGATCCCGGCGATCACCGGGGGCGGCCAGACCCGGGTGGTGGTCACCGACGCGCTGGGCCGCCAGCAATCGGTGACCCAGCCGTTCTACGTCAGCCCGCAGGTGCTGAAGGAAGGCCTTTCCGATTTCTCGTTCGAGGCCGGCTGGGTGCGCCGCAGCTTCCAGATCGACTCGTTCGATTACGGGCAGGTCGTCGGCTCGGGCACCTATCGCTACGGCTTCACCGACGACCTGACCGGCGAAGTGCATGCCGAGGGTACCCAGAAGCGCCAGGCCGCCGGCGTCAGCCTCTCCCGTTCGATGCTCGATATCGGGGAACTCCACGGCGAGACCGCGTGGGCGCGCACGCCCGAAGGCGGCAAGTGGATGGCGGGCGCCGGCTTCTCCCGCCTCGTCCTGCCGCTCAGCCTGTCGTTCAGCCAGAAATTCTATGCCAGGGATTTCGAGGATTTCGGCGATCCGGATTTCCAGCCGTTCGGCATCAAGAAAGCCCAGACCCTGGCCAATGTCGGGCTGGCGCTCAACCGTTTCGGCACCTTCGGCGTCTCCCTGATCCGCCAGTCCTACTACGACCAGCCGACCGCGACGATCATGACCGCCAACTGGGGCCTGCCGCTGGGCGAGAACGTCGTCGCCAACCTCTATGCGATGAGCGCCCGCCAGGGCACGCGCAACAATACGGTCGGCCTGTCGGTCACCGTGCTGTTCGGCGGCAAGAATACCGCCACCGCCCAGTACACCGGCGGCACCGGCGGTTCGACCGGCACGATCCAGGCGCGCCATTCGGAGTCCGAGCGCGGCTGGGATTACGGCTTCCTCGCCTCGCGCGCCACGGTCAACCAGATGGGCGCCGACGTCATCCGCCGCACCCAGTACGGCGATTTCGGCCTCGCCTTCGAGCGGTTCGGCGAGACCACCGCGGGGCGCCTCAGCGCCTCGGGCAGTGTCGTCGGCCTGCCCGGCGGGGTCGAGTTCGCCCGCCGCATCGACGATGCCTACGGCTATGTCGAGATGCCCGGCTTTCCGAACGTGACGGTGATGCAGGACAACCGGCCGGTCGGCACGACCGATGCCAATGGCAACCTGTTCCTGCCGAAGCTGATCTCGAACTTCCCGTCGAAGATTTCGATCGACGCGGCCAGCGTGCCGATCACCACCGACATCGCCAGCCTCGAACAGGTCATCACGCCGGGCTATCGCGGCGGGGCGATGGCGACGTTCGAAGCGCGGGCCGACCTGTCGCGCATGGTGACGATCGCGCGGCCCGACGGCACGCCGGTCGAACGCGGCGTCCAGGCGACCCGGCTGGCCGACGGCAAGACCTATCGCGTCGGTTACGACGGCGAGGCTTATATCGAGGCCGTCAACGGACGCGCCACCACTTTCGAAGTCGCCGATTCACGCGGCCCCTGCCGCTTCGACCTGCCGGTCGACGCGGCACCCGGCCGGGTGACGGTCATTTGCGGGGCCAGGCCATGATCGCCAGACTGATCGCCATCGTCGCCGTCCTGTGCTGCCTGACGCGCGAGGCGCATGCGATCGCCGATTGTTCGATCTCGACCACGGCGGTGTCGTTCGGAATCTACGACCCGCTGTCGAGCGCGCCGGTCTTCTCGACCGGCGGGGTGCAGGTGAGCTGCTCGCTGCTCGGCGTCGTCTCGCTGCTGGTCGCCTACACGATCGCGCTGTCCTCGGGCAGCGGCAGCTACGCGACGCGGGCCATGCGGACGCCGTCCTCGGCATCGTCGGTGATGAACTACAACCTCTACACGACCAGCGGCTATGCCACGATCTGGGGCGACGGCAGCTCCGGCACCGTCACCGTCAGCGACGGCTATCTGCTGGGGGTCGGGACCACCGTCCGGAACTACCCGATCTATGGCCGGATCGCGCCGGCGCAGATCGTCGCGCCGGGCAACTATACCGACGCGATCATCGTCACGGTGACGTATTGACGGCGAGGAAAGAAATCTCAGTCGGCCAGGCCGATGACGACGCGGCCCGAGGCGGTGTCGCATTCGGCCAGTGCCGGGCGCGGCTGCATGCGCTTCATCGCGCCGACCAGCTTGCCGACCGCGCTGCACAGGTCGGGGGCCTTGACGCTCACCTGCGACAGATCAAGGGCGGCCAGCTGCGGGGCGACCTGCGGCTTCGGCGCGCCGGCCTGGCTGCTCCACTGTTCCACGACCTGGGTGAAGTTCGCGGCGGCCGGCGCGGCCCACACGCCATTCACCGGCATCGGCGCCACGGCGGGCTGCACGACGGTGATGCTGACGGCGAGAAGGGCGGAGGTGAGAGGGCCGGCCATGACGGAAACGCGTAGGTCCAAGACAGGTTGTGTGAAACGATGACCTTCTTTTACATATCTTTCGGACGGGCGCAAAGAGGTATTTGACCGACTGTTACGAGTTTTTACACGCCACTCGAACACTGTTTCATCGTTATTTGGTTGTCGTGGAATAAAGACAGCCCGCAGCAACTCTTTGCTGCGGGCCCGTCATGTCCGTGTCAGTTTTCGGCGGCGGCGCGTTCCAGGATACCGATCGCGGTATCGATCTCCGCCGGGGTGACAACCAACGGCGGTAGAAGACGAATGACCTGATCCTGCGCCGGCGCGACGATCAGGCCGAGGCCGCGCAGCTTGGCAACCATCGCGGGCTGATCGCCGCGGCAGCGCAGGCCCTGCATCAGCCCGATGCCGCGGCGCGCCTCGAATACGTTTCCGTGACGGCCGACCAGCGCATCGAGACCCCGGCCCAGCCGGGCGCCGTTTTCGCCGACCTGGGCCAGGAAGCCGGCCGTGCCGACGGTATCGAGCACCGCGCCCGCGACGCTCATCGCCAGCAGGTTGCCGCCGAAGGTCGAGGCATGGCTGCCGGCCGTCATCCCGGCCGCGGCCCTGGCGGTGGCGAGGCACGCCCCGACCGGAAAGCCGCCGCCCAGCCCCTTGGCCAGCGCCATCACGTCGGGCACGACGCCGGCTTCCTGATAGGCGAACATCCGGCCGGTGCGGCCGATGCCGGTCTGGATCTCGTCGAACATCAGGAGGATGCCGTGGCGGTCGGCGAGATCGCGCAGGCCCTGCAGGAAACCGGGCGGGGGCACGCGAATGCCGCCGTCGCCCTGGATCGGCTCGACCAGGATGGCGGCGGTCTCGGGCCCGACGCGGGCGGCGGCGGCCTCGAGGTCGCCGAACGGCACATGGTCGAATCCCGACACCGGCGGGCCGAAGCCCAGCAGGTTCTTCGGGTTGCCGGCGGCGGCCAGCGTGCCCAGCGTGCGGCCGTGGAACGAGCCGTCGAAGGCCAGGATCCGCCAGCGTTCCGGCCGGCCGGCAATCGCATGATGCCGGCGGGCCAGCTTGATCGCGCATTCGTTGGCCTCGGCGCCCGAGTTGCCGAAGAACACGACGTCGGCAAAGCTCTGCTCGACCAGCCTGGCGGCGACCGCCTCCTGCTCGGGCACCTCGAACAGGTTCGAGCAATGCCACAGCCGCTGGGCCTGGTCGGTCAGCGCCGCGATCAGCCGGGGATGGGCATGGCCCAGCGCGCAGACCGCGATGCCCGCGGCGAAATCGAGGAAGCGGCGGCCGTCGCGGCCGATCAGCCAGGAACCCTCCCCGCGGGCGAAGGATTGGGCGGCACGCGCATAGGTCGGCATCAAGGCGCTGGTCATGGCATATCCCCTTCGGCAATGGTTGCTGCCTCGATGTGCCGCGCGCGCCGCCCCGGGGGAACCGGCGGGGATGCGGTAACGGTCTTGCGCCGATACCGGGTGGGGGTAGGGAATGGACTGGGATCATCTGCGTTTCGTGCTGGCGGTGGCCGATGCCGGCGGGCTGTCGCGCGCGGCCAAGGCGCTGCAGGTCGATCCGGCGACGATCACCCGCCGCCTCGACGCGGTCGAGGCGCATCTGCGCTGCCGGCTGTTCCATCG
>JAEYTW010000134.1 GCA_023433835.1 Pseudomonadota bacterium | reverse complement strand
AAGCCCGAGCCGCCCAAGCCGGAACCGCCGAAGGTCGAGACCCCGCCGCCGCCGACCGAGGCGCCGCCGGTGCCGAAGGCGCGCCCGACGCCGTCGCCCGTCACCTCGCCGCAGGCCAAGCCTGACCCGAAGCCGCTCGACGTCAACAAGCTCGCCGCGCTGCTCGACAAGAATCTGAAGGAGCGCGACAAGGCGCCGACCAAACCGCAGGCGGATGCCAAGCCGACGCCGCCGCAGGCTTCGCCGTCGCGCAGCGAATCGAACAACTACAACCCGTCCGCCCCGCTCTCGATGTCGGAGATCGACGGCATCCGCAGCCAGTATGCGCGCTGCTGGAGCTTCGATGCCGGGGCCCGCGACGCGGCGAGCCTCAAGGTCCGGATCCGCATCTGGCTCAACCAGGACGGATCGTTGCAGCGGCAGCCGGTGTTCATCGACACCAGCCGCATGGGTGAGCAGACTTATCGCGCCGCGGCTGAAAGTGCCATGCGTGCCGTGTTTAAATGCTCGCCGCTGAAGAACCTCCCGACGGGCAAGTATGATACCTGGAAGGAAATTGAATTGACGTTCGATCCGAAGGATATGCTGGGATGAAGACGATGCAGATGATGCCATTCGCCTATCGCCTCGCACTCGTTGGTGCGCTGTTGCTTGGTGCCGCAGCCGTGCCATTGGGCGAGGCGCGGGCCCAGCTGCGGATCGACATCACCAAGGCGACGATCGAGCCGATGCCGATCGCGATTTCGGATTTCGATTCCGACGGCACCGCGGCGGCCCAGACCGCCATCAACGTGCCGAAGGTGATCCGCGCCGATCTCGAGCGTTCGGGCCTGTTCCGGCCGCTCGATCCGAAGTCGCACATCCAGAAGCCCGAGGACATGCGCACCCAGCCGCGCTTCCAGGACTGGCGGGTGATCAACGCGCAGGCGCTGGTGACGGGGCGCATCGAGAACCAGGCCGACGGGCGCCTGCGCGCCGAATTCCGCCTGTGGGACATCTATGCCGAGCAGCAGCTGACCGGCCTCGTCTTCTTCTCGACGCCGGAAAACTGGCGCCGCGTCGCCCATATCATCGCCGACGCCATCTATAAGCGGCTGACCGGCGAGGATGGCTATTTCGACACCCGCGTCGTTTATGTCTCCGAATCGGGCCCGGGCAATGCCCGGCGCAAGCGGCTCGCCATCATGGATCAGGACGGCGAGAACAATAAGTTCCTGACCACCGGCGACAACCTGGTGCTGACCCCGCGCTTCAACCCGGCGCGCTTCCAGCAGGAAATCACCTATCTGGCCTATCCGACCGGCCGCCAGGCGCCGCCGCGCGTCTATCTCTTCAATATCGACACCGGGCAGCAGGAACTGGTTGGCACCTTCGCCGGCATGACCTTCGCGCCGCGCTTCGCGCCCGACGGCAACAGCGTCATCATGTCCTACGCCAAGGACGGCATCTCCAACATCTTCCGCATGGACCTGCGCAACCGCCGCGAGGCCCAGATCACCAACGACCCCTCGATCAACACCTCGCCGTCCTATTCCCCCGACGGCACCCGCATTACGTTCAATTCCGACCGCTCGGGCGGCAAGCAGATCTATGTGATGAACGCGGATGGGTCGAATCAGCAGCGCATCTCGTTCGGCCAGGGCGGGCAATATTCGACCCCCGTCTGGTCGCCGCGCGGCGACCTGATCGCCTTCACCAAGGAGACCAACGGGGGCGGCAAGTTCGAGATCGGCGTGATGCGGCCGGATGGTTCGGGCGAACGTATCCTTTCGTCGAGCTCGGCGGTGCAGGAAGCCCCGACCTGGGCACCCAACGGCCGCGTGTTGATGTTTTTTAGGGAACAACCGGGCCGCACGCGCATTTGGTCTATCGATCTGACTGGGGGCAATGAGCGCGAAGTGATCACCCCGACGGACGCGTCGGACCCCGCGTGGTCGCCGCTTTCGCCGCTGGTTCAGTGAAGGTTTCCGTTGGCCCGGTAAGGGTTTGGCCTTGATTAGGCTAGGCACGGCCGGTATAAGATGCCAGTGATTCAGATTGCGGCGATCACCACCGTGTTCGCGTTTCCCAGGCTCGGGGATGAATAGCCGTGATACTTGTGCAACCTGTCGTCAGCAAACATCCTCATGAGGGGAGATAAAATGCGCCTCTACTCGTTCGGCCCGAAGTTCATCGCGGTGGCCGCCGCTGCTCTGTTGGTCGCCGCCTGCGAGACGGCGCCGGAGTCGACGGCTGCTACCGGTGGTTCCGGCGGTGCGACCGCCCCGGCGCCGGCCGCGCCGGCTCAGCGCCAGCTCAGCCTGCAGGAAGACCTCGTCGTCAACGTCGGCGACCGCGTCTTCTTCGCCACCAACAAGTCCGACCTCAGCCCGCAGGCCCGCGCGACCCTTGATCGCCAGTCCGCTTGGTTGAAGAAGAACGCCCAGGTCCGTCTGGTCGTGGAAGGCCATGCCGACGAGCGCGGCACTCGTGAGTACAACCTCGCCCTCGGCGAGCGTCGTGCGAACGCGGCCCGCAACTACCTCGTCAACCAGGGCATCGCCGCCAACCGCCTGCAGACCATCTCGTACGGCAAGGAGCGCCCGGTTGCGCTCGGCCACAACGAGGCGGCGTGGGCCCAGAATCGCCGTGCGGTTTCGGTCGTCGCCAACTAATCTGACGACTGCGTTGCACTGAGTTCTGGCGGGGAGCGCGCGTTGCGCGCTCCCCGTTTTGTTTTTGGCGCTTTGCTTTTCGGCGCTTTGTTTTCTGGAGCTTTTTCCGGCGTTCCGCATTCTTCCCGCGGGGCGCCTTGGCGTTCCTGACGGAGGCCTTGATTTGGCCTGAATCGGGGAACACTTAAGGACTCGAATTTTCGGACAAGCTGCGGCTCGGCTGCACGGGACTGCACGGGAATCGGCAAGATGTCATCAGCGCGACTGAACAAGTGGGCGTCCGCCTTGGCGGTGGGCGCGAGCCTTCTGGCCTTGAGCGCCCCGGCCCGGGCGCAGGGCTGGAACGACTGGAAACTGCTGAGCGACCGGATGACCGCGCTCGAACAGCAGATGCAGCAGATGCAGTCCAGCCAGCGCAACACCCAGCCGGCGGCCGGCGCGGTGCAGAACCTGTCCGACCGGCTGGACCAGCTGGAAAACCAGATGCGCCAGTATCTGAACCACCAGGAGCAGTCGGACTACAACAACCGCCGGCTGACCGAGCGCGTCGACAAGCTGGTCGCCGACGTCGATTACCGCTTCGGCGTGCTGGAAAACGGCGGCAAGCCGCCGGTCGGCGGGGCGCCGCCGGCGCAACCGCCGGGCGGGTCGCAGACTTCGTCGTCCGAGGGCAACGGCGCCAGCGGCCCGAAGGATCTGAACTCGGGCGCGCCGATGCAACTGCGGGCCGGCCCGGCCCCCGCGGCCCCGGCCCAGCAGCAGGCCTCGGCGCCGACGCCCAAGGTCACCCTGCCGCCGGGCAGCGCCCAGGACCGCTACGATTTCTCCTACAAGCTGCTGCTGAAGGGTGACTACAGCGGTGCCGAACAGGCCTTCAACGAATGGCTCGGCGCCTATCCCGACGACAAGCTTGCCGGCAATGCCCAGTACTGGCTGGCCGAAAGCTCCTACGCCCGCAAGGATTACGAGAAGGCGGCGGCAAACTTCCTGAAGGGTTACCAGAAATATCCGAAGAGCCCGAAGGCCCCGGATTCGCTGGTCAAGCTCGGCATGTCGCTGACCAACATGAACCAGAAGCAGCAGGCCTGCGCGGTCTTCCGCCAGCTCAATGCCGACTTCCCCAACCCGCCGCCCTCGGTCCGCCAGCTCGCCGCGGCCGAGCGGGCGCGCGCCGGATGCAGTGGCTGACCCTGGCGTCCTGACGGCGGCCGAATTCGGCCGCCTGATCGACCGCCTGATCACGCTGCCGGCCGGGGCGCCGGTTGCCGCCGCCGTTTCCGGCGGGGCGGACAGCATGGCGCTGGCGC
>JAEYTW010000120.1 GCA_023433835.1 Pseudomonadota bacterium | reverse complement strand
GGCATCAGCCGGCGATGACGGCACCGACGCGGGCGATCCAGGCGAGCTCGCCCTTCTCGTAGGTCTTTTCACCCTTGCGGCCGCCGAGCGGCACCAGCTTGACCGACTTGGCCTGGGTCTTGGAGACCTCGCGCAGCAGGAGTTCGCCGCCGGCGGTCATCGCCAGCACGCGGTCGCCCGCCTTCACCGTGCCGCCGGGGGCGACGATGATCTGGTCCTTTTCGCGGAACAGCGGCGCAAAGGTCTCGCCGCCGATCTCGATGGCGAAGGCGTCCTCGTCGTCGCCATGGCCGAGGGCGGCGGTTTTCCAGCCCTTGCCCTGCGGCCGGCCCTTGGCGTCGAACGCCCCGGGCTTCTGCGCCTTGGCCAGCGTGGTCACCGGGATCGGCCGGCCGCTGGGCGAACCGGTCAGCGCAGTGAACTCGCCGAAGCCGGCGCCGGTCGCCTTGAGGATGGCGGCGATGCTTTCGGTCGAGGGCCAGCGGGGCCGGCCCGAGGGGCCGAACCGCTTGCTCTTGTTGAAGGCGGTGGGATCGAGGCCGGCCTGCCGGGCAAGGCCCGAGGGCGTATAGCCGTAGCGCGTGGCGAGGCCGTCGATGGCTTTCCAGATGGCACGATGAGTAAGCATGAGAGGCATGATTACCCAAGTTGCAGCGCTTTTCCAGTGGGCTTGACGAAATTCCCACAAGTTTGTCAACGCCCAAAGTCGTTTTGCGACTGCGAAAAGGTTGTTATGGGGGTATAAGGCCGGTGTCATGAGCACCGCGCAGCATATCTATCACCTTGCCGCCGCCGCCGACTGGCAGGCAGCGCTTGCCACCGGCCACTATCGCGGGTCACCGGACGACATCCGCGACGGCTTCATGCATTTCTCGACCGGCGCCCAGGTCGCGGAATCCGCCGCGCGCCACCGCGCCGGCCGCACCGACCAGATCCTGATCTGCGTCGCCGCCGACGCGTTGGGCCAGGATCTGCGCTGGGAACCTTCGCGCGGTGGGCAATTATTCCCACATCTCTATGCCCCCCTCGACGTGACGGCCGTGGCCTCGGCCGTGCCCCTGCCGCTCGGGTCCGACGGCAGGCATGTCTTCCCCGCGCTGCTGCCATGAGCGGCCTGCATGATGCCGCCACCCGGGCGCTGCATCTGCTCGATCCCGAGACCGCCCATCGGCTGACGATACGGGGCCTGAGCCTCGGGCTCGGCCCGCGCGTCGCCGGGGCCGACGATCCGCTGCTGGCGACCGAGCTGTTCGGTGCCAAGGTGCCCAATCCCATAGGATTGGCGGCCGGCTTCGACAAGAATGCCGAGGTGCCCGATGAGATGCTGGCCGCGGGTTTCGGGCTGGTCGAGGTCGGTTCGGTCACGCCCCTGCCGCAGGGCGGCAATCCGCGGCCCCGGCTGTTTCGCCTGACGGAGGACGAGGCCGTCATCAACCGCATGGGCTTCAACAACGAGGGGCTGGAGAAGGCCGCGGGCCGGCTGATCCGCCGCCGGGCGCGGCGGGGCCTGGTCGGCGTCAATATCGGCGCCAACAAGGATGCCGCCGACCGCGTCGCCGACTATGTGACGGGATTCCGCCGGGTCGCCGCGCTGGCCGGCTATGTCGTGGTCAACGTTTCCTCGCCCAACACCCCGGGCCTGCGCCTTTTGCAGCAGAAGGATGAGCTGGCGCGGTTGCTCGCCGCACTGGAAGCAGCGCGTCGAGGGATGGTTGCCGTGCCGCTGGTCCTGAAGATCGCGCCGGACCTGGCGCCGGAGGATTGCGCCGACATCGCCGCGCTGGCGATCGAACACGGCCTCGACGGGTTGATCGTGTCCAACACCACGCTCGCCCGGCCGGAGACCCTGCGTTCCGCCCATAAGGCGGAGGCGGGGGGCTTGTCGGGGCGGCCGCTGATGGCGCCGTCGACGGCCCTCCTGGCCGAGATGCGGCGGCTGACCGCCGGCCGGCTGACGCTGATCGGGGCCGGCGGCGTCGGTTCAGGCGCGGATGCCTACGCCAAGATCCGGGCGGGGGCTGCCGCGGTGCAGCTCTATTCCGCGTTGGTGTACCACGGGCCGGGGCTGGTCGGCCGCATCAAGGCCGAGCTGGCGGCGCTGCTGCGGGCCGACGGCTACCGGACGGTGGCGGAGGCGGTGGGTACTGGCGCCTGATGCCCTGATATGTGACGCTCGTGCCCCTCGGACTTCAGACAGCCAAGGGAGTGCACGATGCTTATCGGGGTGCCCAAGGAGATCAAGGTTCTGGAAAACCGCGTCGGCATGACGCCGGCCGCAGTGCGCGAGGCGGTCCATCACGGCCACGGCGTGCTGGCGGAGACCCATGCCGGCGATGCCATCGGCTTCACCGATGATCACTACCGGGCGGCCGGCGCCACCATTGCGGCCGATGCCGCCGAGGTGTTCGCCAGGGCCGACATGATCGTCAAGGTGAAGGAGCCCCAGGCCCGGGAATGCGCGATGCTGCGCGAGGGCCAGATACTATTCACCTATCTGCATCTGGCACCCGACCCGGACCAGGCCCGGGCGCTGATGGACTCCGGCGCGGTCGCCATCGCGTATGAAACGGTGACCGACGCCCGCGGCGGCCTGCCGCTGCTGGCGCCGATGTCGGAGGTGGCCGGCCGCATGTCGATCCAGGCCGGCGCCCATGCCCTCGAAATGGCCCAGGGCGGGCGCGGCATGCTGCTCGGCGGCGTGCCCGGCGTGCCGGCTGCCAAGGTCGTCATCCTCGGCGGCGGGGTGGTCGGCACCAACGCCGCGCGCATGGCGATGGGGCTGGAGGCCAAGGTCGTGGTCATCGACCGCTCGATCCATCGCCTCTACGACCTCGACCTGCAGTTCGGCGCCAAGATGCAGACGATCTTCTCGACCGTCGATGCCATCGAGGAGCATGTGCTGGACGCCGATCTCGTCATCGGCGCGGTGCTGGTCGCCGGGGCCGCCGCCCCGCGGCTGGTCACCGCCGAGATGGTGCGGCGGATGCGGCGCGGCGCGGTGCTGGTCGACGTCTCGATCGACCAGGGCGGCTGTTTCGAGACGTCGAAGGCGACGACCCATCGCGAGCCGACCTATGTCGTCGACGGCGTCGTCCATTATTGCGTGGCCAACATGCCGGGCGGCGTGCCGCGCACCTCGACCGTGGCGCTGAACAATGCCACGCTGCCGTTCACGCTCGCCCTGGCCGACAAGGGCTGGCGCCGGGCGCTGGAGGATGACGTCCACCTGCGCAACGGCCTGAACGTGCATGGCGGGCGCATCACCCACCGGGCGGTGGCCGAGGCGCTGGGCCAGCCCTACACCCCGGCCGACATGGTGGCGTGAGGAGGCAGGCATGCGCCGGGCGCCATTGACTCCCGGCGCAGCCCTGCTATAGGGCGGGCGAAAATTCCCCTGCTCTCGGAAAATCCCCATGACCGCCGTCAAGATCACCCGCGCGCTGCTTTCGGTTTCCGACAAGACCGGCGTCGTCGACTTCGCCCGGTTCCTTGCCCAACGGGGGGTCGAATTGCTTTCGACCGGGGGCACGTACAAGGCGATCAGCGATGCGGGCATCGCGGTGACCGAGGTGGCCAGCCACACCGGCTTCCCCGAGATGATGGACGGCCGGGTCAAGACCCTGCACCCCAAGATTCACGGCGGCCTGCTGGCGCTGCGCGACGAAACCAGCCACGTCCAGGCGATGACCGACCATGCGATCGCGCCGATCGATCTCCTGGTGGTCAATCTCTATCCGTTCGAGGCGACCGTCGCCAAGGGCGCGGCCTTTGCCGACTGCATCGAGAACATCGATATCGGCGGCCCGGCGATGATCCGCTCGGCGGCCAAGAACCACGGCCACGTCGTCGTCGTCGTCGACCCCGGCGATTACGCGGCGGTCGAAAAGGCGATGGGCGAGAACGGCGGCGCCACCGGGCTCGACCTGCGCCGCCATCTCGCCGCCAAGGCCTATGGCCGCACCGCCGCCTATGACGCGGCGATCTCGGCCTGGTTCGCCGAGCAGCTGGGCGAGCGCTTCCCGCAGCGCCTGACCTTCGGGGGCGAACTGGCCGAGGTGCTGCGCTATGGCGAGAACCCGCATCAGGAAGCGGCCTTCTACCGCTCGGGCGATCAGCGTCCCGGCGTTGCCACGGCGACCCAGGTCCAGGGCAAGGCCCTGTCGTTCAACAACCTGAACGACACCGACGCGGCCTTCGAACTGGCCGCCGAGTTCACCGACATCCCGGCGATCGCCATCATCAAGCACGCCAACCCCTGCGGCGTCGCCACCGGCGCCACGCTGGCCGACGCCTACAGGCGCGCGCTGGCCTGCGACCCGGTCTCGGCCTTCGGCGGCATCATCGCCGCCAACCGCACGCTGGACGCGGCGACCGCACGGGCGATCTCGGACATCTTCACCGAGGTGATCGTCGCCCCCGATGCCGATGAGGAAGCGCGCCGGATCATCAGCGCCAAGAAGAACCTGCGCCTGCTGCTGACCGGCGCCATGCCCGATCCGCGCGCCGGCGGCATGACGGTACGCAGCCTGTCGGGCGGCTACCTGCTGCAGACCCGCGATGCCGGCCATGTCGCGCGCGCCGACCTCAAGGTCGTCACCAGACGCCAGCCGACCGAGGCCGAGATCGCCGACCTGCTGCTCGCCTTCACCGTCTGCAAGCACGTCAAGTCGAACGCCATCATCTACGTCAAGGACGGCGCCACCGTGGGCATCGGCGCGGGTCAGATGAGCCGCGTCGATTCAGCCCGCATCGCGCTGCGCAAGGCCGAGGATGCCGCGGCGGCGGCGGGCCTGGCCGAACCCGCGACCCGCGGCTCGGTCGCGGCCTCCGACGCGTTCTTCCCGTTCGCCGACGGCCTCGAGACGGTGATCGCCGCCGGCGCCACCGCCGTCATCCAGCCGGGCGGCTCGATGCGCGACGACGAGGTGATCGCGGCGGCCGACAAGGCCGGCATCGCCATGGTCTTCACCGGCATCCGCCACTTCCGCCACTAAGCATCGTCAGCGCCGCGGCACCGGTGTCTCGGGCACCGGTGTCAGCGGTCCGCGGCCGTCGAACCACGACAGCAGGTTATCGACGACCAGTTGCGCCATGGCGTTGCGGGTATGCACCGACGCCGAGCCGACATGGGGCAGCAGCACGACGTTGTCGCGGGCGATCAGCCGCTCGGGCACGCGCGGTTCGTCGGCGAAGACGTCGAGCCCCGCGGCCTTGATCGCGCCGGCCTCCAGGGCCGCGATCAAGGCATCCTCATCGACGAGCGAGCCGCGGGCGACATTGATCAGCACGCCCTCGGGGCCCAATGCCTTCAGCACCTCGCCATTGACGAGATGCCGGGTGCCGGCGCCGCCCGGCGCCACCACCATCAGGATGTCGACCGCCGCGGCCAGGCCGACGGTGCTGTCGTAATAGGCATAGGGCATGTCGGCCTGCCGGTTGCGGCCGTGATAGGCGATCTCCAGGCCGAAGGCGGCGGCGCGGGTGGCGATCGCCCGGCCGATGCGGCCGAGGCCGACGATGCCGAGGCGGCGGCCGCGCAGCGTCGCGGTCAGCGGATAGGGCCGCTCCAGCCAGCGCCCGGCGCGCAGATAACGGTCGGCCTGCGGCAGTTCGCGCACGGTGGCAAGCAGCAGGCCGAGGGCGAGGTCGGCGACCTCGTCGGTCAGCACGTCCGGCGTGTTGGTGACGACGACGCCGGCCGCGGCACAGGCCGCGGTATCGACGCCGTCATAGCCGACGCCGAAATTCGAGACGATCTCGAGGGCGGGCAGCCGCGCCACCAGGGCGGCATCGACCGGGCCGCCCGCGACGACGCCGCGGATGCGCGGGCCGACCGCGGCCAGGAAGGCATCCTTGTCGGCCTCCTCCCACAGCCGCGACAGCGGGAAGCGGCGGGCGAGCTGGTCGGTCACGATCGACATGACCGGGCGCAGGATCAGGATGTCGGGTTCGGCCACCGGTACCTCCTCGTTGCACGGGAACGTGATGGGCGCAAAACAATGGCCGGGAGTATGAACGATCGCGGGGGGCAGTGGCGAGGTTTAGCGATGCGTCGATCTGCCTTATTCCTCTGTTTGATCCTGGCTTCCATGCCCGGATATGCCGCCGCCGAAGGCCTGACCTATCCGGTCGAACCGGCCAGCACCCATATCCGCTTCGTCGTCGACCACTTCGGTCTCTTCACGACGAAGGGAGAGTTCGACAAGTTTTCCGGCCAGCTCTATCTCGATCCCGATCATCCCGAAACCGCCCGGGTCGCGGTGACCGTCGAGACCGCGTCGGTCGATACCTTCTGGGGCGATCGCAACCAGCTGCTGCGCTCGCCCGACTATTTCGACGTCGACCGCTTTCCGACGATGAGCTTCACGAGCTCGAGCGTCGAACGCACCGGCCCCGATACCGCACGGGTCCATGGCGTGCTGACCCTGCTCGGCCGCGCCCATGACGAAACCTTCGACGCGGTGCTGACCGACCGCAAGGCGGACGCCACCGGCGAGGTCGCCTATTTCCGTGTCGACGGCCGGGTGCTGCGCAGCGATTTCGGCATGACCGCGGGCAAGCCGATGGTGGCGGACGAGGTCGAAATCGCCATCGACGCCCATGTCAGGCTGAAATGACCGGGCCGCGCCGGCTGCACTGGTGGACGGCGGCGCTGGTCGCGCTGATGCTGGCCCTGGGCTGGTCGATGGTGGCGGTGCCGCTGGCGCAATTGCTGGTCAAGTTCGTGCTCTACCAGGCGCACAAGACCATCGGCATCGTCATCTTCGGCCTGACGCTGTGGCGGCTGGCCTGGCGCTGGCGGCGCGGCGCGCACGCCGCCAACCGGGCCGCGGGCGTCGTTCACGCCGTCCTGCTGGTCCTGTTGCTGGCCATGCCGGTCACCGGCTTCCTGATGTCGGCCGCCTCGCCGTCGGGCGTGCCGACGCTCTTCCTCGGCGTCATCGCCATTCCCCATCCGATCGGGCCCGATCCCGATCTGTTCGCCCGGCTGCAGCTGCTGCACCGGGGGGAGGCCTGGGCGATGCTGGCGCTGGGCCTGGCGCATGGCGCGGCCGGGCTCTGGCGCCATCGCGCGCCGGCATAGGCCGGCGGCCCCGGGGCCGCATCGGCGTTTAAGAGTCTTTTTCGAATCTTTTTTCGATTCCCGCGCGCAGGGATTCCCGCGGACACCCGTTTATCCCGGTGGGGACGCTCGGAGCCGATCTCGGTTACCAGCGCAAAGAGGTGTTCGCCATGGTGACGGCGATTTTGCAGAACGGTCTGTCGGCCTTGACGGCCGCGCAGAGAGCGATGAACACGACGGCGAACAATATCGCCAACGTGAATACGCCCGGCTATCACAAGCAGACCACCAACCTGGTCAGCCAGGTGATCGGCGGCATGGGGGCGGGCGTCGGCGTCAGCGGCGTCTCGCGCGCCGTCGATCGCGCCTTGCAGGCCCAGCAGCTGAAGACGACGACGGCGCTGGGGGCCGCGACGATCAACAAGTCCTATACCGCCAGCCTGTCGCAATTGTTCGGCAAGCCGTCCAGCGGCTCCACCATCGGCACCGCGATCAGCGACCTGCAGTCGAAGATGGCATCGTTTGCCGCGGCCACCGACAACGTGCCGGCCTCGACCGTCATCGCCTCGGCGCAGAACCTGGCGACGCAGCTCAACACCCTGTCGACGAGCATCCAGGACCAGCGCCTGCAGGCCGACAAGGATGTCGCCGGCGATCTCGGCCAGGCCAACACGCTGATGAAGCAGATCGCCGACTACAACAAGGATATCGGCTCAGGGACCGCCACCGGACTCAACGTCTCCGACCTGCAGGACAAGCGCGACGAGGCGCTGCGGCAATTATCGGTGCTGGTCGGCACGTCGAGCTATGTGCGCTCGGACGGGCAGATGGTGGTGATGACCACGGATGGGCAGACGCTGGTCGACGGCAGCAGCGCCAACCAGTTCGGCATGATCGGGCCTGCACCATCCAACACGCTGATGGACTATACCGAAGTCACGACGATGACGGCGACGACGCCGACCAACCGCATCGGGCTCGGCACCATCGGCAGCCAGTCCAAGACCGGCGACCTGACCAACCAGCTGATCGCCAACGGCGGCTCGGTCGGGGCCGAGCTGAACCAGCGCGGCCAGTATTCGGCGACGGCCAGCCTGCCGCAGGGCGAGTTGCAGAAGGCGACGGCCGAGCTGAACCAGCTGGCGCTGGCCCTCTACAACACCGTGCAGGCGACGAACCTGAATACGACCAACACCGCCGGGTCCAGCGTCTACGACCCGACCAATGCGGTCGATGAATCGAATCACTTCTTCTCGGGTGTCTATCCCAACCCGCCGGCCACGCCCGGCAGCATCGACAACGCCGCCACGATCCAGATCCATCCGGACATCCTGGCCGACTCCACGCTGCTCAACACGACCAGCGGCGGCACCGACATCTCGATCTCCAAGAACCTGTCGGCCGCGCTGAGCTCGACCTCGGTGTCGTTCGCCGCTGCCGGGAACCTGCCCGCCCAGACCGGCAGCCTGTCGTCCTATGCCTCGGCCATCCTCAACGACGTCGCCACCCGCGCCGATACGGCCAGCGATGCGGAAAGCTATCAATCGTCGCTGCTCTCCACAATCGAGACGCGGCTGGGCGATACCACCGGCGTCAATCTCGACGAGGAACTGGCCACGCTGATCCAGCAGCAGAAGGCTTATCAGGCCGCGTCGAAGGTCATCCAGACCGCCGACGAAATGCTCGACACCCTGCTCAACCTGAAACGCTGAGGGAGGACCACGGGATGACCACCATCAGCCGCGTCGGCACCTACGCCCAGAGCCAGAGCCTCGTCTACCTGCTGCTGCAGAACCAAAAGCAGCTCGACAACGCCTCGCTGCAATTGACCACGGGATACAAGAGCCAGGACTGGTCTGGCTATGCCGGCCAGATCTCGCGCCTCGCCAGCCTGCAGCAGCAGAATGCGACCGCGACCCAGTTTCTGTCCAACGTCGACCTGGTCAACACCCGTGCCGCGCTGACCACCACGGCGACCACCGCGATGACGACCCAGGCCAAATCGTTCCAGGGCCTGCTGAGCACGGCGGTGCCGGTGCCCACCGGGGATACCGCGGCCGACGCCAAGGCGCTGAACGACTACGTCGCCAAGATGTCGGAACAGGCGGCGACGATGCTGACCTCGACCGCCGACCTGATGAACTCGCAGGATTCGACGCGCTATCTGTTCGGCGGTTCGAACGTGTCCTCGCCGGCGATTACCGTCTATCCGCCGGGGACCGGGCCGACCGCCGATCAGACGACGCTCGAGAATGCCTATACCTTCGGCTCCGACCTGGCACAGCCGCCGAATTCGGCGGCGCCGACCAATGCCGGCTATCGCTTCGTCGTCAATTCGTCGGGCACCGCGTCGCAGACGGCGATCCAGATCGGCACCAATTCGACCGCCAATCCGCAGCTGCAACTGTCGACCAATCCGAACCGCACGCCCTGGACGCTGACGACCGAGCCGCCCTACAGCGACGGCGGCACGCCGCCCGCGGCGGCGAGCAATGCGTTCAAGCGCCTGCTTGACGGGCTGACCAACGTCGCCGATCTCGGCACCGGCCTGCTGACCCCGGTCGGCAACACCGCCGCCTCGGTGCAGGCCGCCTATGCGACGATCTCGTCTGTGGTGGCGAATGCCAAGACCGCGGTCAACGATGCGCTGAACGGCAATGCCGTGCCCGGCGCGGCCTTGAGCGCCACGCCGATCAAGAGCCTGGACAACCTCACCTCGAGCGTTGCGTTGGCGCAGCAGACGGCGGGCTACGCCAAGACCACCTACACCCAGCTCGTGCAGAGCACGACCGACGGCATGGCCGACATCCTCTTGGCGGATCAGACGACGGCGGCGGCCAAGGTATCGGCGCTGCAGACCCAGCTTCAGGCGTCCTATTCCGTCCTGGCAAAAGTGCAGAGCCTGTCTCTGCTCAACTATCTCTGAACGAGGGAGAGTTCGCGATGAGCCTCTATGGTTCGATGGTTTCCGGCATCCTGGGCCTGCAGGCGCAGACCCAGGCGATGAGCATGATTTCCGACAACATCGCCAACGTGAACACGGTCGGCTACAAGCGGACCGGCCCGTCGTTCTCGACGCTGGTCACCTCGCCCGCGACCAGGACCAGCTATACGCCGGGCGGCGTGCAGGTGCGCCCCCAGCAATACATCGCCAATCAGGGCGTGCTGGGTACCTCGACCACCTCGACGAACGTCGCGGTTTCCGGGCAGGGCTTCTTCGTCGTTTCGACGCAACCGGTGGCGGGTGCCGCCAACGGCGGCGCGGCGACGCTGCCTTCAGGTGCCACGATCGGCTATACCCGCGCCGGCGATTTCGGCGTCGACGACAACGGCAACCTGGTCAATTCGGCCGGGTACTACCTGCAGGGCTGGCCGGCGATCCCGCCGAACTACACCTCGTTCAACACGTCGCTGACCACGAGCCAGCTGTCGACCATCAATGTCGGCGGCCTGTCGGGCAACGCCGTGGCCTCGTCCGAAATCACCGCGCGCATCAACCTGCAGGCCTCGACCACCGCCGATGCCACCTACAATTTCGGCGACATGGGTACCTACATCAATTCGGGCGGCACCAGCGGCACCGCGCCGGATTTCCAGCGTACCTTCCAGGTCTATGACAGCCAGGGCACGGCGCGCGCCGTGACCTATGCCTTCCAGAAGACCGGCACCAACCAGTGGGCGGTCGAGGTCTATGCCGATCTCGACGGCAACGGCACGCAGGACCTGGTCAACTCGGCGGGGTCGCAGTCCAACGCCAACTCGCTGCTGACCTTCAACACCGACGGCACGCTCGATACCGCCAACTCGACCTTCCTGACCAACAATACGCCGCTGGCGATCAACTGGAACGCCGCCCTCGGCATCGACACGCCCCAGAACATCACCCAGAAATTCGGCACCAACGGCCTGTCCGACGGCTTCACCCAGAACGACAAGGCGTCGTCGCTGGTCTCGTCGAACGTGAACGGCTCGGTCTCCGGCACCTTCACCGGCGTCTCGATCGGCGATGACGGCGTGGTCAAGGCGATGTTCGACAACGGCACCTCGCGCGCCATCGCCCAGATCCCGCTGGTCACCTTCGCCAACCCGAACGGCCTGCGCTCGGGCTCGGGCAACGTCTATTTCGAGACCCAGGAATCGGGCAGCGGCAACATCAACGTTTCCGGCACCGGCGGGTCGGGCACGATCTCGGGCAACTCGCTGGAGCAGTCGACCGTCGACCTGGCGACCGAATTCACCAACATGATCGTGACGCAACGCGCCTATTCGGCCAATTCGAAGACGATCCAGACCGTCGACGACATGTTGTCCGAGATAATCAACCTGAAGCGCTAGAAGGGCGTGTCATGACGACCTCGGCTGTCACCTCGACCTCGATCGGCGTCGGCGTCGCCAACATGATCGCCAAGAGCCTGTCGGGCGATTCCTCGTCGACCTCGATGACCAAGGCGGTGACGAAGGAGAGTCTCGACGCGATCATCAACCAGGGCGCGATCGAGACCAGCAAAAACAACATCTATACCAACGCCGCGGCACGCCTGGCGGCAATGTCGGCCGGCACCTATACCGGCACGGCGGACTGGGAGGTTTCGGCCTCCTATCTTGCCAAGACCGGGCAACCGTTCTTCGTCTCGATCGACTCGTCAACCGGCGGCGTCACCGTGACGCGTGAACGCGACAGCGAGATGGATAACTACACCCAGGCCCAGAAGGACCGGCTGACCGAGGCGATGGACCAGCTCGACCAGCTGGTGGTCAAGCAGAACGCCAACGTGACCAACGAGGGGTTGAAGACCAAGCTGCAGACCGCCGCCGACGAGTACCAGAAGATCCAGACCTATGGGGCGGGGGCGACCGAGAGCTGGCAATTCTCGGCCAACGTGCTGCGCTCGAACATGGTGCCGTTCAAGCTGGCGCTGGATGGCGACGGCAACATCACCACGCTGGACCAGACCAAGGGTCAGTTCAGCGAGGATGTCGATCCGGCGAAGAAGCAGAAGCTGCAGGAACTGGTCGCGCAATGGCAGGATGCCGTCTCGACCGGCATCTATACCGAGATGTGGCAGGTCGAGGCCAAGTCGGCCGCCGATCTCGGCGAAAGCTTCTATTTCGACCTCGACAACGCCGGCAACATCAAGGTCCAGAGCAATACCGCCGACAACGTGACGCCGGACTTCCTGAACGAGGATCCCTATCCCAATCTCGGGGCCAATGCCCAATGGCAGAAGGATGCGCTGGCCTTCGCCAAGGCCGGCACCGCGTTCTATCTCGACATCGACCCGCAGACCCAGGGCGTCGTCGCCAAGGAACTGACGGCCCAGAACATCATCACCTGGAACAAGGGGCCGGCCTGGCAGCAGACCGACCAGGTCGGGGCCATCGTTTCGATGTTCGCTTAAGCCTGCGCGATTGCCGCCGACCAGGGTGATGCCGCATCGCTGATGCCCGCGCGGGTGCCGTCCGCCCCCTGGTGGATCAGGTTCGGGCAGGCGAAATTGAGCGGCATCACGCCGTGATCGACCACGTCGGTCGGCCCGTCGGCCTGTAGCGCGGCGATGATCTCGGGCCCCAGCCGCCGGTCGGCGGTGACGTTGGTCGCATCCGACACGTCGATGCGTGGTTGATGGGCTGCTTCCTCCGGGCTCATCCCGAATTCGGCGACGAAGGCGGTGGTCTGCAGCACGGCGGCCATGATGCGCCGCCCGCCCGAGGCGCCGGCGGCCAGCATCGGCCGCGTCCCGTCGCGCAGGATCACCGGGCACATATTGGTCAGCGGGCGCTTGCCCGGCGCGATCGAGTTGGGCTTGCCCGGCACGGGATCGAACCACATCACGCCGTTGTTCATCAGGATGCCGGTACGCGGCAGCACCACGCGGCTGCCCATCGACGACAGCAGGGTCGAGGTCAGCGCGACCATCGTGCCGTCGGCATCGCAGGCCGTGAGGTGGGTGGTGCAGCTCTCGGCCGATTTCGGTTCGCCGTCGCCCAAGCCTTCCAGGCGGCGGGCATAGGCCTGCTTCAGCGCGCGGGCCAGCGCCACGTACCATTGGGCATCGGGTCTCGTGCCGGCACGGCCGACCGGCAGATGGTCCAGCACGTCGATCAGCGTCGGCGCGGCGGTCAAGCCCCCGGCCAGCTGCAGCACGTGGGATCCACGCGCGTAGTCCTGGGCCGGGCGCACGGTCGCGGTGCAGCCGCGCAGGTCCTCGGCATCGAGCACGCCGCCGAGCGCGGCGGTGTCGGCGACGATGCCCTGGGCGATCTCGCCCTCGTAGAAATCGCGCCAGCCGGCCTGGCCCAGCCGTTCGAGCGTCGCGGCCAGGTTGCCCAGCGTGAAGAAGCCCGGCACGCCCTGATAGGGCGGCACCGGCGGCAGGCCGTCGGGCAGGTAGATGCGGGCGCTTTCGGCATAGCGCCGCAGGATCGAAGCCGAGGTCGCCACCTTCAGCGTGGTGAACCAGTCCTGGGCCAGGCCGCGGCGGGCCAGCGCGATCGCCGGCTCGATGATCGCCGCCAGCGGCAGCCGGCCCCAGCGCCGATGCATCTCGGCATAGCCGGCGACGGCCGAAGGGATGGCAAACGAGAGGGGCCCGTGGACATTGGTGTCGCCCTCGACCTCGGGCCAGCCGAACAGGTCCTTGGCGACGCGGCCCGTGAGCTTGAAGCGCGACGCGTCCAGGCGGTGGGGGGCGACGGGGCCGAAATCGACCAGGTCGGCCTGCGCCTCGCCGGCGCGGTGGACGACGGCGAAGCCGATGCCGCCCAGCCCGGTGTTCCAGGGTTCGACCGCGGCGAGCGCCAGGGCGGTGGCGATGGCGGCATCGACGGCGTTGCCGCCCTGGTCCAGGATCGCGACCCCGGCCTCGGCCGCGCTGCGCGCCTGTGACGCGACGATGCCGCGCCGGCCCGCGGCCCCCGGCTTGCTCTGGACCCAGTTCTGCGTCAGATGCGGGGGCGGGGTATAGGTCATGGCATGGGGCTCGTGACTGCGGACGATTCACCGGATGCTAGTAGACCGCCACGCCCCTGGCCAGCTATGGAATTAAATTATTCCATAGTTCCATGCTATGAAGGCGCCATGGATCTGCGCAGTCTCAGCTATTTCATCGCGGTCTACGAAGAAGGCAATCTCAGCCTTGCCGCGCGCCGCTGCCATGTGTCGCAGCCCTCGATCTCGGTCGCCATGCAGACATTGGAAGCGACGTTGGGCGGGCAGTTGCTGATCCGCCATTCCAAGGGCGTGACGCCGACACCTGCGGGCGAACAGCTCTACGGCCGGGCGATCAAGCTGCTGGCCGATGTCGACGCGATCCGGCATCTGTTCCGCGAGGATCGGGCCCGTGCGCCGCTTAGCGTCGCCGCCACCCGGTTCCTGCCCTTCGACCGGGTCGGCGTGCTGCTCAAGGCGCTCGGCCATGCCGCGGGCGGGCATGAGGTCACGGTGGTGGCGGCCGACGATGCGGCCGATCTGCGCCTGGTCACCCGCCAGGCCCTGCGCGACGACGAGATCTTTTATCCGCTGTGGGAAGACCGCTTCCTGCTGGCGCTGCCGCGGGCCCATCCGCTGACCCTGCGCGCCACCGTCCGGCTGGTCGACCTGGCCGGGCTGGCCTGGATCGCGCGGGCGGGTTGCGAGGTCGATGCCCGGCTGCAGGCACGCGCGGCCGCAGCCGGGGCGGCGCCGGCCATCCGCGCCACGGCCGACAGCGACGAGCAGGCATTGACCCTGGTCGAGGCCGAGATCGGTTGCGCCCTGGTGCCGCAGGCGGCGCTGTCCGGGCCGCAGGTCGCGTTGCGCGAACTGGCCGATATCACGCTCGAGCGCAATGTCGGGGTGGCGCATGGCCGTGGCTGGCAGATGACCGAGGCGATCGGCAGCGCGCTGGCGCAATGCCGGCGCCGCTGGTAGCCGGTCAGACGGCGAACGGCACCCAGCGACGGCCCTGCAACTCGGCCGTCCGCCGGTCGTGCAGCCGGCCGCCGCGGCAGACCACCGCGGCGCCGAGCCAGGGCAGGTCGCGCGCCGCGGTTTCCAGGCCGATGGCCGCGATTGGTTCGGCGATGGCCGCGATCACCTCGGCGAAGGTGGCCGAGGCCGCCGGCGGCACCGCGGCGGGCAGGTTCTCGACGCAGAAATGGGTGACGCCGGCCACCTGGTAGGTCGGGTTCTCCCAACTGGTCGGTACCGACGTCTCGATCGCCCCGGCGCGGTCGCAGGCGACGTCGACGATGACGGCGCCGCGCGACAGCTGGCCCAGCATCTCGCGGGTGACCAGGTGATCCTGCCGGCTCTTGTCCCAGCGCACGCAATTGATGACGAGATCGGTCGTGGCGAGCAGGCCGGGCAGGGCCTCGACGCCGGCGGCAGCGAAGTCGCGGTGCGACCAGTCCGTCGCCGCCCGCGCCGCCGCGGCCGGGTCCTCGTCGATGCCGGTCACTGCGACGCCGAGGTTGAGCAGCACGCGCAGCGCGCCGCGCCCGGCCAGCCCCAGCCCGATCACCAGCGCGCGCGCGCTGCGCGCGCCGGCGTGGCGCATGAAATGGCGGCCGTTGCCGCCATGCGGCCGGAACAGCAGGCGCAAACCTTCGAGCGCGCCGAGTTCGCCGGCGATCGGGCTGTTGCCGGGGTGATGCGGATGGGCGTGCTCGGCCGCGATCGCGGTGGTGCCGGTGGCCAGCAGGTGATCGACCAGCGCGCGGTCGCGCCCGCAATAGAGGTTGGCGATCAGGATATGGTCGGCCCTCAGGTTCGCCAGTTCGGCGTGCATCGGCTCCTTGACCTTGACGATCATCCCGGCCGCCGCGAACACCGCCGGCCCGTCGGCGAGGATCGTCGCCCCGGCGGCGGCATAGGCGGCATCGGCCGCGCCGGCGTGCAGCCCGGCCTCGCGCTCGACGAAGACCTCGGCCCCCGCCGCGACCAGCCGCGCGACATGCGCCGGCAGCAACGCCACGCGGCCTTCCTGTACCTTGATCTCTCTAGGTATTCCAATGCGCATGCCCGTCGCCTTCCCGCAGGCGTCGACTTCAGGCTTGCTGATGCCCCGAAGGCCCAATCGTCATCCCGGCGAAAGCCGGGATCCAGGGCAAGGGCGCCGCAACCGGCAAGGCGCCTACCC
>JAEYTW010000100.1 GCA_023433835.1 Pseudomonadota bacterium | reverse complement strand
AGGCCTATGTGCCCGGCCAGTCGGCCGAACGCGAGCGGTCGGCCGGCGCCTGCCGCGGCGTGTTCGGCCTGGCCGCGGCCATCGAGGACGGGTTCGCCCGCGGCGAGGAGGCGGCCCAGGCCGTCGGCCGCGCCGGTGGTTCCGTGTCGCGGGTGGCGGTCACGGCATTGGAGGCCACGCCCGGCGTCCATCTCGGCGCCACGCCGCATGACCGCGATGCCGCGACGGTGAAGGCCTTCGTCGATTACCAGAACGACGTCACCGCCAAGGATCTGGCGCTGGCGACGCGCGAGGGTTTCCGCTCGATCGAGCATATCAAGCGCTACACCACCACCGGCATGGCCACCGACCAGGGCAAGATGTCGAACATGAACGCGCTGGGCATCGTCGCCGATGCGCTGCGCCGCGACATCCCCGAGATCGGCCTGACCACCTTCCGCCCGCCCTACACGCCCGTCACCTTCGGCGCCTTCGCCGGCACCTCGCGCGGCGACCTGTTCGATCCGGTGCGCGCCACGGCGATCCACGGCTGGGCCGCCGATCACGGCGCGGCCTTCGAGGATGTCGGCCTGTGGAAGCGTGCCCACTACTTCCCCCAGGGCGGCGAGGACATGCATGCCGCGGTCAACCGCGAATGCAAGGCGGTGCGCGCCTCGGCCGGCATCTTCGATGCCTCGACCCTGGGCAAGATCGAGATCGTCGGGCCGGATGCGGCCGAGTTCATGAACCGCATGTACACCAATGCCTGGACCAAGCTGGAGCCCGGCCGCTGCCGCTACGGCGTGATGCTGCGCGAGGACGGCTTCGTCATGGATGACGGCGTCGTCGGCCGCATTGCCCATGACCGCTTCCATGTCACCACCACCACCGGCGGCGCGCCGCGGGTGCTGGCCCATATGGAAGATTACCTGCAGACCGAATGGCCCGACCTCGACGTCTGGCTGACCTCGACGACCGAGCAATGGGCGGTCATCGCGGTGCAGGGCCCGAACGCGCGCAAGATCCTCGAGCCGCTGGTCGAAGGCATCGACCTCTCCGGCGCGGCGATGCCGCATATGAGCGTCAAGCTCGGCCGCATCTGCGGCGTGCCGACCCGCCTGTTCCGCGTCTCCTTCACCGGCGAGCTCGGCTTCGAGGTCAACGTGCCGGCCGATTACGGCCGCGCGGTGTGGGAAGCGATCTACCAGTCGGGCCTCGAGCACGGCATCACGCCCTACGGCACCGAGACGATGCACGTGCTGCGCGCCGAGAAGGGCTTCATCATTGTTGGCCAGGAGACCGACGGGACGACGACGCCCGACGATGCCGGCCTGTCGGGCATGATCGCCAAGGCCAAGAAGGATTTCGTCGGCAAGCGCTCGCTCGCGCGGCCCGATCTCGTCGCCGCCGGCCGCAAGCAGCTCGTGGGGCTCGTCACCGAGAACGCGCGCGTGGTGCTGGACGAGGGGGCGCAGATCGTCGCCGACCCGGACCAGCCGGTGCCCATGCGCATGCTGGGGCACGTGACGTCGAGCTATTGGAGCGAGAACTGCGAGCGTTCCATTGCGCTTGCGCTGGTGGCCGGCGGGCGGTCGCTGATGGGCCAGCGCCTGCATGTGACGACGCCGGAAGGATTCACCGTCGCCCGGGTCTGCGAGCCTGTATTCTTCGATCATGCCGGGGAGCGCGTTCATGCTTGATGCGAAACTTGTGGCGCAGCGCGCGTCCGCGCTGGGCGCCGGGGCAGCGCAGGCGCCTGTCGCAGCCGGCATCGCCGTCCGTCAGGCGCCGCCGGCCGCGCGCTATTCGCTGCGGCTCGAGGCGTCCGTGGCCGAGGAGATCGGCGAGGTGGCGGGCTTTCGCCTGGGCCTGCCCATCAACCGGCTCGCGGTTTCCGGCGAGCGCATGGCCGCGCGGCTGGGTCCCGACGAATGGCTGCTGCTGGGACCGGCAGAGGACGCCGAGGTCATCTCCAAGCAGATCGAGGCGGCGCTGGCGGGGCGGTTCCATGCGCTGGTCGACATCGGCCATCGCCACTTTGCCGCCGAGGTCTCCGGGGTGCACGCGGCCGATGTGCTGAACGCCGGATGTCCGCTCGATCTGGCGGACGCGGCCTTCCCCGCGGGAAGCGCGACGCGTACGCTGCTCGGCAAGGCGGAGATCGTGCTGCTCCGCCTCGAAGGTGAAACGCATTATCGCGTCGAGTGCTGGCGCTCGTTTGCGATGTACGTTAACAGCTTCCTCGTCGAAGCGGCCCGCGAGTTCGGGCCGTCTGCGGCTTGAATCAGGGGAAACGGTCCGCGCCGTGGTCAGCGCCTTCGAACTCTTCAAGATCGGCATCGGCCCCTCCAGCTCCCACACCGTCGGTCCCATGGTCGCGGCCAAGCGGTTCCGCGACGGTCTGCATGACGTTGCCGCTTCCGAGCGCCTGACGGCCGAGATCTTCGGTTCGCTGGCCTGGACGGGAAAGGGGCACGGTACCGATGGCGCGATCTGCCTCGGGCTGCTGGGCCAGGTGCCGGCCACCATCGACCCCGATGCGGTCGCCGGGCTGGTGGCAGGCCTGAAAGAGGGCAGGCGCATATCGCTCGGCGGCGGGCGGCACGCTCGGTTCGAC
>JAEYTW010000815.1 GCA_023433835.1 Pseudomonadota bacterium | reverse complement strand
CCCCGGGGGGGGGCCCCGGCCTGGGGGCGCGGCCCCCAGCCTGTTTGCCTTCGAGGGCGGCCTGATCGCCGCCTACCGCGAGTGGTGCGACGGCGGCGCGACGCTGATCGGCATGGGCGTGCCGCCGACCGTGGTCGCGCGGGTGCTGGGACAGCGCGATGCCGCCCTGCGCACCCGCCTCGATCCCGCGCGCCACCGTACGTAGTGCTTAAGCGGCCTTCGGCCGCGAGATTTCCTTCAGGGCCGAGCCGGCGACGCGCGAGGTGCCGCGGCCGACCGCGAGATCGCCGAGCGAGATGACGCCGACCAGCCGCTTGTTGCGGTCGACCACGGGCAGGCGCCGGATCTGCAAATCACCCATGTTGCGGGCGACGTGATCGGTATCTTCGTCCTCGAAGCAGTATTTCACGTCTGCCGTCATGATCTCGCTGATACGGGCGTCAGGCCCCTTGCCGGCACCGATGCCGCGGATGGCGATGTCGCGGTCGGTGATCATGCCGACCAGCCGGTCGTTCTCGCCGACCGGCAGGAAGCCGACATCCAGCCGCTGCATCACCTGCGCGGCATCGCGGATCGTCTGGCTCGGGCTCATGGTGCGGACGTCGCGAGTCATCGCGTCGCTGACTTTCATGATTTCGCTCCTTGATTGACTCATAGCGCCGGCAATCCCGCGGGGGTCCGAGGGGCGCTGGTGCCCGGTCAACGTGAGGGTCCGGCAGGGGTTCCGTTCAGCCGCCCAGCAGTATGCAGATACCCGCAGTCGTCACCCCGACCGCGGCCATCAGCGCGCCTGAGATCGCCGGCGGCCGGCCGGTCATCGCCTGCAATTCGGCCAGGACCTTGTGGCGTTGGTTGCGCGCCATCTGGGCATTCACCAGGTACATCACCCCGTCGACGATCAGTGTCCGCATGCCGGTCGGCCCATCGGTCTCGATATCGACCGCCGTGGTCATGGTCATCGCCATCAAGACCCCAAAGGTGATCTCGGCCACCCGTTCGGCGGGGCCGAGCACGTCGTTCAGCGGCAGATCGGTCGAGGCCATGGGGCGCCATGGTAGCCCGGTTCCAGTGTCGCCAAAAGGCGAGGAAAGAACCACAAATAGTTGTTTTCAAATATTTCATTTCATCTCCCGTATGGGGTCTGGGGGCGGACGGCCGGATATGATTAGTTCTGCTGCAAGCTCTGCGAGAGCCGGTAACCCACGGACATCGCAAGGGTTTTTGTTGCGGAGATTTGCATATGCGTACGATGTTGCTGGCGGTGAGCACCCTGGCGCTGCTGGCCGCGCCGGCAGGCGCGGCGACGATTACCGTCACCACCCTGACCGACACGGTTGCCGGCTCACCTGCCGGCAGCGGGGCGGGTGCCGCCGGCGATCTGCGCCATGCGATCGCCAATGCGCAGTCGGGCGATGTGATCAACTTTGCCTGTTCGGCGGCACCCTGCACGATCACGTTGAACGGCCCGCTGCCGCCGATCATGACCAACCTGACGATCGACGGCGGCGCCCGCGGCCGCATCGTCATCGACGGGCAGGATCGTTATCGCGCCCTGTTCGCCGATACCGGCACGATCACGATCAGGAACCTGCGTATCCAGCATGCCCATGCCAAGGGCGGCAACGGGGCCAATGAGTACGGATCGGGTGGCGGCGGCGCCGGGCTGGGTGCTGGCCTGTTCGTGTCGACCAATGCCGATGTCACGCTGACCGCGGTCGATTTTGCCGATATCGCCGCCACTGGCGGCAGTGGCGGATCGCGCGCGACGGGTGCAAGTGCCGCCGGCGGTGGTGGCGGCATGGGCGGCGACGGCGGCATGGGCGGTGCCCACTTCGGACTCCCAGGCGGTGGCGGCGGCGTGCTGGGGGCAGGCGGCACCTCCACGTCGTCCACAGGCGGTGATGGCGGTCTGGGCGGCGGTGGGGGCGCCGGCAAGAATTCTCCGCCTACCGGCGCAGGTGGTGCCGGTTACGGCAGCGGCGCTTCCGGTTCGCCGGGCAGCGAAGCCCCAAACCCCATCGGCGGCGCGGGTGGTTTCGGCGGCGGCGGCGGTGCCTCGCCCACCGGTGTCCCCGGCGGGGCCGGCGGCTTCGGCGGCGGCGGCGGCGGGGCGACCATCGAGTACACGGGCGGGGCGGGCGGGCCGGGCGGCGGCGGCGGGCAGGGTGGCGGACTTTATGGTACGGTAGGAGGCGCGGGTGGCGAACTGATGCCCGGTTTCGGTGGCGGGGCCGGCAGCAGGGTACCAAACGGTTCTCAAGGCGGCGGGGGCGGCGGCGGTGCCGCGGCAGGCCCGGCGATCTTCGTCTATCAGGGCCGCCTGACGGTGCAGACCTCGACGCTCGACCGCGTCACCGCGACCGGCGGGGCCGCAGGCATCGTCGCGGGCAACCAGATGGAAGCCGTGGCGGGCGGCGCGGACGCGACGCCGATCTTCAGCTATGACGGCTGGGTCGACGGCACGCAGTCGCGCGGCCCGGTCACCGGCCTGCTGGCGGCGGGGACGCAAGGGTTGACGGTGACCCGCACCGGCCAGGGCAGCGGCACGGTGACCGCGTCGTCGGGCGGCATCAATTGCCCCGGCAGTTGCACCGGCAATGTCGGCACCTTTACCGACGTGATCCTGACCGCCACGGCAGCGGGCGGCTCGGTCTTCGCCGGCTGGTCCGGCAACTGCACCGGTGCGGCGACGGCAGTGACGCTGACCAATGTCACGGCCGCCCAGGCCTGCACCGCGGCCTTCGATCTGGCGCCGGCCGGGCCGGCGCCGACGCCATCACCGGCGCCCACGCCCACGCCCGGTTTCGTGGCAACGCCGCTGCCGCCCGCGCTCGATGCCGCTACCGGTGCGAACGGCGCGGGCAGCCTGTCGCTGGCGGCTTATTTTCCCAATCCGGTTGGCCTGGTCTTCAATGTCTCGGCGCCGGGCGGCCTGCCGTCGTGGCTGACGTTCGATCCGACGACGGCGATCTTCACCTATCAGGTGCCGGCGGCCGCCGACCGGGCGGCAGACGCCCGCGATGCCTGGCCGAACACGATCTATCCGCCCGCCTTGCGCGCGGCGAAGCTGCCGGTGACGGTGTCGGCGTCCGCTGGCGGCCAGACCTACACGGTCACGGTCGAGATGAGTTTCTTCTATCCGCGCAATGCCGCGGTGATGACGGCGGCATCGCGCAGCCTGGACGGCGTCGCAGGCAATGCGGCTGCCGGCCGCTCGGCCCTGTCGTTCGATGGCGGCCAGGTGGTGTTCGAGAACGCGGCGACCAACCTGTTCCCCGGCTCGGCCAACAGTTTCACCGACATCGTCCGCTATGACGGGCTGTCGGGCGGTCGCGACCGGCTCAGCCAGACGGCGATCCCCGGCGGCGGCGTGGCCAACGCCGCCGACGGCGCCTCGCTCAGCCCGGTGGTGTCGGCCGACGGGCGGTGGGCGGCCTTCGCCTCGGATGCCCCGGGCATCACGCTCACGCCCACCGGCCGGGCGCGTCAAGTCTATCGTGCCAGCCTGGTCTATCCGCGGATGCCGCTGAACGAGGCGGCGACGCCGGCGCCCCTGCTGGTGTCGGTCACCGCAAGTGGCATCGTCGGCAACGGGCTTTCCGACAATCCGACGATCTCGGAAGATGGGCGCTACGTCGCCTTCGACAGCGTGGCGACGAACCTCGGCCCCGGCCTCGACGGCACGCGGCAGGTGTGGCGCAAGGATTTCGCGACGGCCGAGCTGGTGCGGGTCGCGGCGGGCCGCAACCCGTCGATCGGCTGGGACGGTCGCCTGATCGCCTTCGAGGCGGACGGGAATATCCACCTGAAGGATGTGCTGGCTGGTACACAGCAGGCGGTCGGCATCGGCACGGGCGCGAGGCTGTCGGCCCGCGGCGACCGGCTGGTCTATGTCAATGCCGGCAAAGTGATGCTGGCGGGGCAGGCGATCGCCGACGGCGACCAGCCCGATATCTCGGCCGACGGCCGTTACGTCGTCTATCGCAGCGGCGGGCAGGTCTGGATCAGGGATATCGATCGCGGCGTCTCAGCGCTGGTCAGCCAGAATGCGGCGGGCACGGCCGCGACCGGTGACAGCGGCAACCCGGCGATCTCGGGGGATGGGTCGACGATCAGCTTCACTTCGGCGGCGCGCGACCTGGTTGGCGGCAATCTCGCCGCGGGCCAGCTCTATCTTGCCGCCAACCCGCTGCCGCTGCCCGACAAGACCGGCTACTGGTATCAGGCGAACGTCGCCAACGGGCAGGGCTGGGTGATGGAGCGCTGGGGCAACCAGGCTTATGTCGGCGGGCTGGTCTATGACGGCTCGGGCAAGGCCACCTGGACCACCGGCTTCTGCACGCTGAAGGACCTGTCCTGCCAGGGCACGTTGTCGAGCTGGTCCGGTGGCACGGCGTTCGGCGCGGCCGGCCCGGCGGCGCCGGTCGCCACACCCGGTCCGGCCTTTATGCTGGCAACCGATGGCCGCACCGCGACCATGTCTGTGGGGTCGGCGAGCCTTGCCTTGTCACCGTTCCCGATCGGCGGGACCTCGACGACGGCCTATGCCGGTGGCCCGCAGGCGGGCTGGTGGTACGAGCCGGCCGCGGGCAATTCGGGCAACGGCTATTTCCTGGCGGTGAACACGCAGGTCAGCACCGCGGGCGCGATCGCCCAGGTCGCCTGCCTGTCGATCCTGACCTTCGACGCGCAGGGGAGGGCGGTGTGGTACGCCGCGCAAGGGGTGCTCAACCCCGGACTGTCGGCGACGCTCTACCAGTACAGCGGCGGCGCCATCGTCAGCGGCACGGCCGCGGGCCAGGTGCGGCTGACGTTCGATGGGGCCGAGCGCGCCGTACTCAACCTGCCGAACGGCCGCAATGCGAGCCTTGCGCGCTGGAGGTTCTGAACTTTTTCCACCGGCCCCCTTTTGGGGGCTGGATTCACTGACGTGGCTGGAATTTGCGAGTGGGGGATTGAAATGCGTGTGATCGGTCGTTTTTCGGGGTGCGGTATCTTGGGGTTGGTCGCCCTGTTCCTGGCACAGCCCGCCCAGGCGGCGACGATCACGGTGACCGACTTCAACGATTTCAATGCCGGTTCGCCGCCTGGCGCCGGCTCGGGCATGACCGGCGACCTGCGCAATGCCATCCTCAACGCCAATGCGGACGATGTCATCGAGTTCGCCTGCGCGTCGTCGCCTTGCACCATCACCCTGTCAGGCCCGCTGCCGCCGATCACGCGCAACCTGACGATCGACGGCGGTGCCCGCGGGCGCATCGTCATCGACGGTGCCAATACCTATCGTGCCTTCTATGCCGATACCGGCGCCATCGCGATCCGCAACATCAAGGTCCAGAACGCCCGCGCCAAGGGCGGCAACGGCGGCAACGGCGATTACAACGGCGGCCCGGGCGGCGGCGGCGGCGGCCTCGGCGCGGGGCTGTTCGTCGCGGCCGGGGCGACCGTGACGGTGACCTCGGTCGATTTCGTCAATGTCACGGCCATCGGCGGCACCGGCGGCAGCGCGGGCTTCGGCCCGACCACCGCGGGCGGCGGCGGCGGCATGGGCGGCGGCGCATCCTCCGGGGGCGGCGCCTCCTTCGGCACGGGTAACGGCAATGGCGGCGGCGGCATCCTCGGTTCCGGCTCCAACAGCAATACGAACGCCGCCGGCAATGGCGGCCTCGGCGGCGGCGGCGGCGGCGGCGCCCGCAGCCCCACCCCCACCAACGGCAGCGGCGGTAGCGGCTACGGCAACGGCACGGCCGGCAGTGCCGGCATCAATGCCAATGCCGGCGCGAGCCCGGCGGTGACC
>JAEYTW010000810.1 GCA_023433835.1 Pseudomonadota bacterium | reverse complement strand
GCCCGGGCCCGGGCGGGCTTCCATGGCCGCGATCTGCGCGGCGGTCCGGGCCCGCCATGCCTCGAGCTCGGCAAGCTCGTCGGCGGCGCGCTGCGCCTGCCAGAGACCGAAGGCGGCGAAGGCCAGCGGCAGGATGAAGGCGGCGAAGACCGATCCGATCGGCCGAAACAGCAGGGACACGATTGTCTATCCTCCGATCAGATTCCAGATAAGGGCGCTGTCCGTCATCACCGCTCGATCGGGCGCCAGGGCGCGCCGCGCGAAACGAAGCGCTTGGTGGCCTCGCGGACGATGGCTTCCGGATCCGCCAGATAGTGGCTGAGACGGCCTGCCGCTTCCGGTCCGGGCGGCGTTCTCGCTTCGGCGATCATCGTGCTGGACAGTTCCTGGCCCAGGGCACGGAAGCGTTCGCGGACCGAGGGATCGCCCTTTGTCCCGCGCAGCAGCGGGCTGTCCAGCCCGCTCTGCGCGGCATGCGCCAGGGCGAAGGCGATGAAATAACCCGCCCGCGCCTGCTCATGCTGGTTCCAGGCAAGTTTCAGCGCCTTGCGGATCGGCCGGCGAACTGTCCGGCGACGTAGCAGCGCGCGCGCCGCCGCGGCCGGGGACGTCAGGGTCGCGGCGGCCGCATCGGCCGCGAAGACGCGGTGGTGACGCCAGCTCTGCACGGCTCCGAGAAACTGGTCCATCACGTAAAGGCCGATCGACCCGGCAGGCAGGCACAGCAGGTCCGTCGTGCCGCACTGCGCGTCAACATAGGGGAGTGGGGCCATCGTCCGATCGATGTCGGCGTGAACGACCCCGAGCGTCTCGCCGTCGGCGGCTCCCTCTCCGGCAAAATGCGCAAGCTCGTATCCGATGAGGGCAGCGATCTCGTCCTCCCGGTGGAAGGCGAGATAGGGCAGCGGCACGTAGAGCGCGCTGCCCGGCAATGTCTGCCTGACGCCTTCCGGGGTGATCGGGCCGGCCACCAGGGACAAGTCGTCGGTCAGCCCGACGAGGATGAGGTCGGGCGGCGCGACGCCGAGCCGGCCGGCCAAGGTGGTCGCCAACCGCCACAGGCCCGGTGCCTCGTCGCCCGAGACCGGGCGGCCCGGCATCAGCACCGGCCCGGGCGGGGGTATGCCGACGATGCTGCTCCACGGCACGGCCATTATCGCGCAGCCAAAGCCTATCATCAGGGCGGGGAAGAAGATGAGTACCAACCACAGGCGCGCCGAACCGCCGCTGAAAGCCTCGCCGTAGACGACGGCCGCAAGGCCCGCGGGCCAGGCGAAGAGCAAAAGGAGGAGCAGCATCGGCAGCTTGCCGCGGATCCGCCGATAGCCCGAGATCAGCGTCGCCTGCGACCGTCGGCCGGCCTGGCCGAGGGCATAGACCGTGATCATGAGCAGCGGCCCTGTTGCGATGATGATTGCCCCTGAGACCATGGCGACCCAGGCGAGATTCCGGCGCCAGATCGTCGTATCGAAGACCACGATCTCGGCGGTGGCGCGCTGATACTGCCAGATCCCCATCGCGATGAAGGCCAGCGGCGCGACGATGAGGACCAAGAACGCCCCGATCGGGTGGCCGAGACGCCGGGACAGCGAAGACACGATTGTCGACCCTTCGGTGGAAACCCTGAGCGCGGGTATCTAAGCACATTTCTCAGCACAAAACGAGAACGATCGGAATTCGATCGGCGGGAATCGTTTGTGGCAATCACAAATAAATAAGCTTCCCTTATACCCCGGATATGAACTTCTCATTTTGCACTGCGGCATGGCCGTGAGCTAATTGCCTCCGAGAGACAGGGAACGTCGGCAAAATACTCCCCACCAACATAAGCGGGAAAATGCGGGCGTTATCTTCGGCTTCATCGCATCGGAGGCATGCAATGACCAAGAATAAGTCCGATCGTGGCGGTGCACCCAAAAATACGGGCCCGACCGATATTTCCCGCCGCCGCCTGCTGAAGGGTGCGGCCGGCGTCGCCGGCGCAGCGGCGGGCTCGGGACTGGTTTCAGGCTTTCCGACCATTTGGGCGCAGGACATCAAGAACATCGAGCTGCGCCATGTCGGCGTTTCCTATTCGGTGGTCAAGGCGATCGGCGACCAGGCGTCGAAGGATCTCGGCTTCAAGGTGTCGATGCAGAACCTCGACACCTCGGCCGCGATCAACCGCTTCATCACCCAGCCCAACACCGTCGACATCGCCGACGTCGAGGGCTGGCAGGCCAAGCTGGCCACCAAGCGCGGCGTGCTGCAGGGCATCGAGGTCAAGAAGATCAAGGAATTCGACAATATCCTGCCGATCTTCACCAAGGGCGAGATCGATGGCCACAAGATCCCGCGCCAGGGCATCTCGCCCTATGAGGCGATGTACATTGCCAAGCCCGACGCCACCGAGCTGCACGAGGGCGTCACCGGCTGGATGACCTTCCTGCCCCAGGTCTACAACGCCGATTCGATCGGCTACCGCCCCGATCTCGTCGGCCATGCGGTGACCGAGTGGAAGGAACTGATCGATCCGAAGTTCAAGGGCAAGGCCGCGATCCTCGACGTGCCCGCCATCGGCATCATGGATGCCGCGCTGTGCTTCGAAAGCGCCGGGCTGATCAAGTACGGCAACAAGGGCAACATGACGAAGTCGGAGATCGACTTCACCATCAACAAGCTGATCGAACTGAAGAAGCAGGGGCATTTCCGCGCCACCTGGACCACCTTCGACCAGTCGGTGCAGCTGATGGCGGCGGGCGAGGTCGAGATCCAGTCGATGTGGTCGCCGGCGGTCGCCGCCGTCCGCGTCAAGGGCCTGCCCTGCGTCTACGCGCCGGTGAACATCAAGAACGGAAAAGAGGGCTATCGCGGCTGGTGCAACGGCATGGGGCTGATGAAGCACCTTACGGGCAAGAAGCTCGGCGCCGCCTACGACTACATCAACTGGTACCTGTCGGGCTGGCAGGGCGCCTTCGTCGCCCGCTACGGCTACTACTCGCCGGTGCCCTCGACCGCCAAGAAGCTCTTGACCCAGGCCGAATGGGAATACTGGTACGAGGGCAAGCCGGCCTCGGCCGATATCCCCGATCCCTACGGCGTGCCGATGGAAAAGGCGGGCGCGGTGCGCGACGGCGGCTCGTTCATCGAGCGCGTCACCAACATCTCCTGCTGGAACACGCTGATGGACGAGGCGGCCTACATGAACAAGCGGTGGAACGACTTCAAGGTCGCCTGATGCCGCCGATCGTCAAACCCGCCCACGGCGGGGTGAGGCCTGGGTGTTGATGTTT
>JAEYTW010000798.1 GCA_023433835.1 Pseudomonadota bacterium | reverse complement strand
GTGTTGCCGGCGGCGAGTGCCGCGGCAACCTGGCCGGTGAAGATCGCCAGCGGGAAATTCCACGGGCTGATGCAGGCGACGACGCCCAGCGGGCGATGGGTATCGTTGGCAAACCCGGAGCGGATCTCGGCGGCGTAATAGCGCAGGAAATCGACCGCCTCGCGCACCTCGCCGACGGCGTTGGCGTAGGTCTTGCCGGCTTCGCGCACCGCCAGGCCGATCAGCGCGGGCATGTCGGCCTCGAACAGATCGGCCGCGCGGTCGAGGCAGGCGGCGCGGTCCTCAACCGGGGTCGCCTGCCAGATGCCGGCGGCGGTCTGGGCGACCGCGAGGGCCCGCTCGACCGCGGCCTCGTCGGCCTCGATCACCTGGCCGACGACATCGCGCTCGTCGGCCGGGTTCAGTACGTTGACCCGCCGTCCTTCGGTCAGCACCGCATCGCCGACGACCGGTGCGGCGAGCCACGGCCGGGCGGCGCCCGACATCAGCCCTGCGGCCAGCGAGGCGAGGCGCTGCTCGTTGGACAGGTCGAGGCCGGCCGAATTGCCCCGCTCGGCGCCGAACAGGTCCGCCGGCAGCGGGATCAGCGCATGCGGCGCGCCGACGAAGGGTTGCACCGCGGCCGATTGCTCGACCGGGTCGGCGATCAGGTCGTCGAGGTCGAGCGTCTCGTCGTTGATGCGGTTGACGAACGAGGTGTTGGCGCCGTTCTCGAGCAGGCGGCGGACGAGATAGGCCAGCAGCGTCTCGTGGCTGCCGACGGGCGCATAGATCCGGCACGGCCGGTTCAGCTTGTCGGGGCCGGTGACCTGGTCGTAGAGCGGCTCGCCCATGCCGTGCAGGCACTGGAATTCGTACTGGCCGGGGTAATAGTTCTGCCCGGCGATGGCATGGACGGCCGCCACCGTATAGGCGTTGTGCGTGGCGAACTGCGGGTAGATCGCTTCAGGCGCGGCCAGCAGCTTGCGGGCGCAGGCCATGTAGGCGACGTCGGTATGCATCTTGCGGGTATAGACGGGATAGCCTTCGAGGCCGTCGAGCTGGGCGCGCTTGATTTCCGAATCCCAGTAGGCGCCCTTGACCAGCCGCACCATCAGCCGCCGGCGGGCGCGGCGGCCGAGGTCGATCAGCCAGTCCAGCACGAACGGCGCGCGTTTCTGATAGGCCTGCACCACGAAGCCGAGACCGTTCCAGCCGGCGAAGTCGAGATCGAGGGCGAGGGCTTCGAGCAGGTCGAGCGAGATTTCCAGCCGGTCGGCTTCCTCGGCATCGATGTTGAGACCGATGTCGTAGTGCTTGCACAGCGCCAGCAGGCTCTTGACCCGCGGCAGCAGCTCGGCCATCACCCGCTCGCGCTGGGCGCGGGAATAGCGCGGATGCAGGGCCGACAGCTTGATCGAGATGCCGGGGCCCGCATAGATGCCGCGCCCGGCCGAGGCCCGCCCGATCGCATGGATCGCCTGTTCGTAGGAGGCGTAATAGCGCTCGGCGTCATCGGCCGTCATCGCCGCCTCGCCCAGCATGTCGAACGAGAAGGAATAGCCGCGGGCCTCGCGCGCCCGCCCGTTGGCCAGGGCCTCGGCGATCGTTTCGCCGGTGACGAAATGCTCGCCCAGCAGGCGCATGGCGATGTCGACGCCCTTGCGCACCAGGGGTTCGCCGCCGGTGGCGAGCAGGCGATCCAGCGCGCCGGCCAGGCCGCGTTCGGACAGGGTCGAGACCAGCTTGCCGCCGATCATCAGGCCCCAGCTGGCGGCATTGACGAACATCGAGCGGGAGTGGCCGATATGGGCGCGCCAGTCGCCGCGCCCGATCTTGTCGCGGATCAGGCTGTCGCGGGTCGCGGTGTCGGGGATGCGCAGGAGGGCCTCGGCCAGGCACATCAGCGCGACGCCTTCCTGGCTCGACAGCGAGAATTCCTGGATCAGCGCCTCGACCGCGCCCTGCTTGCGCTGGTGGCGCAGCCCCTCGGTCAGCTTGCGGGCCAGGCCGCGCGCCTGCTCGCGCTGGGGCGGGGTGAGGCGGGCCTGCTCGATCAGCAGCGGCAGGCATTCGGGCTCGGGCCGGCGGTAGGCCGCGGTGATCGCGGCGCGCAGGACCGACTGGGCCTGGACCTCGTGGGCGAACTCGACGAACGGCTCGTGCTGGATTTCCTCTGCTGCCGGCGCCTCGGCCTCCTCGAAGAAACTGCCGGGCAGCGGCACGGCGCGGCCTTCCTCAAGCGCCCGCTCGGCCGAGTCGAGATATTCCAGCAGCGCCGACTTGATCAGCCAGTGGGGGGTGCGCTCGGCCGCCTGGGCGACGCGCTTCAGGCGTTCGCGGGTGGGCTGGTCCAGCTTGACGCCGACGGTGGTGGCCTGGGGCTGCATGGCGCTGCTCGCTCGAAAGTGGATCACGCGAGAATACGCTGATTTTTATCGGGTGCAACCCGATAGATTCAGAAGGTGCAACCCGTTGGTCAGCCGGCCATCCGCACCGTCGAGCCGAACAGCATCAGCGCGGCAAACGCGGTCAGCGCCAGGGCGCCGCCGAGCGTCATCAGCTTTTCGACCAGTTCGGCGCCCGGCCGGTCGGCGAAGAGGCGGGTGACCAGCCGGCGGGCATAGATCGTGCCGATGCCGATCGCCGACACGGTGATGGCCATGCCGACCGCCATCACCAGCACGGCGAGCACGCCGATGGCGAAGGCCTGCAGGGCCAGGGCGAACAGCATGACGATGATGGCACTGGCGCACGGCGTCAGCCCGGCGGTGATCACCAGCCCCAGCGCCCCGCCGCGCGGCGGCGGGGCGTGGTGATGGCCGTGATCATGGTGATGGTGACCATGATCGTGGTCGTGATGGTCGCCGCCGCCATGATGGTGGTGATGATGGTCGTGGCCTTTCCAGGCCGACCAGGTCAGCCACAGCCCCAGCGCCAGCACCAGGGCGTAGGATACCGTCTCGACCGTGGCGGCATGGTCGGTGACCTTGAGATGGGCCAGCGAGAAGGCGAACCCCAGGATGCCGACCAGGATGATCGCCACCACCGCCTGGATCAGCGAGATGGCGCTGCCGATCATCAGCCCGCGCAGCACGGTTTCCCGGCGCGAGACCAGGTAGGAGGCGACGACGGTCTTGCCGTGGCCGGGGCCGGCGGCATGGACGACGCCGTAGAGGAAGGAGAGGCCAAGGATCAGGGCCAGCGCCTTGCCCGAACCGGCGGTCTGCCAGTCGGTGAAGCGGGCGGCGATTTCCTGGTTCAGGCCGCGCTGCCAGTCGGCCATGGTCAGGGCGATGCGGGTGAAGAACCCGGCCTCGACCTCGCCCGACGTCGCCAGTGCCGACGGCTTGCTGCCGGTGGCGAACGGGTTGCCCTGCGCCCAGGCGGGCAGGGTCAGGAACAGGGTCAGCAGGAAGCTGGCGATGGCGCGCATGTCAGGGGCCCGGCCACCGGCAATCGACCCGGTCGCTCACCAGGGTGCCCCATTGCGGGCTCGACCGCGGCACCCGGCGGACCGGGTGGCAGGTTGCTGCCGGATTGCCGGTCACCTTGGTCGGCGACTGCGCCGACAAGTTGAATTCGATGAAATATTCGGGGTCGAACACGGCGTATTTCAACTCGTTGTCGGCGGCCGTCTTGGGTTTGTCGACCACCAGGGTAAAATCGTAGACAAGGCGCCCCTGGGCGTCGACGCGCACGTCGAAGGCCTCGACCTTCACGAATTTCAGCGGTTTGCCGTCGAGCGAGGCTTCGACGAAATAATTGTAGTTCGACAGGTTCGAGAACGCGTCGCGCTCGATCCGCTTGATGTCGGCCGGGCCGATCCTGCCGTCCTTGGTCGCGGTGTAGTCTTCCTTGATCATCGACGAATACATTTCGTCGAAGGTCCAGGTCAGGTGCAGGCCATGCAGCGTGGCGCCGTTCAGCACCACGTCGAGGCGGTGTTCGATCCAGACATGCGGATGGGCCCGCGCCACCGCGGGCATCAGCAGCAGGACAATCAGGGCGAGAACGGCACGAGGCATCACGGCGCGCACTCTAGCCCGGAAATTGTGGCCGGGGAATGTCAGCCCTTCAGGTGACGATATCGCCGCGGAAGGCCCAGCCGGTCATGCGGCGTTCGAACCAGGCGCAGATCGCATACATGATGACGCCGAGGATGGCGATGACGATCAGGCCGGAGAACACCAGCGGCACGTCCGAGCGCGACGAGGCGGCGAGCATCAGATAGCCGATGCCTTCGTTGGAGGCGACGGTCTCGGCGATGACCGAGCCGACGAAGGCGAGCGTGATGGCGATCTTCAGCGAGGCGAACAGGTAGGGCAGCGAACGGGGGATGCCGACCTTGACCAGGATGTCGAGGCGGCTGGCCCCGAGCGAGCGCAGCACGTCGCGCATTTCCGGCTCGATCGTGGCAAGGCCGGTGGCCACGTTCACCACGATCGGGAAGAACGAGATGACGAAGGCGGTGATCACGGCCGGCACCGTGCCGATGCCGAACCAGATCACCAGAATCGGCACCAGGGCGACCTTGGGGATCGAGTTGAAGGCGATCAGCAGCGGGTAGAGTCCGTTATAGATCAGGCTGGAGGCGCCGACGATCAGGCCGAGCGCCATGCCGCCGGCGACGGCCAGGGCGAAGCCGAGCACCGTGGTGAACAGCGTGTGCAGCGAGTGTCCGGTGATGGGCCCGTAGAACTTCACCGTCGCGGCGAAGATCTCGCTCGGCTTGGGCAGGATGAAGCTCGAGACGTTGAAGACCCGGCAGGCGATTTCCCAGATCACGAACAGGCCGATGGTGACGGCCCAGGGCATGATCATCTGCAGGCGGCGTTCGCGGCTCATGCGGCGCGGACCTCGCTGATACGCTCGCGCAGTTCGTGGACGATGTCGACGAAGGCGGGCTCGAAGGTGGTCTCAAGCGTGCGCGGGCGGGGCAGGTCGACCCGCTTGATCTGGATGATGCGCCCCGGCCGCTTGGACATGACGACGATGGTGTCGGCGAGGAAGGCGGCCTCGCGCAGGTCGTGGGTGACCAGGATCGCGGTGAAGCGGCGCTGCAGCCAGAGGTCCTGCATGATCGCCCACAGCTCTTCCCGGGTGAAGGCGTCGAGCGCGCCGAACGGCTCGTCCAGCATCATCAGTTGCGGCTCGTGGATCAGCGCGCGGCAGACATTGGCGCGCTGCTGCATGCCGCCTGACAGCTGCCAGGGATATTTCGCCCCGAATTCGCCGAGGCCGACCGAGGCCAGCAGCTTTTCGGCCTTCGCGACATAGGCGGCCTTCTCGGCGCGCAGCCGGCTGCGATGCGGCTGGGCAATCTCGAGCGGCAGCATCACGTTGTCGATGGTCCGGCGCCAGGGCATCAGGGTCGGGTTCTGGAACGCCATGCCGACGCCCTTGATCGGCCCGCTCACCTTCTGCCCGGCCACATGCACCTCGCCGCGGGTCGGTGGCATCAGCCCGGTGACCAGCTTCATCAGCGTGGATTTGCCGCAGCCCGACGGCCCGACCACGGCGACGAACTCGCCCTGGGCGATCGACATCGTGGCATCGGCGAGTGCCAGGGTCGCATCTTTGCCCTCGCCATAGGTCAAGGCGACCTGCCGCAGTTCGACGAACGGCGTACCCGTCCCACTCATGTCGCTGAAAGCCCCCCGGCCCCGATTTTGTTGCGCTGCATTATGACGGAAAGGTTTCGCCCGCGCCAAGCCCTTGCGTTAGGCTCTCGCCTTCTCATGGATCCGAACCGCTCCCTCCAGTTCCGCCTGGCCGGCTTTTACGGCGCGTTCTTCTCGAGCGCGGGCATCAACGTACCGTTCTTTCCGGTCTGGCTTTCGGCGCAGGGCCTGACCGATGCCGCGATCGGCCTGGTCGTGGCGGTGGGGGCGATCGCGCGCGTCGCGGCGCTGCCCATCGCCGGCCATGTGGTCGACGTCACCGGCCGCCGGCGGGCGCCGATCATCGGGCTGAGCTGGTGCGCCTGCGGCGCCTACGCCCTCTATCACTTCGCCGCCTCGCCCTGGCACTACGTCGCCATCGCCTTCCTCTACGGCTTCTTCACCGCCCCGATGGTATCGCTGATGGACAGCCTGACGATGCTGGCGGTGCGCGCCCGGCAGCTCGATTACGGGCGGATCCGGGCCTGGGGCTCGATCACCTTCATGCTGGTGGCGCTGGGGTTCGGCTTCCTGCTCCAGGGCCGCGATGCCGGCCTGATCTGGCAGGGCATGATGGTCGGGCTGGTCCTGACCGTGGCGGCAGGCTTCGTCCTGCCGGACTGGAAGGACGAGGAGGGGGCCAAGCGGGCCCGGGCGCCGCTGACCGCGGTGCTGTCGGATGCCCGGTTCCGGATCTTCGTCCTCGGCAACGGCCTGACCCAGGCCAGCCACGGGCTGTTCTACGTCTTCGGTTCGATCTACTGGCGCGACGCCGGTCTCTCCTCCGGCTTCATCGGGTTCCTGTGGGCCGAAGCCGTGGTGGCCGAGATCATCTTCTTCATCTACGGCGACCGGCTGGTGCGGCGCTTCGGGCCGGCCTGGCTGCTGCTGGCGGCCGGCATTGCCGGCATCATCCGCTGGACGCTGACCGCGCTCACGACCGACGCGGTCGTGCTGGTGCTGGTCCAGCCGCTGCACGCCTTCACTTTCGCCGCGGGCTTCCAGGCCTCGATCCATTTCGTCGCCCGCATCCTGCCGCCCGAGCTGTCGGCCTCGGCCCAGAGCCTGTCGGCGCTGATCGCCACCGGGCTGATGCTGGCGCCGTCGATGTGGATGGCCGGGCCGCTCTATCACGCGGTCGGGCCCTACGGTTACCTCGCCATGGCCGGGCTGTCGCTCGGCGCCGGGATCGTCGCCATCGTCATGCTGCGCCGCTTGCGTTGACCCTCAATCGCCAGACCGGCACACTGGCGCGCATGCCCCATCAGGATCCTGTCGTCGAACGCGCCTATCTCGACCTGCTCGGCAGCGTCGCCTCGCCCGCCTACTCGGTCGGCATCGCCATTCCGGCGCAGAAACGCAACTCGGCCCGCACCCTCTACCAGGTCGACGAGGATGACGAGATCAAGGCGCTGATCGACACCTCGCTGATCGGCGCCTCGCAGCTGGCCTCGGCCAAGTTCGGCATGGCGATCGGCTGGTTCGCGCTGTACTGGCGCAACCCGTTCTACGAACCGACGCCGAAATCGAAGCTCAGCTGGGTCGAATTGCGCGCCCGCCTGCCGCGTATCGGCATTCCGCGCGAGGGGGTGATCTCGCTCGGCGACGATGCCCGCTTCGTCAATTCGCCGACGCTCGACGATCGCCAGTTCGTGGCCCTGGTGCGCGGCATCGTCGGGTTCTGGGAAAAGAACCCGCAGGCCGACCGCGCCTATCTCCGGGCCCAGCGCCACGCTCCCGATGCCGCGCCGGCCGAGGTCGAACGCGTCGCGGCCGCGCAAAGCCGCGCCTATGCCCAGGCCGGCCAGGCGATGGCGGCGCGGCCTGCCGCACCCCATGCCGCCCGCCACGATTTCTACAGCCAGACCCTGGCCCAGCCGTATCTCGCGGCCCTGACCGGTGCGCTGGCGCTGTGGCTGACTGCGCGCGATCCTTATTCGTTCGAGGAACTGGACGCGGTGGTCGATTTCCTGCGCTCCGACGATTCGCTGCCCGATACCGACCAGGCAATCGACACGCTGCTCGACCTGGTGCGCGAGCTGAACGAGCTGAAGCTGAAAAGCATCTATCGTCTGCCGCCGCGGCGCGAACGCATCCTGCGCGACATCGCGCTCTGCGACAGCGCCGACCTGCGGGCCGGCATCGGCGCGATCATCGACGGCCTGGCCGAACTGACGCGCGGCAACCGCGGCCAGGCGGCCGACGCGATCTACATCGATATCAAGAAGGCCCTCAAGGGGCAGGCCTGAGGCCCGCCCCGTCTTTTCCTATCCGCGGCCGTAGCCGATCGGTTTCAGGTCGTCGCGGATCTCTTCCAGGATCGCCGGGTCGTCGATCGTGGCCGGCATCTTGTAGTCCTGGGCATCGGCGATCTTCTGCATCGTGCCGCGCAGGATCTTGCCCGACCGGGTCTTCGGCAGGCGCTTGACCACCACGGCCTGCTTGAACGCCGCCACCGGACCGATGCGATCGCGTACCATCTGCACCACCTCGCCGATGATTTCGGCATGCGGCTTGTCGACGCCCGACTTCAGCACCAGGAAGCCCAGCGGCACCTGGCCCTTCAGGTCGTCATGCACGCCGATGACCGCGCATTCGGCGACATCGGGGTGGGCCGACAGCACCTCTTCCATGCCGCCGGTCGACAGGCGGTGGCCGGCCACGTTGATGATGTCGTCGGTGCGGCTCATGATGTAGAGGTAGCCGTCGTCGTCGAGATAGCCGGCATCGCCGGTCTTGTAGTAGCCGGGGAATTCCGCGAGGTAGGAACGCACGAAGCCTTCCTCGTTGTGCCACAAGGTCGGCAGCGCGCCGGGTGGCAGCGGCAGGCGCACCACGACATTGCCGATCTGGTTGGCCGCTACCGGGTGGCAGCCGTCGTCGACCACCTCGATGCGATAACCCGGCACCGGTTTGGTCGGCGAGCCGTAGCGGACCGGCAGCTGGCCCAGGCCCACGCAGTTCGCCGCCATCGGCGAACCGCTCTCGGTCTGCCACCAGTGGTCGAGCACCGGGCGATCGAGGATGCGCTCGGCCCATTGGATGGTGTCGGGATCGGCGCGTTCGCCGGCCAGGAACAGCGTGCGGAATTTCGACAGGTCATGGCCGGCCAGCAGCTTGGCCGCGGGATCGTCGCGCTTGATGGCGCGGAAGGCGGTGGGCGCGGTGAACAGCGCGACCACGCCGTGCTCGGCGATGATGCGCCAGTAGACGCCGGCATCGGGCGTGCCGACCGGCTTGCCCTCGAACAGGATCGAGGTGGCGCCGTGCAGCAGCGGCGCATAGACGATATAGGAATGGCCGACCACCCAGCCGACATCGGAGGCGGCCCAGAACACCTCGCCGGGATCGACGCCGTAGACCCCCTTCATCGACCATTTCAGGGCGACGAGATGCCCGCCGGTATCGCGCACGACGCCCTTCGGGATACCGGTGGTGCCGGAGGTATAGAGGACGTAGAGCGGGTCGGTCGCCGCGACCGGCACCCAGTCGGCCGGCGTCGCGCCGGCCATCACGGCGTCCCAGTCGTGGTCGCGGCCGGCGACCAGCTCGCCCGGCCCTTCCGGCCGCTGCAGCAGGACGCAGGCCTCGGGCTTGGTCTTCGACTGCTCGATCGCGGCATCCAAGAGCGGCTTGTAGGGCACGATGCGGCCGGGTTCGATGCCGCAGGAGCCGGCGACGATCACCCGCGGCTTGGCATCGTCGATGCGGGTGGCCAGCTCATGCGGGGCGAAGCCGCCGAACACCACCGAATGGATGGCGCCCAGGCGGGCGGTGGCCAGCATGGCGATCGCGGCTTCCGGCACCATCGGCATGTAGATCAGGACGCGGTCGCCCTTGGCGACGCCCAGCGCTTTCAGCCCGCCGGCAAAACGGGCGACGAGGTCGCGCAGCTCGCGATAGGTGAAGCGCTGGATCTTGCCGGTGACGGGGGAATCGTAGATCAGCGCGATCTGGTCGGCCCGGCCGCCCTCGACATGGCGGTCCAGCGCGTTCCAGGACGCATTGGTCTCGGCCCCGACGAACCAGCGGCCGTAGGGCCCCTGGGCCCCGTCGAACACCTTGTCCCAGCGCCTGGTCCAGGAGATGCCCTCGGCCGCCTCGGCCCAGAACGCTTCCGGCTCGTTGATCGACCGGGCGTAGACCTCGTCATATCGGCTCATCCGCGCCTCTCCCCCCAATGCTTGATTTGGCCGACAGCCAACAGGCCGCGGCGCAGGCTGTCAAGGGTGCCTGGTGTCGCAGTTCTGCACCGCCCGTCGTGCAGTATTCCCAAATTGCCCGGATCTAAAGAATAAGGCCCCAAGGTGCGGGTGCCTCGGGGCCTTCTCGGGGATCGGCCGGCGGATTAGGCCCTTGCTCTTCGTCGTCAGCGGAGCCGGCGGGGTGCGGGCTCAAGAGGGGGCCTCGGTCGATCCATGGTTAATCTATCTTAACTTTCGGACCTCTGTCCATTGTTCATAGGTATTTAGTTACCTTACCTCGGCTGTCAGAAACCGATGGCCCGGCCTTCGCGGCGCGGATCGACGCCGGCCTGCCAGACGCCGCCCGAACGGACGACGGCCGACAGCCCCGAGGTCATCTCCACGATCCGCACATCCTGATGGCCCATCGCCTTCAGCCCGTCGGCCAGTTTCTCGGCTTCGGTGCCGCGCTCGAGCTGGGTCGGGCCGTTCGGGTTGCCGTAATGGCCGGCGGAGACCGCGGCCTGGGGGTCGAGCTGCCAGTCGATCAGCGAGACCACGGTCTGGGCGGCATAGCCGATGATCTGCGAGCCGCCGGGCGAGCCGACCAGCATGGCGAGCTTGCGCCCTGGCGCGAACACCATCGTCGGCGCCATCGAGCTGCGCGGCCGCTTGCCCGCCTCGACCCGGTTGGCCACCGGCTGGCCACCCTGGGCCGGCAGGAAGGAGAAATCGGTCATCTCGTTGTTCAGGAGGAAGCCGCGCACCATGCGCCGCGCGCCGAAGGCATCCTCGATCGTCGTGGTCATCGAGATCGCGTCGCCCCAGCGGTCGACGACGATCAGATGGCTGGTCGAGGGCAGCTCGGGCGAGGCATCGTCGGCCAGGCCCGCGGTCTTGCGCGCCGGCGCGCCGGGTTGCGCCGTGCCCATGTCGCGGTTCGGATCGATCAGCGCGGAACGGGCGCGGAGATAGCCGCGGTCGAGCAGCCCGGCCACCGGCTGGGGCACGAAATCCGGATCGGCGAGATAGCGGTTGCGATCGGCAAAGGCCAGGCGGTGGGCCTGGGTGAACAGATGCACCGAGGCCAGCGTATTGGCACCCGACGCCCGCATGTCGAAGCGCTCGAGCAGGCCCAGCATCTGGGCCACGGCAACGCCGCCCGACGAGGGCGGGCCCATGCCGCAGACGTCGAACCGGCGATAGGCGCCGCAGACGACCGGCCGTTCCTTGACGCGATAGCCGGCCAGGTCCTCGACCGTCATCGACGAGGGCCGCGGCGGCTGGGAGACGCGGGCGAGGATCGCCTGGGCGATATCGCCGCGGTAGAAGGCGCCGACCCCGTGTTTCTGCAGCGTCTTCAGCGTCGCGGCGAGTTCCGGGTTGCGCAAGGTCGTGCCGACCGGCTTGGGCTGGCCGTCCGGCTGGTAGAAATAGGCCGATGCCACGGGATCGCCGCGCAGCGCCTTTTCCTGGCCGAGCAGGGTGACGAGCCGCGGCGACATGACGAAGCCCTGTTCGGCCAGCCGGATCACCGGGTCGAACAGCCGGGCCCAGGGCAGGCGGCCATGCTTCCTGTGCAGCGCCTCGATCAGCCGCGGCGTGCCCGGCACGCCGACCGCGCGGCCGCCCAGCACCCCGTCCATGAACGGGATCGGCTTGCCCTCGCCGTCGAGGAACATCTCGGGGCTGGCCCCGCCCGGCGCGGTCTCGCGCGCGTCGTAGGACGTCAGCTTCTTCCGGCCTTCCACCCAATACAGCGCGAACGAGCCGCCACCCAGCCCCGAGGATTGCGGCTCGACCAGCGCCAGGGCCAGCTGGATGCCGATCGCGGCGTCCGCGGCGCTGCCGCCGGCGGCCAGCAGGTCGGCGCCCACCTGGCTTGCCACCGGATTGGCGCTGGCGACCACGGCGCGGCGGGCGGTGACGAGGGTTTTTTCCGCCCGGCCGCTGGCCGCTTCCGGCTGGGCCGGCGCCTGGGCCCGGGCTGCGAGCGGCAGGCTCAATGCCAGCGCCAGGGTTGCGGCAACAAGTTTGGAATTCTTCTGCATCTGGTTCCCCCCGAAGCGATCCCGCGAGCAAACCACGTCCCGTCGGCCGGCGGCAGGCCTGTTTCCTTTCATCGTTGAAATTTCCTGATTGGACGTTTGGAACAGGTTGCCGGGATCGGCGTTTTCGGACTGCTCGGCGGAGAGCGGACAGCGGATTTATCCAGGTACAACGATGCTGGTTCGGCAGGGGATCACCGAATGGCGCGCGCCCGTGGCAATGGCTGCCACCCGGCCGGGGCCGCAGGAAGAGGCGGCGGGGCTGAAACCCCGCATCCTGATCATCGAGGATGAGCGGCCGAACCGGCGCCTGCTCGTCGAAATCCTGAAAGACGATTACGACCTCCGGCTGGCCCCCGACGGCCTGCGCGGCCTGCGCCGGGCCATGCAGGACCCGGCGCCCGATCTGATCCTGCTCGACATCCGCATGCCCTACATGGACGGCTATCACGTGCTCGAACATCTGCGGGCGCAGGAAGCGACATCGGACATCCCGGTCATCGTGCTGACCGCCTTCGGCTCGACCGAGGACGAGTTGCGCGGCCTGAAGCTCGGCGCCGTCGATTTCATTTCCAAGCCGTTCTCGCCCGACATCCTGCTGGCCCGGCTGGGCAATCATCTCGACATCGCGCGCCAGCGCCGCCAGCTGGCCTGGTCGGCCGCGGTCGATCCGCTGACCGGGCTGGCCAACCGCCGGCATTTCGACGATGCGCTGGCCCGCGCCTGGCGGCGGTGCCTGCGCAACCGCGAGCCGCTGTCGGTCGCGCTGGTCGATGTCGATCATTTCAAGCTCTACAACGACCATTACGGCCATGCCG
>JAEYTW010000098.1 GCA_023433835.1 Pseudomonadota bacterium | reverse complement strand
TCCCCCTCGAGCCGTAAGGCTCGGGTCCCCTTAGTTATTTGGCGGCAATGACCATGGTCATCTGACGCCCTTCCATCTTCGGCGTCTGCTCGACCTTGGCGATCTCGCCCAGCTCGTCGCGCACCTTGTCGAGCACTTTCATGCCCAGTTCCTGGTGCGCCATCTCGCGGCCGCGGAAGCGCATGGTCACCTTGACCTTGTCGCCTTCATCGAGGAAGCGGCGCATCGCCTTCATCTTGACGTCGTAGTCGTGGTCGTCGATGCCGGGTCGGAGCTTGATCTCCTTGACCTCGATGACCTTCTGCTTCTTGCGCGCCTCGTTGGCCTTCTTCTGCGCCTCGAACTTGTATTTGCCGAGATCGAGGATCTTGCAGACCGGCGGCACGGCGCCCGGCGAAATCTCGACGAGGTCGAGACCAACTTCTTCAGCCAGGCGCAGGGCCTCGCGAATCGGCACGACACCCCGGTTCTCGCCCTGATCGTCGATCAGGCGCACCTGGGGAACATCGATATAGTGGTTGAAGCGCGGTCCGTCGCGGGACGGGGTGGGAGCGCCCATAGGGGGACGTGCTATGCCACGATCTCCTTGGCATGGTCGAGCGAGATCGTGAGCGAGCCGTCAGCCATGAACGAGCCGTCAAACGCCATCCGCTCTCACCTCGACCGTTGTTGATAACATAAACGGTATCAGGCGCCGGGTACGCGCGCCTCTTCCATCAATCTAGTCACGGCATCGTCAAGCGCAAGGGTTTCTTGCGCCTGCGACCCCAGCCGGCGGATCGATACCTGGCCCAGCTCGGCCTCGCGCTTGCCCACGACCAGCAGGACCGGCACCTTGGCCAGCGAGTGCTCGCGCACCTTGAGGTTGATCTTCTCGTTGCGCAGGTCGGTTTCGACGCGGATTCCGGTTTCCATCAGCCGGGCGGCGACCTGGCGGGCATAATCGTTGCCGTCCGAGGTGATGGTCGCGACCACGGCCTGGGTCGGGGCCAGCCACAGCGGGAATTTGCCGGCATATTCCTCGATCAGGATGCCGATGAAGCGCTCGAGCGAGCCGAGGATCGCGCGATGCAGCATCACCGGGCGGTGGCGCTGGCCATCCTCGCCGATATAGCTGGCCTCGAGTCGTTCCGGCAGGACCATGTCGACCTGCAGCGTGCCGCACTGCCAGTCGCGGCCGATCGCGTCGCGGATGACGAATTCGAGCTTGGGGCCGTAGAACGCGCCTTCGCCGGGGTTCAGCTCATACTCGAGGCCGACCGCCTTGCAGGCCGCGGCCAGCGAGGTTTCCATCCGGTCCCACAGCGCGTCGTCGCCGGCGCGCTTCTCGGGCCGCGTCGAGAACTTGACGCGGACGTCCTTGAAGCCGAGATCGCCGTAGATACCGTAGAGCAGCTTGCAGAAGCGGACTGATTCTTCCTCGATCTGCTCGACCGTGCAGAAGATATGGGCATCGTCCTGCACGAAGTTGCGCACGCGCATGATGCCGTGCAGCGCGCCGCCCGGCTCGAAGCGATGGCAGGAGCCGAACTCGGCCATGCGCATCGGCAGGTCGCGGTAGGACTTCAGGCCCTGGTTGAAGATCTGCACGTGGCAGGGGCAGTTCATCGGCTTCAGCGCGAAGATGCGCGAAGTGTCGTCGGCCGCGAACTCCTTGATGCCTTCCTCGTTCTCCGCGATGTACATGTTCTCGCGGAATTTCTCCCAGTGGCCCGAGGCTTCCCACAGCTTGCGATCGACCAGCTGCGGGGTCTTGACCTCGACATAGCCGTCCTGCGAAATCCGGCGTCGGACGAATTCCTCGAGCAGCCGGTACAGAGTATAGCCCTTGGGGTGCCAGAATACCATGCCGGCCGCCTCTTCCTGCATGTGGAAGAGGCCCATCTCGCGCCCGAGCTTGCGGTGGTCGCGCTTCTCGGCTTCCGCGATCTGGGTCAGGTAGGCGTCGAGTTCCTTCTGGTTGCGCCAGGCGGTGCCGTAGATGCGCTGCAACTGCTGGTTCTTGGCATCGCCGCGCCAGTAGGCGCCGGACACGCGGGTCAGCTTGAACGCGGTACCGAGCTTGGCGGTCGACGGCAGATGGGGCCCGCGGCAGAGGTCGAGCCAGTTGCCCTGGCGGTAGACGGTAATGTCGGCGTCGCGGGGCAGTTCGTGCACCCACTCGGCCTTGTACTTCTCGCCCATGTCGGCGAAGCGCTGGGCGGCTTCGGCGCGGTCCCAAACCTCGCGCTCGATCTGCTCGTCGCGGGCGACGATCTCGCGCATGCGCCCCTCGATCGCGACGAGGTCGTCGGGGGTGAACGGCTCGTCGCGGACGAAATCGTAATAGAAGCCGGTCTCGGTCGCCGGGCCGAAGGTGATCTGGGTGCCGGGGTACAGTTCCTGCACCGCCTCGGCCAGCACGTGGGCGGCGTCGTGGCGGATCAGGTCCAGCACGTCGTCCGACGGATCGTCGCGGGTGACGATGGCGACGCGGACGTCGCGGTCCAGCCGGGTCTTGAGGTCGGCCAGCGGCCCGCCGTCGATGCGCAGCGCCACGGCCGCCTTGGCCAGGCCCGGGCCGATATCGGCGGCCAGCGCCGCGCCGGTGATCGGCGCGTCGTAGCGGCGTTCCTTGCCATCGGGCAGGGTGATGGTGACGGGGCTGGACATCAGGCGGACTCCACGGAGGCTTGGAGGCGCCAACATAGAAACCGCTGGCATCAAGTCAAGGACGGGGCGCCGCCGGCCCGCCCGTTTGCGAGCGATTCGCGTCAGGGATGCAGCTTCAGCCCCTTCGTCACCTTGTCGGCATCCTTGCGGTCGGCCAGGAAGGCGAAGCCGGCGAGGTCGAGGCCGGCGGTGCCGACCGCCTTGACCGCCTCGCGGTTGGCGGCGTCATGGCCGGTCGAGAACATTTCCACTGTATAGGGCATCAGCCGGAGGTTGCGGGCGCGCGCCCGGTCGAAGGCGCCGCGGATGCCCTGGGCGTCGGCGGCAAACACCATCACCGGCTGGCGCAGGGTGGCCAGGTAGGGCACGCCGTCGGCATCCTCATAGGCCTCCCCGATCAGCCCGGCGTCGGAGGCCGCGATCGCCGCGGCCAGGAAGGCGGTGACGTTCAGCTTCTGCCAGCCGGCAAGGTCTTCGCGGACGATGATGGCGATCTTGGTCTCGAAACGCATGGGCTTCCTCAACGAGAACGAACCCCGCTAGACTGGCCGGGGGCGGCGGTGGGCCGCTTGTACATTCTTGCGCAGGGACCTCGATCGTTGGGCGCAGCAGGCGAATGGACGCGGTATCGCGCGCTGCCCGACCAGGGCATCGAAGTGCTGCAGGCGCGCTATGTCCGCCACGAATATGCCCGCCACGCCCATGACGCCTATTGCCTGGGGGTGACCGAGACCGGTGCCCAGGCCTTCTACTGCCGCGGCGAGGGACATGTATCGGCGGCCGGCCAGATCATGGCCTTCAACCCCGACGAACCCCATGACGGCCATGCGCTGGACGAGGCCGGCTTCACCTATTGCATGGTCTACCTGACGCCCGGGACCGTGCAGGCCGTGCTGTCGGATGCGGCCGAGCGCCCGGCGGGCCTGCCCTGGGCGCGGGCGCCGGTGATCGACGATGCGGCCCTGGCCGCGGCCATCCTGCGGCTGCATCGCCGGTTTGCCGATGCCGCGAACGAACCGCTGGCCCGGGACGAGGCGCTGATCGCGGTGGTGGCGGGCCTGGCCGGCCGCCATGCCGACTGGCGCCCGGGCTTCGCCCGCGGCGGCGATGACCGCGATGCGGTCGCCCGTGTCCACGCCCTGATCGCCGAGGAATATGCCGAGCCGTTGACCCTCGACCGGTTGGCGGCCGAGGCGGGGCTGAGCCGCTTTCACCTGAGCCGGCTGTTCCAGCGCCGCTACGGCCTGCCGCCGCATGCCTACCAGTCGCGCCTGCGGCTCGCCGAAGCCCGGCGGCTGATCGCGGCGGGCGAGCCGGTGGCGGAAGTCGCGGTCGCCGTCGGCTTCGTCGATCAGAGCCATCTCGGCCGCCGCTTCAAGGCGGCCTTCGGCATCACCCCCGGCGCCTTCGCCCGCAGCCTGGGTCAGTAGCGTTCGGGGCCGCGGAAGGCGCCCGGCGCCTGGCCGGTATGGCGGCGCACCAGCCGATAAAGTGTGGCGGCATCGGCAAACCCCAGCCGCTCGGCCACCGCCTCCAGGGGCAGGCGGGTCGATTGCAGCAGGTGCAGCGCGGTATCGAGGCGGATCTTCTGCACGAAGCGCATCGGCGACAGGCCGGTCGCCGCCTGGATGCGGCGGGCCAGGGTGCGCGTCGTGACGCCGCCGGCCGCGGCCAGGTCGCGCAGGGTGATGGTCTCGCCCAGGCGGTCGCGCACCGCCGCCTCGATCGTGCAGGCCAGCGGATCGTGGGCCGCGAGATGGGCCGGGATGACGTAGCGGGCCTGCGAGGCGCGCTGGTCGACCACGAGATGCCGGGCGACGCTTTCGGCGAGGCTCGGGCTGAGGAAGCGGCCGACCAGCGCCAGCATCAGGTCGATATGGGCCAGCGCCGCGCCCGCCGTCCACACCCGGTCATGTTCCGTGACCATCGCATCGGCCGAGGCGAGCGCCGCCGGGAAGGCCGCCTGCAACGCCGGCACCAGCCACCAGGTCGAGGTGCAGCGCCGCCCCTCCAGCAGGCCTGCCGCGCCGAGCACGAACACCCCGGTGCAGGAGGCCGCCACCGTCGCGCCGCGCGTCCAGGCCCGCGCCACCCAGCGCGCGGCCTGGCC
>JAEYTW010000742.1 GCA_023433835.1 Pseudomonadota bacterium | reverse complement strand
GGGCATGGCGCTGCAGCTCGCCGTAATTCACCATCACCGTGCGCTCGACCTCTTCCGCCCCGCCGAGGTCGTGGCGGCGCGCCGCCGCGGCATGGAAGCGCGCGACCGCGGCGCCGACCTCGTCGGCCAGCGGCTCGGTCAGCTCGCCGCGCCGGGCCAGGCGATCGAACTGCTGGTCCTGCTCGAACCGCGCCATCTCGACCAGCCAGTCGACGGGCTGGCCCCCGCCGTCCAGGGCCAGCCGGCCATCGGCCTCGCGGGTCACGGGGATCGCGGCGCGGTAAAGGTCGGGCGCGGTGCGCCGGTTGAGGCGCAGCTCGGCCTTCACGCAGGCCTCGCGCCGTTCGGGCGTCGAGAAATCCATGTAGGGAAACTTGACCGCGCGCTTCAGCTTGAAGGCCTTGGCGCCGGTCAGGAACACCTGGCTGCCGTGGGTGGCGATGACCTCGACGTCACCGCCCCAGGTCGCGGGGTCGGAGAGGAAGGCGATGACCTCGCGCTGGTCGTCCGGGGGCGTCATGTTTCGCTCGGATCCTGATGGATGATGATGTCGGCATCGGGGAATTCCTGCTGGACCGCGCGATGCACCGACAGCGTGATGGCATGCGCCGCGCTCAGCGGCGCATGCCGGTCGATCGTCAGGTGGAACTGGATGAACTGCCGCATGCCGGACTCACGGGTGCGCAGGTCGTGGATGTTGAGCACGCCATGCTGGCGGCCCGCGATCGCCTTGATTCGCTCGCGCGCTTCGTCGGAGAGCTCGTGATCCATCAGGTGATCGAAGGCGCGGCGGCCGATGCCCCAGGCCCCGTACAGGATATAGAAGGCGACGCCGAGGCCGAACAGCGGGTCGGCCAGGGCCCAGCCGAGATACTCGGCCAGGACCAGGGCCACGATGACCGCGGCGTTCAGCAGAAGATCGGAGAGGTAGTGCAGACGGTCGGCGGCCACCAGCAGCGAGCCGGACAGCCGCACGACATGCCGCTGGTAGAGCACGAGGCCGCCGGAGAGGACGATGGCCAGCAGCGAGACGGCGACCCCCTCATGGGCACCCGCGACCGGCAGCGGATCGGCGATGCGCCGCGCGGCTTCCAGCAGCAGGAACAGGGCCGAACCGGCGATGACGGCGCTCTGGGCGAGGCCCGCCACCGCCTCGGCCTTGCCGTGGCCGAACCGATGCTCGCGATCGGCCGGGGTCAGCGCCAGCCGCAGCGCCAGCAGGTTGATCAGCGAGGCCGCGGCATCGAGCGACGAATCGACCAGCGAGGCCAGCATCGCCGTCGACTGGCTGTGCAGCCACACCGCGGCCTTGGCGACGATCAGGATGCAGGCGATGGTGACCGAGGCATAGGTCGCCCAGCGCATCATCCGTTCGATGCGGGCACGGTCGGTCATGCGTGAAGGTCGCGAAAATTGTCATCCCGGGCGCGGCGCCTACGCTGGATCCCCGCTTTCGCGGGGATGACGAAGGCGGGGATCACGGATAAAGCTTCACCGTGCCCCATCCCTCGCCCTCGCGGATGAAGACGGTACGGTCGTGCAGGCGGAACGGGCGGTCGGCCCAGAATTCGATGCGGGCGGGGATGATGCGCCGTCCCTGCCAGTAGGCCGGGCGCGGCACGGTGCCGATCGCGTGCTTGGCGGCAAACAGCGCCACCGCCTTCTCCAGCGCGAATCGGCTTTCCAGCGGGCGCGACTGCTGCGAGGCCCAGGCGCCGATCTGGCTGTCGCGCGGGCGCGAATGATAGTAGTCGTCCGATTCCTGCGGCGTCACCGCCTCGACCCGGCCCTGGATGCGCACCGCGCGGCGCAGCGTCTTCCAGTGGAAGCCGAGCGCCGCCTGCGGATTCTCGGTCAGTTCCTGGCCCTTGCGGCTTTCCATGTTGGTGTAGAAGACGAAGCCGCGCTCGTCGACACCCTTCAGCAGCACCATGCGCACATTGGGCATGCCGCCGGCATCCGCCGTCGCCAGCGACATCGCGTTGGCGTCGTTGGGCTCGGACTTCTCGGCCTCGGCCAGCCAGGTCTTGAACTGGGCGATCGGGTCGGCGGCGGTCGGGTCGGTCATGGCGCTACTCTGGGTGATGGAACGGAACAACGCGGCGAACGCTATTAATAGGGGTGCCGGCGCCGGCTTGTCGACCTTTGGCACGCCTTGCCTCTGCGCCGAATTGCCTCATAATCCGCCACCATCTTCGCCGTATACGGGAGATCCCCAAATGCTCGCCTCCGCCGCTTTCCGCCGCATGACCGCAGCCGTCGCCGTCGCCTCAGTGCTGGGCCTTGCCGCCTGCTCGGGCAATGGCGGCGGGTTCGAGCTGAACAAGCAGACCGGCGGCGCCGTCCTCGGCGGCATCGGCGGCGCGGCGCTGGGTTCGCAGTTCGGCAAGGGCACCGGCCAGATCGTCGGCGTCGCCGCCGGCACGCTGCTCGGCGCCTTCCTGGGCTCCGAGGTCGGCAAGTCGCTCGACCGCGCCGACCAGGCGTCGATGGAGCAGGCCAACCAGCGCGCCCTCGAATCGAGCCAGACCGGCCACACCTCGACCTGGCGCAACCCGGACAGCGGCAATTCCGGCACGATCACCCCGACCAACACCTACCAGAACGCATCCGGCCAGAATTGCCGCGAATACCAGCAGACCATCGTCGTCGGCGGCAAGTCCGAGCAGGCGCACGGCACCGCCTGCCGCCAGCCTGACGGGTCCTGGCAGGTCGTGAACTGACGGATAGCAGGGCGTGCGTTCGACAGTCTCCGTTGCCGCGGGCGCCTTGAGCCTCGCCCTGATGCTCTCTCCCGGACCGGCGGCGGCGGATTTCGCCGCCGGGGCCGCTGCCTACGACACCGGCAACTACGTCGTCGCCCTGCGCGAATGGCTGCCCCTGGCCGAGGCCGGCGATGTCGCCGCCATGCGCAATGTCGGCCATCTCTATCGCATGGGCCGCGGCACGGTACCCGACCCGCAACGCGCCGCGCAGTGGTACCGGCGCGCCGCCGAGCGCGGCTTCGACCGGGCGATGGTCAACTTGGCCGCCCTCTACCTGGCAGGCCAGGGCGTCACCCAGTCCGACCGCGAAGCCGCGATCTGGCTGGCACGCGCCGCCGATGCCGGCAATGACGTCGCCGCCTTCAACCTCGCCATGCTCTACGAACTCGGCCGCGGCGTGCCGCTCGACGCAGCCGCCGCCCAGCGCTGGTACGAAGTCTCGGCGGCAAAGGGCAATGCCGCCGCCGCCGATCGCCTGGCCCAGCTCAACCGCCAGGTCGCCGCGGTGACGCCCGTGCCGGCGACACCAGCGCCGGCGCCCGTCCTGCCATCTGC
>JAEYTW010000658.1 GCA_023433835.1 Pseudomonadota bacterium | reverse complement strand
GTCGAACGCGGCGCGCGGCATGTCGACCGCCGCCACCTGCCGGCCCAGCATCGCGACGACCTCGACCGGCACCGCCACCGGGCGCTTGCGCCAGGCCGTCCAGTCGCCGTAGGGCACGATCAGCAGGATATTGCCGGCATCATCGCGCACGACCCGGGCGACATGCCCGATCGTCACATCCCTTTCGTCCAGCACCGGCAGCCCGACGAGGTCGCCGACGCGGACCGCCTGGGGAAACCGCCGCAGCATCTTCTCCCGCGGTGTCTCCGCCGCGGCAGGGCAGGCCGCGAGGGCCAGCAGCAGAAGGGCTGACAGCGCCCTCATGCCTCGGCCGCCACGCGCGCGAACGTCGCCACGATCCGGCTGCCGGCGCGGCAGGTTCCGGCAAGGCTGCCAGCAACCTTCGAGACGCCGCCGAACCGCCGTCGGCAGGGCACCGGGATCTCGGCGATGCGTAAGGCCCGGCGGGCCGCGCGCATCTGCATCTCCAGGTTCCAGCCATAGGTCATCTCGCGCATGCCAAGCGCCAGCAGGCGGTCGCGGCGGATGGCGCGGAAGGCGCACATGTCGGTATAGCGTACGCCGTAAAGGCCGCGCATCGCCCAGCCGGCCGCGAGGCCCGCGGCGACCTGGTGCCAGCCCATGCTGCCGGGTTCGCGCCGCCCGCGCACCCGCGAGCCGATGACGAAGTCGGCGTCGCCGGCCGCGATCGGGCCGACGAGATCGGCGATATGACGCGGATCGTCGGCGCCGTCGCCGTCCATGAAGACGACGATGTCGGCATCGTCGGCCGCCTGTGCCGCGGCGAGGCAGGCGCGGCCGTAGCCGCGCCCCGCGGCGATGACCTCGGCGCCCGCGCGGCGGGCGATGCCGGCGGTGTCGTCGGTGCTGCCGCCATCGGCGACGATGATGCGGGCCACCGGCGGGCGCGGAATTTCGGCGACGACCCGGCCGATCGACTGGGCCTCGTTCAGGGTCGGGATCGCCAGCGCGACACGCATCACAGGCTCCAGCGCTGGCCGCAGCCGGCACAGGCCGGGGGCGGGGTATCCGACGTCAGCGCCGCCCGGAACGCGGCATAGGCCGGCCCCTCCCAGATCTCGCGCAAGCTGGCCTGGCTGGCATCGCCCAGCGTGTAGTTCTCGTAGCCGCGCTGGGAAAACGGCGCGATGCAGCAGGGCAGCGCCCGGCCATTGGCGGTGATGTACATGACCGACCAGGGCCTGCGGCAGGACGACCAGGGGGATCCGTCGTCCTCGCGGCGCAGGCTCATCCCCGGCTCGGAGGCGGCGCCCGAGGCGCTGAACGTCAACCCGAGCTGCCGGGCCAGCGCGGTCGCGGCCTCTATATGGCCGGCCTCGTCCCGCGTCAGCCGTTCATAGAGTGCCTGATCGGGCCGCGCGCGTCCGATCGCATCGTCCTCGAAGAAGACCAGGCGCTGCAGATAGACTTCCTCGACGCCCGCGTCGGCCGCAACCTGCACGAAGGCCGGCAGGTCGGCGACGGTTTCGCGCAGGCCCGTCAGCCAGGCGGAAACCCGCGGCCGCGCGTGTCCTTCGCGCTGCTGCAGGTCGCGGAAGGCGCGCACGTTGCGCAGGATGCGGCGGAAGAAGTCCTTGCCGCGGATCGCCTTGTAGGTTTCGGCGTCGGCGGCGTCGAACGAGACACGCAATTCGTCAAGCCCCGCCTCGATCAGCGCCCGGCCGTTGCGCTCGTTCAGCAGCGTGCCGTTGGTGTTGAACAGCACGTAGGTGCCCCGGGCCTTCAGATACGCGACCATGCGGGGCAGGTCCTTGACCAGCATCGGCTCGCCGACGCCGTGCAGCACCGCGCGCTGCAGGCCAGGAATCTGATCGACGATGCGCGTGAACAAGGGCCAGCTCATATCCGCCGGCGGCTCGAGCTCGGCATAGGTGCGCGGGCAGGTCGTGCAGACGAGATTGCAGCGGTTGGTCGTCTCCAGGTAAAGGCAGACCGGACGCTCGGCCTTGGCATCGCGCGCGACGGCCTCGAAATAGCGCCGCGGATCGGACATCGTCTCAGCCGTGGCCGACATTGGGGATCCTTTCCGGCGAGGCGGGAATCATGTGCGCCGCGAACGCGGCCTGGCCCAGCGCCATCATCAGGTCGGCGGTATGGACGGCGTCATGCGGTTGAAGATCGGGGTCGAACGAGGCGCCGGCGAACAGTTCGTCATGCAGCCGGCGCAGCGCGGCGGCATCGTCGACATCGTACCAAGGCGGCAGGACATGGACGTCGAGGCCGATTTCGCGCGCACGGGCCAGCGTCTGGGCGGCGACGCGTTCGGTGCTCCAGTCGATGTCGTCGAACATCCGGCGGTGCGGTGCCTTCAGGCCGAGAAGGTAGTAGCCGCCATCGGCGGCCGGCCCCAGCACCGCGCGATCGCCCGGGCGGGCCAGCCAGTCCGCCGTCTCGACCAGCAGGGCGGTGGGCAGGGTCGGGCTGTCGGCGTTCAGGACGACGGCGGCGTCATGGCGCGCCAGCAGGTCGCGGATGGTCTGGTGCAGGCAATCGCCGAAGTTCGGGTGCCAGACTTCCATCAGGCCGATCGCGGCGGGCAGGCGGCGCCGGAAGAAGGCGGCGCTGCCCGGCGGTCCGTAGGCCATGTAGCCGGCGATCGGCGCGGCGCGGGACGCCGCCATCAGGTTTGCGGCGATGTCCTGCAGGAAGGCGGTGTTGAACGCCGCCGCCTGGTCGGGTGTCAGCGGCGGCACCAGCCGCGTCTTGGTGCGGCCGGGCGCCGAGGCCTTGGCCATCACCGCGATCGCGCAACGCCAGTCGGACCTTGGTTCCGTCATCTCTGATCCCTCCGCACGGGTAAAACCGTCACGCGGTCGCTCGATCGTGAGCGGCCCTTTCCCCTGGTTCGGTCTAGGATCGCGAAATCTTACGCAGCCTCACGGCTTCGTGAAGCTCAGGCGGGACGATGGCACGGGACGGCGAGGACATCGGGCGGGAAGGACGGTGGGCGGCAGCGATGCTTGCCGCGCGCGGCGGCGATGCCGGGGCCTATGCCCGGCTGCTTGCCGAGGTCGCGACGGTGTTGCGCGCCTTCGCTGCGACGGCGCTGCGTCATACGGGCCTGGAGGCGCACGACGTCGAGGACGTGGTGCAGGAAACCCTGCTCGCCCTGCACGTCAAGCGCCATACCTGGGATCCGGCGCGGCCCTTCGTGCCGTGGTTGCGCGCGATCGCGCGGCACAAGGCGGTCGATATCGTCCGCCGTCGCGGCAGCCGGGCCGAATTGCCGCTCGACGACTTTGCCGAGACGCTGTCGGTGCCGGCGGCCGAACCGGCCGCGCCGGTCGAACGTTTCCTGTCCGCCCTGCCGCCGCGCCAGCGCGAGGTGGTGACGGCGCTGGCCGTCGACGGCGCCAGCGTCGCCGATACCGCGCGGCGCTTCAACCTGTCGCGCGGCGCCGTCTACGTCGCGCTGCACCGCGGGCTGGCGGCGCTCACGGTCATGTTCGGGGATTGGGGCGGATGAAGACCGACGATCTGATCCGGGTTCTCGCAGCCGATCTCGCGGCGCCGTCCGCGCGCGGCGCCACCCGGCCGGTCTGGGCCGACGTGGTCGCCGCGACCGTCGTCATGGCGATCCCTTCCTTCGCGGCGATCTGGTTCGGGCTGGCGCGCAGTCCGCATCTTGCCCATGGCCCGGGCCTGACGCTGGGTGTCACGCTCGCCGCCGCCGGGCTGCTCGGGGCGGGCGCGCTTGCCGCGGTCGCCGCGGCCAGCCGGCCGGAGATGTCGTTGCGGGCGCGCTGGGCCGTCC
>JAEYTW010000631.1 GCA_023433835.1 Pseudomonadota bacterium | reverse complement strand
GCACCGCGGCCACCGCATCGGCGCCGACATCGGCGGCGCGCGTCGAGGTCCGCATCCACTGCGAAACGCCCCGCGCCCAGCCTTCCGTATCGGCGGTCAGCGGCGCATCGAGCGGGCGGTGATAGGTCGCCTGATCGCCGACGATGTTGACCATCGGCACCTCGGCGCGGCGGGCGTTGTGCAGGTTGGCCAGCCCATTGGCCAGGCCGGGCCCGCAATGCAGCAGGGTCGCCGCGGGCTTGCCGGCCATGCGGGCATAGCCGTCGGCGGCGCCGGTGACGACGCCCTCGAACAGGCCCAGCACGCAATGCATGCCCGGCACCTGGTCGAGCGCCGCGACGAAATGCATCTCCGACGTGCCGGGATTGGCAAAGCAGGTGTCGATGCCGTGGGCGAGCAAGGTCCGCACGAGGCTTTCGGCGCCGTTCATCACTGATCCTTCCCTGGAAACAAAGGCGGCCACCTTAGCCGGGCCCGCCGCCTCGCGGGAAGTCAGTTGCCGCGCCAGACCTGCAGGATCATGGCCAGCGTGCCGTCGTCGGTGATGCGCTTCATGCCCTCGGCGAACCGCGCGGCGCGCTCGACCCTCGCTTGGGGAAAGGCGACATAGCGCGGCACGGCCACCACCGGTTTGTCGGCATAGCGGACCTGGTCGACCAGGCCGTTCTCGCGCGCCAGGTAATGCAGGGTCAGCAGGTCGCCGATGACGGCGTCGAGCCGCCCGGCCGCCAGCTTCTTCAGGTTCAAGAGATTGTCTTCGGCACTTTCCCGCCGGAAATGGGCGGCCTGGTCGAAGGCGGGGTCGTAGCGATAGCCCTGCACCACGCCGATCGTCATGCCGCGCAGATCGGCCAGGTCGGTGTAGTCGAACGACGACGACCGCGGCAGGGCCAGCACGGTCTGCGAGATCCGGTTCAGCGGCACCATGTTCCAGCGCGAGAAGCGCTCGGCCGTGCCGACGAACTGGAAGCCGAGGTCGACCAGGTCATGGTCGATCGAATAGATCACCCGGCTCCAGGGCAGGGCCTGGTGCTGCGCGGTGACGCCGATCGCCTTCAGCGCCGCCTCGACGATCTCGACGTCGATGCCGGCGCGGCGGCCGTCACGGGTGAAGGAATAGGGCGGGAACGCATCTTCCGAGGCGACGATCCAGCTTTCCGCGCGGGCGGGGGGCAACCCGGCCAGCGCGGCCAATAGCAGGATCATGGCAATGACCGCCCCCGGCATCGCGAACCGCCTCCGGGGCAATCATAGCAGCGAAACCGGCGTCAGGCGACGCCGGCGGCCGTCACCAGAGGCGGACGATGACGAACTTGGCCAGCGCATCGTCGACCCGCTGCTGGCTGACGCCCTGCCAGGCGCGCAGCGCATCGTCGTAATGCGCGTAATAGCCGACCGTCTCGATCTGGGGGGGCGTACCGAAATCGCGGCCCTCGGTATCCTTAACCCGCCCGCCGAACACGACGTAGAGTTCCGCCTGCGGTTCGCCCTTGCGCTTCGCAGCCTTCTTCTTGTCGGTAGCCACCTGTGGTGCCTCGCTCGTGACCTCTTGCGGTGCAGCCTTGATAGTCGGCGGGCGGCCCGCGATCAAGGGGTCAGGCGTGGGCCGCGGCCTCGGCCTGGGCCATCCCGGACAGATAGGCGGCCGGCAGCTGGCCCGCCCAGCTCGGCACCACCGCCTCGCCGGCGAAATAAAGCCGCCCGTCGACAGGCTGGGCCAGCGCCTCGCGCGCGTCGGCCCGGCCCGGGCGCACGATCGAATAGGCGCCGGCCGCCCAGGGGTCGTTGCCCCAGCTGCTGGCGATGCCGCGCTGATAGGCGCGGCGCAACTCGGCCCCGAACAGGTCGACCAGGCCGTCCAGCGCCCAGGCGATCGCCGCCTCCCGCCCCTGGCGTTCCAGATCCCAGGCGAGGTCGCCGCCGGCGAACATCACCGCCACCGGCTCGGCGAACAGGTTGACGACGCCGTCCAGCATCTGGCCCTGGCGGGTGACCGCGCGCAGGGCCGTCAGCGGGGCAAGGCCGAACATGTCGCGCTCGAACCGCAGGAAGACCTTGTCGACCAGCCCGGCGCCGAAGCCGCCCAGTGCCGATTGATGCGCCGGCGGCAGCGGCGGGTCGAAGACGATCTTGCCGGCGTTGAGCACTGCCGGCGGCACGGTCACGATCGCCCGCTCGGCCGAGATCACGCCGTTCGGCGTGGTCAGGGCCAGGGTCCGGCCGCGCCGGTCGATGCGGCTGACCGGGCTGGACAGGCGCACCGCGATGCCGTTGCCGTAATTGGCCACCGCGCGGCCGAGCCCGTCGGGTACCAGGAATTCGACGCCCGTGGCGATCTGCGCGGCCATGTCCGCCGCCGACAGGGCGCCGAGCTCGACCCCGGCCGACACGGGCCCGAGCAGCCGCTGGGCCAGGCCGGTCAGCCGGTCGCCCGATTTCAGCAGGCGGCCGACAGGCTGGTCGGCACCGCCCTCGGTCGCATCGCCGATCGTGGCGTAGGCATCCTCGATGACCTGGTCGAATCGGCGGTAATCCGCCGCTTCGACCTCGCGGCCCTCGATGGCGATGTATGATTCGAGCGGATCCTCGACCAAAGTCGTGCCCATCCCCTGCAGGACCGGCACGAACGGGTTCTCGTCGGCCGAATGCAGCCAGCCGGCGCCGAGGTCGATGGCGGTGTTCAGGCTGGTCCGGTCGGTCACCGCCCGGCCGCCGATGCGGTCGCGCGCCTCCAGCACGACGACGCTGCGGCCGAGTTCGCGCAGCCGCCGGGCGGCGGCGAGGCCGGCCAGACCGGCGCCGATCACCGCGACGGCGTAGTCGGCCGCCGCCGCCGGCCGGATATAGGC
>JAEYTW010000612.1 GCA_023433835.1 Pseudomonadota bacterium | reverse complement strand
GCCCCGCACCGTGACGGTGACCGACACCACCCAGACCACCGGCGTCGTCGTGCCGACCACCGGCGTCGTCACCACCACCACCACCCCCGGCGTCGTGCGCACCGATGCGGTGCCCTACCAGGCCAATGCCAAGCTCGACATGGTCGGCGGCACCTGGGGCAACCAGCCGCTCACCCCGCCGCTCGGGCTGGTCAGCGTGACCAATTCGGACATGATCGGCCGCAATGTCGCGGATTCGAGCGGCACCAACGTGCTGACCATCGAGAAGCTGCTGGTCGAGCCGACCACCGGCAATGCCCGCTATGCCGTGACCTCGATGAACCATTTCTCCGACAAGGTCGTGATCCCGTTCTCGGCCCTGCAGATCTCGCCGATGCAGATCCGGGTGGACGCGGGCAAGGAAACCCTGGCCCAGATGCCGAAGTTCGCGTCGTCCGAGCTGGATCGCAACTATCCGGCAACCGCTCTGACCCAGGTCGTCGTCATCCCGTCGACCTCCCTCTACGCGCCGGTGGTGACCCAGGTTTCACCGCTGCCGCCGGTTCCGGTGATGGCGACGACGGTTACCACCACCGCGGTACCGGTCGGCGTCGAGCCGCTGCAGCTCGCCCGGCGCGGCAGCGTCGTGGGCCAGCCGGTCTATGACTCGCTCGGTCAGCCGGTCGGCGTCGTCTCGGCCGTCGCCGCGGCGCCGTCGAACGGCGAGGTGCGCTACGTGCTGGTCTCGGGCCCGAGCTTCGGTGCGGGCAACGACATCGCCATCCCGGCCAACAGCGCCTCGGCGGCTTCCGGTCGCGTCGTCCTTTCCGCCCCGCTCGCCCAGTGGCAGCAGGCCCCGCGCTATCGCGCGGAGGTCGTGCCGCAGGTCTTCGGCTCGCTCGGCACCATCAACTAAGCCGGCGCGACCAGGACGACGAAGCCCCCGCCGCCAGGCGGGGGTTTTCTTTTTGTCGTCTCGGCGAACGCGATAAAGGACGCTGTCGCTTTCTTTCCTATCCCAGATCCGCTCATCGCTGAGGCAGGTCTCGATCAGCTCGATCGGCACCCCGCCATCCTCGATGACCGCCACGCGAAAACCGAGGATCGGTTCGTAGGGCCAAGCAGCAGCGGCGCGCCTGCGATCGCCCGGTCGAGATCGGTCGTTTTGAAAGCCGGGTGCGGCAGCGTGCGCAGCAACGGATGCAACGTGCAGTCGGACTCGAAGCAATGCCACTGAATGCGCAGCGTGTCGCAGTCGGCATCCGCGCTGTACATGCCGGACAAGGCGCTGTAGCGCTCGCCGGTCGCGGCACGGTGGTCGGGGATGCCCAGGTGATGAAAGACCAGCTCGACACCGTTCCTGAAAGCCATTGTCTCACCTCGCGCCCTGCCCGGCTACCTTGCACGGCCTGCGCAACGGAGAAGATGATCGCCGCCACCAAGGAAACGGCAGGGTCATGCCCCGCCGTTCCAAACCAGGCAGCCGCTTACTGACGTGGGCGGTTTTGCGCGGCCTGGGTCGATGGCTTCTTCGCCTGGGCATCGGCCTGGGCCTGCGCCTGAAGCCTGGCGCAATCGACGTCTTCCTGCAGCCCCGGTTCGATGAAGGCGAGGATCGCCGCGAAGGGCGAGAGCAGCGTGCCCAGCGCGATGGCCGCGGCGCCGCGGGCGGCCAGCGGCACCGGGTCGACGCCGATGCTGGGCGAGGCCAGGTGGCCGCCGACCGTTACCGGCGTCCGCACGCTCAGCGGGCTGGGATCCTTGGGATGTGCGAGGAACTTCAGGTTCAAGGTCTCCTGGTCCAGGCCGATCGTACCATCGGCGGTGACGGTGGTATCGGTCGTGTCGAAGACGAAAACCTTCGGCCGCATCACGCCCTTCTGGACCTCGAAATCGGTGACGAAGCAGCGGATCGGGATGGTGCGATCACCCTCGGCAAGGAAGCCCAGCGATTCGGCCACGTCGAGACCGATCAGCTCCATGCCAAGATTGGAGAAGGTGCCTCGATTCATCATGATCTGTGCGGAGCCGTCGGCATGGCCGAGATAGCGGCGGACGCTGTTGCCGGGGCCGGCCAGGCGCACGCGACCGTCGAGCCGGCCCGAGCCCGTGCCTTCCAGCCCGGCATCGTCCAGAAATCGCTCAAGCTGGAAGCTCGATAGCCGGACGTCTGCGGTGGTGAATACTTCGGGCTTCCGCGCGTCGATCGTGATGGTCGAGATGGCGCGCCCGCCGGCGATGCCGACCGCCAGCGGGGCCATCTTCAGCACGCCGTTCTCGAGCGCGAGATCGAGATCGACCCCCGACAGCGGCACGTTCGGCGCCTCGACCTTGTCGCCCTTGAACTTGACCCGGGCGTCGACCTTTCGCACCAGGTCGATATCGAGCGGCACGTCGGGCAGGATGCGGCGATCGCCGGGCCTGGCCTTGTCGGCCTTCTGCCTGACCGGCTTGCCGTTCTTGTCCTTTGCCGGCGCAGGCTCGTCGCCCATGTCGGGCGGAATGCCGATCAGGGTACCGACATCACGGTAGTCGACGTTCCTGGAGCGCAGGTCGGCCCCGATGAACAATCGCGGCCGGTCGGTCTCGATATTGATCTGGCCGCCGATATCGCTGTGTCCCATGACGCCGGTCATCTTTTCGATGATCCAGGTGCCGCCGTTGCGCCGCAGCCGGCCCTTGAGGTCGTAAGGCGGCGTCATCGGCAGCGGCACGCCGGTAATGGGCGCGATCTTGGAGAGATCGGGCCCTTGCAGCCGCACGTCGAGGTCCAGGCCCTCGAACTTGATCGGATCGGCAAGCGTGCCCTGGATACGACCCTTGGACGAGACGGCCTCGACATCGATCGTCAGCGGATAGGGCTTTTCCGTCTCGCGCAGCATCAGCAGCGAGCCGCCGACCAGCCGCATGCGGAAAGCCTCGCCGTTGAGAGCGCCGTGCCCGCCGAAGCGGACCTCGCCCTGGCCTTCGCCGCCGCTGCCGCCGGCGGTCGCGATCTCGCCGTCCAGATTGAGCTTGGCGATCTCGTCGTGATACCCAAGCTTGCCGTTCTCGAACGAGACGCGTCCGATCAGCGGCATCTCGGCCCGATCATCGGGCGCTGCGGCCTCGGCCACCTTGGCGGCGCCGAACGACCAGTTGTTCGACCCATCCGCACGTCGTTCCAGCGTGATCTCGGGCTTGACCAGCTTCAGCTCGGGGATGACCAGCCTGCCGCGCAACAGCTCGGGGATGTCGACCATGATCTCGACCGATTCGGCCGAGAACATCTCGCCGCGCGAGCTCCATTCGGCATTGCCGAGATGGACATCCTGCAGCGTGATGCGCGGTCGCAGCTTCCATTCCGCCGACAGATGGCCGATCGCGGCGGTGCGGGCGAGCCGGTCGCCGGCAACGCGAGTGAGCGGCGAGCGGAACCAGTCCCAGTCGAACAGCACGACCAGGGCTACGATCGCGGCAACGAGGCCGCCCGCTCCCGCCAGGAGCCATGCCCGTTTTCTCGTCATGAGCGAAAAACGCCGATGTTGGCGCGTTGTTCCTGGGCTTCGGAACCGCGACGGCTCGACGCGTGTTCCCGCACCAGACCGACCACAACATCGGCAATGCCCAAGGAGAAAGCCATGTCGGCACCGCTCGAACGCGTTCAGGAAAAAGCCAAGCTGGCCTATCCCTCGCCCAATGACGTCGTGGCGGCCAAGGATCTGACCCGCGAGCAGAAGATCAAGACCCTGCAGGAGTGGGAATATGATCTTAAGCTCATGATGGTGGCGACCGAGGAGAACATGCCCGGCCCCGAGCGCCAGGGCGACACCAGCGAACGGCTCAAGAAGATCCAGGCCGCGCTGGAGTCACTCGGCCATGACAACAACCCCTCCACCCCGACCAAGGTCGGCGGCTAAGCCCGCCCGCCTCTTTACACAAAAAGGAGACCCGCGATGCTGTCGACCATTCTTCTGATCGTGCTCGTCCTCATCCTGCTCGGCGCGCTGCCGGCCTGGCCCTACAGCCGCGGCTGGGGCTACGGCCCGTCGGGCCTGGTCACCGTCCTGCTCGTCGTGCTCGTCGTCATGCTGGCGACCGGGCGAATTTGACCGGGTTGCACGAAATGAAGCCGGCGGCTGATGCCGCCGGCTATTTTCATGTCCGAGATGCCGAAGCGCCCTGGGGCGCTCCGGTCTCGTCGGTTATTTGCGCTGTTCGCCCTGGCGATTCTGCTGCTGGCCGGGCTGCTTGCCCTGCTGATCGCCCTGCTGGCCCTGGCGCTGGTTACCCTGTTGCTGCTGGTCCGAGCGATTGGGCTGCTGGCCCTGGTTGGGCTGATTCTGGTTCGGCTGATTCGGATTGCCCTGATTCGGCTGATTCGGGTTCATCACGATCTCCTTTTACGGTGGCCCGACAAATGACCACACCGGACCAACGCCCCCTCCATGCCGGGGTTCCCCCCTCGTTCGGTCAGGTCGTGCCGTTTTAGTCACGCGCGGCCGGCAACCCTTCCATGCGGGGAACGCCACGGCGGCCCGCGGCGTTGAGGGCTGTAAACCGTTTTCCTTGTGATGGAGGCGTGCTCATGAAACGCCAGACCCCGCCGGCCCGACATCCCGATCAGACCGATCCGGCCCAGGCCGAGGCCCAGACCGCCGATCGCCGCGACGACCCGGCACAGAACTGGGACCGGCAAGGCATGCCGCAAGGCCCGCGTTATGGCGCTGCCCGGTATGACGGCAAGGCGCTGGCCGATCCGACCAGGCCCGCCCCGGGCGCCGAGGAAGGCTACCCCGACGATCGCGGCGAATTCGGCCACCACACCTACGGCCAGGCCGGCCGGCGCACGCGCCATCCTTATGCGGC
>JAEYTW010000586.1 GCA_023433835.1 Pseudomonadota bacterium | reverse complement strand
GAGGCATCGGGATCGGATCGGTCGAGGCGACGACGCGGAACTTGCCGGCAAGGTCGGGATCGTGGCGCATCATCAGCGCATAGGCATAGGAATCGAGCGGGCCGACATCGGCTTCGCCCGCGGCAATGGTTTCCAGCACGCGGCGCGGCGTGATCACCGGGCCGACCATGGCGGCAAACAGCGGCGCGTTTCCACGCGCCCGGCGATACGCCAGCAGGTGATGGCGCGGCGCGTTGTAGCCGGAATGGCTGTCCTCGACAGTGAAGGCCATGCGGTGGCCGAAGGTGTCTTCCAAGGTCTGGAAGGGCGCGTCCTTGGCGACGATGAAATGGGTGCGGTAGACGGCGCGGCCGGCGCTGGCCCAATCCGACGGGGCGGGGGCCGCGACGATCGGATGGCTGAAATTGCGCTGGGCCAGCGGCCAGCCGCACATGAAGGCGGCGGCAAGATCCGGCCGGCCCCAGAGTTCGGCCAGCGGCGCCGGATAGGCATGATCGATGACGGTGAGGTCCAGCCCGGCGCGCCGGCCTACCTCGGCCAACAGTTCGCGCCACGCATCCCGCGCGACCGGCGTCACCGCATACATGCGCGCGCAGGCGATCAGCGATGCAGTCATGGCACTACCCCCTCACTCGCGACAGGCAACAGGGCCCCGTCGCCGCATGGCCGATGTTCGGGTCATGCACCGCCTCCCAGTTGTCTGATGTGGTATATACAAGCACTAATAAACTGGGGCCGCAACTGGATTAAATTCCCAGTTGATCGCTGGCAAATCAGCCAGTCTGCTTGAAAACCGTCCAGGCTGCCTCGAAGCGGGCCAGGTTCTCGGTGGTATAGGCGACGTAGTCGACATCCAGCGTCGAATGCAGCTCGGACACCAGGCTCCACAGGCTCTCGCGCAGCAGCGAGGCGCAGAGGACGGCGCGGAACTGGCGGCGCAAGCCATCGTCGACCGCGCGGCCGAAATACGCCGCCAGCATCTGCTCGTCATCGTCGAGGCCGAAGCCGTTGTTCGACGACAGCCCGCCCAGATCGAAGAACGGCGTGTTGAACCCGGCATAATCCCAGTCGATCAGCCACAGGCGCCGGCCGTCGTCGATGAAGTTGGCAGCCAGCAGGTCGTTGTGGCCGAAGACCAGCTCGACCGGCCCGGCGGCCTGCTCCAGCCGCGTGGCGCGTTCCAGCAGCCGGTTCAGTTCAGGCGCGAGGCGCGAGCGGCCTTCGATGAGGGTATGGGCGTAGTCGCGTAGTACGTGGAAGACGTTGAACGACAGGATCGGCCCGCGCAGCGCCCGCGGGATGTCGCGATGGGCGCGGCGGACGAGGGCCAGGCAATCGTCGCGCCGGCGCCGGACATCATCGGCCCCGAACGTATGACCTTCGACATAGTCGAGCACCAGCAGGCCGGGCGCCGCATGGACGACGGCCGGCGAGATGCCGACGGCCGCCGCCGCCCGGCTCGCCGCCAGCTCGTTGAAGCGCATGATGCCGTGCACGGGGATGTCGGCGCCGACCCGCACGACATAGCGGGCCCTCGTGTCACGGACGAGGTAGTTGCGGTTGGTCAGCCCGCCCGACAGCGGCTCGATGACGACGGCTCCCTGCCAGACCGGCAGGCTTCTGATCGCATCGAGGGCATCGGCCTGGTTCATGGGACGGCAGGATAACAGATCCTGCCGGAAGGTCTCAGCCCTCGAGTTCCTCGCGCTTCATCTCGAGCGTCAGCCATTCGTCCTCGGCCTGGGCCAGGGCGGCCTGCGCGTCGGACAGGCTGGCCGCCGTCTTGTTGAAGGCCGCGGCATCGCGGGCGAACAGCTTGGGGTCGTCGAGCTTCTTTTGCAGCGCGGCGATCTCGCTTTGCAGGGTCTCGATGCGGCCGGGCAGGGTTTTCAGCGCGTGCTGCTCGGTGAAGCTCAGCTTGATCTTCTTCTGCGGGCGGGGCGCCTGCGGCTCGGCCGGGGCCTTGGCAGCCTTCGGTGCTGCTGCAGCCGCCCGGGCCTGCACGCCGTGGCCGCGCTGGGCCTGCATGTCGGCATAGCCGCCGGGATATTCCTGCCACTGGCCATCGCCTTCGTAGGCCAGCACCGAGGTCGCGACGCGGTCGAGGAAGTCGCGGTCGTGGCTGACCAGCAGGACGGTGCCGGCATAGTCCGACAGCATTTCCTGCAGCAGGTCGAGGGTTTCCAGGTCGAGGTCGTTGGTCGGCTCGTCCAGCACCAGCATGTTGGAAGGCAGGGCCAGCGCGCGCGCCAGCATCAGCCGGCCGCGCTCGCCGCCCGACAGCACGCCGATCGGGGTGCGCGCCTGTTCCGGCTGGAACAGAAAATCCTTCATGTAGCTGATGACGTGGCGGGTGCCGTCGCCGACGATCACCTTGTCGCCATGCCCGCCGGTCAGCGCGTCGGACAGCGTGGTCATCGGGTCCAGCGCGTCGCGCTTCTGGTCCAGCGTCACCATCTGCAGGTTGAGGCCGAGCTTGATGGTGCCGGCATCGGGTTCGAGCTGGCCGGTCATCAGGTTCAACAGCGTGGTCTTGCCCGCGCCGTTCGGCCCGATGATGCCCAGCCGGTCGTTGCGGCGCACGCGCAGGTCCAGGTTCTGCACGATCGTCCGCTCGCCATAGGATTTCGACACGCCCTCGGCATCGATGACCAGCTTGGATGAGGTCTCGCCTTCGCTGATCGTCAGCTTGACCGCGCCGGCGACCTTGCGCTGCTCGCGCCGCTCCAGCCGCATGCCTTCCAGCCGGCGCTTGCGCCCCTCGTTGCGCTTGCGGCGGGCCGTGACGCCGCCGTAATGCAGCCATTCCATCTCGGCGGCGATGCGGCGGTCCAGCTTGTGGCGCTCGGCTTCCTCCAGTTCCAGCTGCTCGTCGCGCCAGGCCTCGAACTCGCCGAAACCGCGGTTGAGCTGGCGGGTCGCGCCGCGGTCGAGCCAGACGGTGGTGCGCGACAGGGTTTCGAGGAAGCGGCGGTCGTGGCTGATCAATACCAGGGCCGAGCGCATGCCCTTCAGCTCGGCCTCCAGCCATTCGATCGCCGGCAGGTCGAGATGGTTGGTCGGTTCGTCCAGCAGCAGGATGTCGGGCCGGGGCGCCATGGCGCGGGCCAGCGCCGCGCGACGCGCCTCGCCGCCCGACAACCGTTCCGGCGCTTCCTCGCCGGTCAGGCCGAGTTCGTTCAGCAGGTAGAGAGCGCGATACGGGTCGTCGCCCGGTCCCAGCCCTGCCTCGACATAGGCCAGCGTGTTGGCGAAACCGGCCAGGTCGGGTTCCTGCGGCAGGTAGCGCAGGGTGACGCCCTGCTGCACCACGCGTTCGCCGCGGTCCTGCTGCACCGTGCCGGCAGCGATCTTGAGCAGGGTCGACTTGCCCGAGCCGTTGCGCCCGACCAGGCACAGCCGCTCGCCCTCGGCGACGGTGAGCTGGGCGCCGGTCAGCAGCGGGGTACCGCCGAACGTCAGGTGGATGTCTTGCAGGGTCAGAAGCGGTGCGGCCATGGCCGGGGTCATAGCCCAGGGCGGGCCCTGGTGCAAATGCCCGTCAGAAGGCGAATCGCGTCAGCGATACCGGCCGGCCCGAGGGCAGTACCGCCGTGCCGTTGCGGCGGTCGGCGAAGATCGCGGTGAGCGTGCCGATATTGGCCACCGGTTCCAATGGCCGGCCGGGATTGTTGCCGGACGGGCCGTTGCGGTAGCGCTGCAGCATCACGGCGAGTTCGCCGCGCGCCAGGCTGCCCTGGCCGACGAACCATACCGGCCGGCCGTCGTCCTCGTAGGTGAAGACGGCAAGGAACACCGCCGACCCCTGAATTTCCAGGAAAATGCCCCAGCCCGGCTCGCTGGCCACCCACCACCAGCCGGTTTCGGGGACGATGCCGTCGGGCGGGTTCAGATCGGGGCCGCCGGCAGCAAAGGCGAAACGCTGCAGGGCGATCGACGGCCAGCGCCAGTTCAGCGTGGCGTTGCGCGGCGCGTCGGCGACCAGGTTGAAGAAGGTGGCGTTTCCGACGCGTTCGGGATTGCGGAAGGTGCCCGAGAACGGCGTGCCACCGCGGAAACTGTCCAGCATCAGGGCGGTGCCGGTGGTCATGCTGCCGGGCCCGGGGGTGAAGTAGTTGGCTTCGCCGCCGCCGGAATACCAGACCGGGGCGCCGTCTTCGTCGAAGAAGAAGACGGCGGCAAAGCCGCGCCGCTGCTTTTGTTCGAAGGCGATGCCCATGCCACCGGCGGCCGGGTTCCACCACCAGCCGTTCTCGGCCGCGGCCAGCGGGTTCCAGCCGTTGAAGATCGAGGGCAGGCTGTTGCCGGCGGCGACATTGGCCAGCCCCAGCGCATCGAACACGGCCGGGCTGAACTGGCGGGTTGGTCCCGGCGGCAGCGAGATGGTTGCCAGGCCCCAGGGATCATCATAACCGTAGATGCCCCAGGGCAGGCCGAGTTCCTCGCAGGCTTGCCGGACATGGCGGAAAAAGAGGTTACGCGACGTGGCGGGGGCGAAGTC
>JAEYTW010000576.1 GCA_023433835.1 Pseudomonadota bacterium | reverse complement strand
CCCTGGCGCTCGCCGAGGGCAATGCCTATGCCACCGGCAGCGGCGGCGATGCCCAAGGCGACCAGGTCGGCGCCATCGAGAATATCGAAGGCTCCGCCTACGGCGATACCCTCACCGGCAATACCGGTGCCAACCGCCTCGCCGGTCTCAACGGCAACGACACACTCAACGGCGGTGGCGGCAACGACACCGTCGATGGCGGCACAGGCAACGACAGCCTGACCGGCGGTGCCGGCAGCGACCTCTACCTGCAGCGCCGCGGCGACGGCGTCGATACCGTGGTTCAGGCCGGCATCTCCGATGCCTCCACCACCACCGACACGCTGCGCTTCGCGTCGGGGGTTGCTTATGACCAGCTCTGGTTCCGCCAGTCCGGCAACGACCTGCTGATCGACGTCATCGGCGAGGCGTCGAGCCAGACCATCGTCAAGGATTGGTACAGCGACACCACGCGCCGCGTCGACGTCATCGAGACCGAGGACGGCGGCCACAGCCTGACCGCCGCCAACGTCCAGGCCCTGGTCTCGGCCATGGCCTCCTACAGCCTGCCGTCGGTCGGCACCTACGTGCTCGACTCCGGCACCCACAGCGCCCTCGACACCACCTTCGCCTCCACCTGGTCCTGATCCCTTCAGGTGAACCGGCCGCTTATTGCGGCCGGTTCATCGGGCGGTTCTTCGTCCAGTCGAAGGTGCCCTGGTCGCGTTCGTCGACCGCCTGCTTCCAGCCGACGGTTTCGGCGCGATGCTTGAAATTGATGCCCTCGGGGCTGTGGCGGGTGATGCCGTCGAACAGCGTCGCGATCATCTGGGTGTTGCGCAGGCCCATGTTCTCCAGCGCCTGGTTGATCATCAGCTTTTGCATCATCAGCTGGTTCTGCGGCACGCCGGCGATGCGCTCGGCCAGCGCGTCGACCTCGGCATCCAGCCGGTCTGATGGCACCGCCTTGGCGATGAGGCCCATCGCCGCGGCCTCGGTGCCGTTGATCTTGTCGCCGGTGAACAGCATGCGCTTGGCCTGTTCCGGCCCCAGGCGGTAGAGCCACATCGCCGTGGTCGGGCAGCCCCAGACGCGCACCGGCATGTAGCCGATCCGGGCATCCTCGGCCATCACGATCAGGTCGCAGCAGAGCGCGATGTCGGAGCCGCCGGCCACGGCATAGCCGTGGACCTTGGCGATCACCGGCTTGTAGCTGCGCCACAGGCTCATGAAATGCTCGGTATTGGCGGCCATGAACTTGTAATCCTGCATCGGGTCCCAGGGCATGTCCTGGGTGGCCTGGCCGTTGCCGTTCGCCTCGGCGTAGTACTTGAGGTCGTAGCCGGCGCAGAAGGCCGGGCCGTTGCCGGCCAGCACGATGACATGGACATCAGGGTCGTCATTGGCCCGGGCGACCGCGGCCGAGAGTTCGGCCGGCAATTGGTCGTCGATCGCGTTCATCACCTCGGGCCGGTTGAGCGTGAGGCGGGCGATGCGGCCATCGCGTTCATAGAGCACCCTGGACATCGTTCCCTCCGGATTTCTTTGACCGTCCTTGCCTTGCAGGCTCGCCCGCCGCTATTCAGGCGTCAAGGCAACGCAGGTTTCGGAGGCATGATGACCGGCTGGTGGCGATCCCTCGACGTCTATCGCGACCGGCGGGTGGTGGCGATCCTGCTGCTCGGCTTTTCCTCCGGCCTGCCGCTGGCCCTGACCGGCCAGACCTTGCAGACCTGGCTGACCGAGGCGCAGCTCGATCTCGGCACTATCGGGCTGTTCGCCGCGGTCGGCATTCCCTATTCGCTGAAGTTCCTGTGGGCGCCGCTGATCGACAAGCTGGGCCTGCCGCCGCTCACCACCTGGCTCGGCCGCCGGCGCGGCTGGATGATCGCCACCCAGATCCTGCTGGTCGCGGCGATGCTGGGCCTGGGCGCTTCCGACCCGGTCACAGCGATCGGGGTGACGGCGGGCTGGGCCTTCCTGCTCGCCTTCGCCTCGGCCAGCCAGGATATCGTCATCGATGCCTGGCGGGTCGAGATCCTGGAGGAACGCCAGCTCGCCGCCGGCGCCGCCGCGATCGTCTTCGGCTATCGCATCGGCATGCTGGTCTCGGGCGCCGGCGCCCTCTATCTCGCCCAGTTCCTGGGCAACTGGTTCCTGGTCTATGCCGTGTTCGGCGTGCTGATGCTGGTCGGCATCGCCACCATCCTGCTGGCCGGCGAACCCCGGGCCACGGATGCGCGCGAGGATCGCGCCCGGTCGGCCGAGATCGCGGCCTTCCTGGCCCGCCGGCCCGGCATCAACCCCGGCCTCGGCGCCGTCATCGCCTGGATCTATGTCGCCGTCATCGGCCCGTTGCGCGAATTCGCCGGCCGGCCGGGGTGGCTGGCCATCCTGCTGTTCGTGCTGTTGTTCAAGTTCGGCGACGCACTGGCCGGGTCGATGGCCACGACCTTCTACCTGAAGCTCGGCTTCCAGAAGATCGACATCGCCAACGTCGCCAAGGTCTACGGCTTCGCCGCCACCTTCGTCGGGCTGTTCCTCGGCGGCTGGCTGATGAATGCGATCGGGCTGGTGCCGGCGCTGTGGGTCGCGGGCATCCTGCAGATGCTGTCGAACCTGATGTACGTGCCGCTCGCCTATAGCGGCGACAGCGTCACCATGCTGGCCGTGTCGGTCGGCGTCGAGAACCTGACCGGCGGCATGGGCACCGCGGCGCTGGTCGCCTATCTGTCGGCCTTGTGCAACGTCTCCTACACGGCGACGCAATACGCGCTGCTGTCGTCGCTGTCGGCGGTCGGGCGCACCGGGCTGTCGACCATGGCGGGGTATCTCGCCGAAGCCTTCGGCTGGGTCGGATTCTTCCTGCTGACGGTCGCCGCCGCGCTGCCCGGCCTGCTGCTGCTGCTGTGGCTGACCCGGCGGGGGGCGGCGACACGGCCGCAGGCGGCGGCGCCGGCCGGCTCAGCCCTGCTGGTGGACGATTAGCGCGCGGCCAAGCGTCTCCGGCCCGATGATGCCGACCGGCACGGTGCCGTCGACCACCACGGCGTGGTCGACCTTGGCCGCGGCCATCGCCTTGGTCACGGCGGCCAGCGAGGCTTCGCCGGGCACCGCCACGCTGCGTTCGGGCAGTTCGGCCGGCAGCGGGTCGGCGACGTCGCGGGCATGCTGGAGCGACAGGAAGTCGGGCACCAGCCCCTCGGGCACGGCGAAGCCCTTGGCGCGCAGTTTGGCGGTATAGATCGTGCCTTCGGTGAACAGGCGGCGCACGCCGATCGCGGCCACCGCGGCCAGCGCCACCGGCAGTACCGCGCCGTAATCGGAGGTCACCTCGAAGGACAGGACGATCGAAAACAGCGCCGCCCCCGTGGTCCCGGCGAGCAGCCCGGCCATGCCCACGATCGCCGCCGTCCCGGGCGAGATGCCGAGGCCGGGAAAATACTGGTGCAGGAACAGGCCGAGTGCGCCGCCGAGCGCGCCGCCCAGGAACAGGGTGGCCGAGAACACGCCGCCGGTGGCGCCCGACCCCAGGCTCAGGGCGGTGGCCACCAGCTTGACGGCGAACAGCAGGCCCAGGAAAGCGATCGAGACCTCGGCCCCGGCCGCCAGCCGATGCACGGTCGCATAGCCGGCCCCAAGCAGGTAGTAATGCCCGAACCAGGTCATCATGCTGACGATCAGCACGCCGACCGCGGCCATGGCGACGCCGTGGCGCAGATAGGGGTTGGGGAACAGCCTGGTCAGCACCGCCTCGGTATCGTCGAGGAAACGCATGAACCCGAGCGCCACCAGGCCCAGCACCGCGCCGAACAGGGCATAGATGCCGAGGCCGGCCACGCCGGAAGCGTCCAGCACCCTGGACGTCGCGGTGATCACGGCGAATTCCGGATCGGCGAACCCGAGCAGCCGCCCGACCGTATTGGCCGCGACCGAGGCCAGCAGCAGCGGCAGCAGCAGGCCGGGGCTGAGCTCGGCCAGCAGCACCTCGAGCGCGAACAGCGTGCCGGCAAGCGGCGCGTTGAACGCCGCGCCGAGGCCGGCGCCGGACGCGGCGGCGAGCAGCACCAGCCGCTGGCGGTGGCTGATCGGCATCAGCCGGGCGAGGAAGGTGGCCGAGGCCGCGCCGATCAGCACCGTGGCGCCCTCGCGGCCGACCGAGGCGCCCGAACCCGACGAGAACCCGGTGGCCACCACCTTGAGCAGCGAGCCGCCGATCTGGAACTGGCCGTCGCGGTGATGTAGCGACAGGATGACGTCGGGCACGCCGTGGCCGCCGCCCGGGGTCAGCCGCTTCAGCCACAGATTGACCATGCCGCCGATCACGGGCACGACGGCGAGCCACAAGCCCCAGCTGGACGGTGCCGAGTACTGCGTCGGTTCGTAGATCAGCGAGAGTTCGCCGAAGACCATCAGGTTATGGATCAGCGCGACCAGGGCGCGGAACACCGCCGCGCCGGCGCCGACCAGGGCGCCGACGGCCAGCGCCATCAGCGCCATCTGCAGGGGTCCGAGCAGCTTGCCGCCGAGACGCGGGCGGCCGGATGCGTCCGGTGGCCGGCTCAACTCTGCGCCGGCTGCGTGCGCGCCTGCCGCAGCAGCGTTTCCAGGCATTCGGTCGGCGGTACCGGATCGGTCTTCAGGTCGCGGGTCAGGGTCTCGGCATAGGTGACCAGCGCGATTTCCTGGGCCTGGCGCTCAGGCGGCGCGGATTCGTTCGGATAGAGGAAAACCAGGAGGACGCAGCGATTGGCCGAATACTGCAGGATTTCGGCGGGGCGCTCGCTGCGCTGCAGGCTGGGTTTGCCGAACATCTGGGCGAGGTCGACGGCGGCCAGGCCCATCAGGTCGTCGGTGCGCATGCGATGGCGCGTGCCGTCGGCATCGGTGATGACGAAGGCATCGTCGAAGGCGGGCAACGGGCGGCGGGTCGAACTCTCCGAACTCTTGCCGGAGGCCACCGGGCCGGAAGGCGGCACGTTGCCGGCGCAGGCGGCCAGGGTCAGGGCCACCGCCACGCTCGCGCCGATCTTCGAGGAAATCCCCCACATGGTCTTGCCCGGCCTTCACCGGATGGGTCTTGGTGGTCTGGATCCCACGGGCGGCGGCCCCCCCGCCGCCCCTGGGGCATTCAGCGCGTCAGTGCAGGCCGTCGACGGTCTCGACCGAGCCCGAGATCTGGCCGCCGCATTCGATTTCGATCTGGCCGTAGCGGATCTCGCCGACGACCTTGCCGGTGCCGCGGATCAGGAGGCGGCCCTTGACCGTCAGCTTGCCTTCGAAGCGACCGCGGATCTCGGCTTCCTCGATATCGGCATTGCCCTTGAACACGCCGGTCTCGGAAATCTCGATGAAGCGGCTGTCGGACAGCGAGACTTCGACCTTGCCCTCGATGATCAGCCGGTCGCAGGCGGCGATCTGGCCGGTCAGCGAGATTTCGCGGCCGACGATCAGGGTCTTCGGATCCGGGCCGGATTCCTGCTTGGGTGCGCCGCCGGTGCCGGGGGCGGTCGGCAGGGTCGCCGGGCTGCGGGCGAGACCGGGGATCTCGGTGCGCCGCGGAATTTCGGGGCGGAACGAGGTCGAGGGAGAGTCCGAACTGCTCATGGGCGATCCTTGGGCCTGGGTGGCGGAAGATGACATGGTGGCGGCGGCGGGTGCAACCGGACTTTGTGCCGGGGCTGGCACCGGGGCGGGCGGAGCCGGGTGGCTCGACGGCACCGGCGTGGCGGGCACGGGCGGCAGCATCTGCGACGCGGCCGGATTGAACCCGGCCGGACGTTGCGGGGTGGCCTGGGCGAGCAGGGGGGCGTCGTCGGCGGCGGGCGCGCTCCCCGTCTCGGGCTGTGGCTTCTTGCGACCAAACATCGGCTTGTTCCTACAGTCTTTCCATAGTCTTGGGCTGGCGCTATGGCCTTGAGGTCTCGAAGGCAGGCTTAATCGTTACTGTCTCAAGGGTGTTCGTCGTCTCGAAGCAACCTCAGGTGACGGCGCGGGCTAGAATGCCGCGGCGGAGAGTGCCCCGCCCGGCGGACGGCCGAGGCGCTTGAACAGATGCACCATCGCCGCCGTGGCCACGATCGGTGCCGCCAGGCTGACCACCGGGATCGTCAGCAGGAAGGCGATGACCGCACCGGCCAGCCACAGCCGCCCCTGGTTACGCTTGCGCAGCATCCGGGCGGTGGGCCGGTCGACATGCCGCCAGGCCACCAGTTCGAAATACTCCCGGCTGAGAAGATAACCGTTCAACCCGTAGAATATAAACAGATTTATCGGCGGGAACCACAGCATCAGGATGTAGAGCGGCAGGACCACGAGGTTCAGTGCGATCATGACCAGGAGGAAGCGCAGGCTGCCCAGCAGCGCCGGCGCCACGGCGAGCGCCCGGCCCGGCGGATCGGCCGGGTAGTGCTGGGTCTCCACCGCCTCGGCGATATCGTCGAGGAAGAGGCCGATGAAGGCGGAGGCCACGGCGGGAAAGATCAGCGCCAGGCCGAGCAGGATGCCGACCCCGGAGAACCACTCGACCAGCGTATTCGCCCAGCCGGCCTCGAAGCGCGGCAGATGCGTCACGCCCCAGCCGAGCAGGACGGCCAATGCGACATAGAGGATGAGCGTCAACCCGAGCGCCTTGACGAGCACGCCGCGGCTGCGCCGCTCGCCGAGCTGGTCGAAGCCCAGCACGAAGGCTTTGAACATGATCCCCCGACAACACGAAACCAGCGGTCAGACTCCCGGCCAATCATGGCGGAGTTGTGGCATGGCCGATTTAAGTCACAGACGCGTGCGCTGCCGGGAAAGGGGGGATTTCCACGGTTGCCGCGCCCTCGCCACCCCCTATACTGCGCCGGTTTTTCGCCAACCACCGCAGAGCTTGCCGATCCCATGACCAAGACCGCCATCGATGTCCTCGGCATCGGTAATGCCATCGTCGACGTGATCTCGCGCGAGGAAGACGCCTTCATCGCCGCCCACGGCCTCAACCGCGGCGCCATGACGCTGATCGACGAGGACCGCGCCGAAAGCCTTTATGCCGCGATGGGTCCCGGCGTCGTCTGCTCGGGCGGTTCGGCCGGCAACACCATCGCCGGCGTCGCGTCGCTGGGCGGCGCGGCCGCCTATTTCGGCAAGGTGCGCGACGACGAGCTGGGCGGCATCTTCGCCCACGACATCCGCGCGCTGGGCGTCAGGTTCGACACCGCCGCGGCGACCGAGGGCGCCAAGACCGCGCGCAGCCTGATCATCGTGACGCCGGACGCGCAGCGCACGATGAACACCTATCTCGGCGCCTGCGTCGGCCTCGGCCCCGACGACATCGACGAGGCGACGGTCGCGGCCGCCCAGGTCACCTACATGGAAGGCTATCTGTGGGATCCGCCGCAGGCCAAGGTTGCCTTCCGCAAGGCGATGGCGCTGGCCCACGGCGCCGGGCGCAAGACCGCGCTGTCCCTGTCGGACCCGTTCTGCGTCGGCCGCTATCGCGACGAATTCCGCGACCTCGTGCGCAACCACATCGACATCCTGTTCGCCAACGAGGACGAGATCATCTCGCTCTACCAGGCCTCGACCTTCGACGAGGCGCTGGCGGCCTTCCGCGCCGAAGGCAAGCTCGGCGCGCTGACCCGCTCGGAAAAGGGTTCGGTCATCGTGCAGGGCAGCGAGACGCATGTCGTGCCGGTGCATCCGGTCGAGCACGTGATCGACACCACCGGCGCCGGCGACCTCTACGCCGCGGGCTTCCTGTTCGGCGTGACCCGAGGCCGCGGCCTGGTCGAATCCGCCCGCATCGCCTCGATCGCCGCGGCCGAGATCATCAGCCATGTCGGTGCCCGCCCCGAAGCCTCGCTGAAGGACCTGGTGGCCAAGGCCGGCCTCTGATTGCCATGAACTGGGAGCGGCTCCGGACCCGGGCGCGGCTGGCCTCGGGTCTGGTGCTGTTTGCCTATGTGCTGAGCCATCTGCTCAATCACGCGCTGGGCCTCGTCTCTTACGACGCGCTGCTGGCCGGCGGCAGCTGGTTCCTGTGGTTCTGGCGGCTGCCGCCGATCCATTTCCTGCTTTACGCCGCTCTGGCCGCACACGTCGCCAACGCCCTCTACGCGCTGGCCACGATCCGCGCGCCGCGCGGCCTCGGCCCGCTCGAGATCTTCCGGCTGCTGGCGGGTTTCGCGCTGCCGCCCCTGCTGATCCTGCATGTGCTGGGCACCGCGGGCGCCGCCCAGTTCGGCGTGCGCACCGGCTATGGCCCGGTGCTGATGAGTATCTGGGTGCTGAAGCCGCATCTCGCCTGGCTGCAGTCGGTCGCGCTGGTGCTGGCCTGGGCGCATGGCTGCGTCGGCATCCATGTCTGGCTGCGTTTCCGCGACGGCTACAGGCGGGTGCGTCCCGCTTTGGGCATCGCCGCGCTGCTGATCCCCGTGCTGTCGCTCTGCGGCTTCGTCACGGCGGGGCACGAGATCGACCACCTGGTCCAGTCGCCGGCCTTCCTCGCCATGCTGCGCGATCGCCTCGGCCCCGAGATCGACCAGGCCTCGGCCTGGGTGGTCGACGCGCAGGAGCGCGGCTTCCTGTTGATGGCCGCGGCGCTCGGCCTGGTGCTGGCCTTCCGCCTCGGCACCGAATGGCGCCGCCGGCGGCTGGGCCAGGTCGTCATCCATTATCCGGAAGGCCGCCGCGCGCTGATCGCGCGCGGGGCGGTCACCGTGCTGGAGGCCAGCCGCCTCGCCGGCGTGCCCCATGCCGCGATCTGCGGCGGGCGCGGGCGCTGCTCGACCTGCCGGGTGCGCATCGACGAGGGGCTGGAGAGCCTGGCCGAGCCGGGGCCGGAGGAGGCGCGGGTGCTGGCCCGCATCGGCGCGCCCCCGGGCATCCGCCTGGCCTGCCAGATCCGCCCGACCGCCGATCTGCGGCTGGCGCCGCTGCTGCCGGCGACGATCGAACCCGATGCCGCGTTGGTCGATGCGGTGCGGGCGGCGGGGCGCGAACGCCGCATCGCCGTGCTGTTCGCCGATCTGCGCGGCTTCACGGGCCTTGCCGAAAGCCGGCTGCCCTTCGACGTCGTCTACCTGCTGAACCGGTATTTCCGGGCGATGACCCAGGCGATCGAAGGCGCCGGCGGCCGCGTCGACAAATTCCTCGGCGACGGCATCATGGCGCTGTTCGGCGACGGCGAGGCCGAGGATGCCAATGCCGCGGCCAACGCCCTGAAAGCCGCCGCCGCGATGCTCGAGGCGCTCGACCGGCTGAACGACGAATTGCGGCCCGACCTCGACCGGCCGCTGCGCATGGGCATCGGGCTGCATTACGGCCGCGCCATCATCGGCGTGATGGGCCACGGGCCCGCGGCCGGGGCCACCGCGGTCGGCGACACCGTCAATACCGCCTCGCGGCTGGAGACGGCGACCAAGGAATTCGGCGTCGGCGTCATCGCCTCGGCCGCGCTGACCGAGGCGGCGAACTTCGCCTGCGAAGGCATGCGCCGCGAAGTGATCCAGGTGCGCGGCCGCGGCACCGCGGTGCCGGCCGTGCTGCTGGAGCCGGAGCGCCTCAAGGGCTGGGCGTCAGGCGAAGCCCAGCGTCTGTAGGCCGATCTCGATATAGCCGCCGACATCGTTGGCGACCACCGCGCCGGTCGCCGCCAGCCTGGCCTGCCATTTCTTCCACGAATTGCCGGCAACCGCCCGGCCGGCAACGACCGGGTCGGGCGCGGCTTCGATGTCGTAGACGAGGTCGAGCGGCGAGATGACGAACTCGCTCATCGCCTTCAGCACCTCGGGCCCTTCCGCGCCGCGCGTGCGGTACTGCTCCAGCGCGGGCTTCATCGCGAACGAAAGATTCTGCACCGCGCCGGCGTGATCGCTCAGCCGGGTCTGGTATTTCGCCCGCCGCCAGCCCAGCAGGTCGAACCGGGTGCGGAAGACGGGCGGCGCCTCGCCCCATTTCGCCAGGTCGACGCGCTCGGCCCGGCCGAGATCGAGGAGATGCCGGCCGGTTTCGAGCACTGCTGGATCGTCGGCAAAGCGCGCCAGCAGGCGCGCGAAGATTTCCGTCGCCCAGTCGAAATCCCGGCCGATCAGGCGCTTGCCGAAGGCCGGGTTGATCTTGATCTGCTCAGGCAGTACGGCGGTGCCGGCCTTGACCGCGGCGGCGATTTCCTCGACCGCCGCGCGGTCGGTGAACAACTCGCCGACGATCGCCCGGCCCAGTTCGTCCAGGTAGGCGCGATGGCTGACCGCCGCAGGGTCGTCCCCCTCGCTCGGCCGCAGGAATTCGCTGAGCAGCCGGCCGACCGGAATGTTCTCGCTGACCAGGTATTTGAAGAACCATTCGTGCAGCTTGTAGAACGAGATGGTGAAGAACAGCAGGTTCATCCCGCGGACGAGCTGGAAATCGTCGAAGTCGAAGCTGGTGGTCGAGACCACCACTTCCTCGCTCTGCAGGCAGAATTCGCCGTCGAGCCATTGGGCGCTGCCGCTCATCAGCCGGTGACGCGTCACCAGCTGGTGCCTGTCGCGGTAATCCTGCCGGTTCATCTCGATGCCGTCGAAGATGATCAGGTTGTAGCAATGCAGCGCGTCGAAGCCGAGGCGCAGGCATTTGTCGAGCAGGCCGATGAAGCTTTCACGCGTCTCCATCGGCAGGCCGAAGATCAGCTCGGTCGCGACCGGCAGGCCGAGGCCGCCGGCCCAGCCGATCGCCGAGACCAGTTCCTCGTCGGTCAGGTTGCGGCGCTTGATCGCCTTCAGCGTCTCCGGGTTTTCCGACTGCAGCGACAGCGTGACCCCGTGGAAGCACATATGGCCCAGCAGTTCCTGCAGGTCGCGCGACAGCTGGGTGAAGCGCTTGTCGTTGTAATAGAAGATCTTCTGCGGATAACCGGTGACCTCGCGCGCCTCGAGGATGAAATGGGCGACCTCGATGTCGCGCTGCAGGATGCCGAAATTCTCGTCGGTGATGTAGAGGCGGTGATCGGGCCTGTCGTTGAAATGCCGGCCGATGAACACGATTTCCTCACGCACCTGCGCCAAGTCGAAGGCACGCAGCTTGCCGCGGTTCTTGCCGGAGACGCAGAACGAGCAGGTATAGGGGCAGAGCCGCGACGTCTGGATCATCGGCTGGAACGGACCGTCGAGGAAACGGTCGAGCAAGCCTTCGAGATAAGGCGACGGCACCTGGGCCAGGTCGGTCGCCAGGCCGATCGGCTTGCCGCGCACCAGCGTATCGCCGTCGCGGAAAACCACGCCGTCGAGCGGCTTGGTGAACAGCGTGCCTTCCAGCATGCCGCCGAGGATGTTGGCGAAACCGTCCTCGCCCTCGTCGGGCACCACGGCGTCGGCCTCGGGGTAGCGGGCCAGCAGCCTGGCCTGTTCGGCCGGGTCGGTATCGATCGAGGGGCCGCCCAGCACGATCACCGGCCGGTAGCCGGCGATGCCGCGGATCTTGCGCATCGCCGCCCGGTTCAGCTCGCTGTTCCAGTAATAGAGCGCCAGGCCGACGAAATCGGGCCGGGAGGTACGGACATGGTCCAGCAGCTCGGCCGGGTCCTTGAACAGCGTGACCTCGACATCCCGGCCGTAAAGGCGCCGGGCGTAGGACGCCAGGAAACCGATGTTGAGCGGTACGTACAGATTGAAGCGGTCGGCCTCGGCCACATAGCTGAGGTCGCCGAGCGCGACGCGGATCGGGCGCATGACATGTCTCCCCTGCGCTTCTGCGCAACCCTTTGGTCCCCGACCTTACAATTACGGAAATGCCATCTTTCCGCAAATGAACGATTCGTGAACTTAGGGTTGGTCGATACCGCAGAAGGGAAGAAGCAGTCCCGGCCGGTCTCTCCACCGGCCGGGACGCCGGGCAGCCTCAGTTGCTGCCGAGGTAATCCATCTTGCCGATCTCGACGCCGATCGAGCGCAGGATCGCGTAGGCGGTAACGACGTGGAAGGTGAAGTTCGGCAGGGCGAACCCGGTCAGGAACGACACGCCGTTGAACGGGATCTCGCCGCTGCGCATCTTCAGCACGATGTGCCGGTCGGCGCTGTTCTCGATCTCGGCCTTGTCGAGGCCCTTGATGAAATCGATGGTCTTGGCGATGCGCGCCTGCAGCTCCTCGAAGGTCGCTTCGGTGTCGGGGAAGCTCGGGATCTCGGCGCCGGCAAGGCGGGCGGCGCAGCCCTTGGCGCCGTCCGAGGCGATCTGGACCTGGCGGGTCAGGTTGAACATGTCGGGCGCCAGCCGCCAGCCGAGCATCACGGCCGGATCGATCTTGCGTGCCTCGGCATGGGCTTCGGCCTTCTTCAGGATCGCCGACAGGTTCGTCAGCGCGCGCACGAGGACAGGCACCGAGGCCTGGTACATCGACAAGGACATCTTGGGTATTCTCCGAGAGGGGGATTTTGTGTCAGGCGTAGGCGGCAGGCGTGGTCGGCAGTCTTCAGGCGTCGGGCCAGGCCCGCATCGCCGCTGCGGCGGCGGCAAGCAGGGTTTCGCGCGCGGCGCCGTCACGCGCCTGCACGGTCATGCCCTGGATCACGGTGGTATAGAAGGTGGCGAGCCCGGCGACATCGGTGCCGGCCCCCAGTTCGCCTTCCGCGACACCCCGCTCGATCCGGCCGCGCAGCCGCGCGGCCGATTCGGCGCGCAACTGCGCGAGGCTCGACTGGATATCGGCGGATTCCGGGCAACAATTGGTTGCGGCCGTCACCACCATGCAGCCCGACGGGCGGTCGGTGCGGGTCAGCTCCGCCGCGGCAGAGCGCAGCAGGCCCTCGATCGCGGCCCGCGCGGTCGGCGCTTCGGCGAAGATGCGGTCGGAAAAGCCCGACGATTGCTCCAGATAGCGCTGCACCGCCTCGCGGAACAGCTGCTGCTTGTCGCCGAAGGCGGCATAGAGGCTGGGCGGGGTGATGCCCATTTCGGCGGTGAGTTCGCTGATCGAGGTGGCTTCGTAGCCGCGCCGCCAGAACAGGAGCATCGCGCGCTCAAGGGCGGCGTCGCGGTCGAACGAACGCGGGCGGCCGCGGCTGCGGGATTCCTGGACGGCATTTTTCATAGCGACCGCTATATAAAGATCTTGACGACGAAGTGCAAGGCGCCTAATTAGTGATGCAGGTTACATAACGGTCGCTATGAAAACAAGGCGCCCCTTTTTATTCGGGCAGCCGGCGACCGCGGAGAGCGGGTACGGAAACATGTCGATCGGCATCATCGGCGCGGGCGAGCTCGGTTGCTCGCTCGGGCGGTATCTCTGGCGCGCCGGCTACGAGGTGGTGATCGCCACCGGCGACGGCAAGCCCCAGATGCCGGCCCTGGACCAGGAAAAGGGCCTGACCATCGGCACCGCCGCCGAGGCGGCCGAGACCGACGTCGTCCTGCTGACCCGTCCGATCACCGCCTGCAGCGACCTCTACCCGGCGGCCGCCAGCAATGATCTGCCGGTCGCCGACAAGCGAGACGCGGAAGGCCGCCGCATCCTGTTCATGATCGGCAGCGACGTCGCGACCAAGGTCATGCTCGGCCGGCTGATCGACGGGCTGGGCTTCGCCATCCGCGACCTCGGCGCCTGCATGGCCGAGCACGAGCATGTCAGGGCCGCCGCTTAGGCCATAGGAAAGTTGTCCGCAACAATCGCTGCCGGACGGTACGCCCGGCGGTGACGTTTCCTTCCGGCAATCTGTGTGGGCGGTCCGACGTCAGTCGGCCTTCTTCAGCATCGGGCCGAGCGGGCGGCCGCCGAAGACGTGGATGTGGAGATGCGGCACTTCCTGGTGACCGTTGGTGCCGGTGTTGGCCAGGATGCGGAAGCCGTCGGCGTCGACGCCCTGCGCCCGCGCCACCTCGCCGACCAGCCGCACGAACGACACGATCTCGGCCTCCGATGCGCTTGCCGAAAAATGGTCGATATCGACATAGGGGCCCCTGGGGATCACCAGGACGTGGGTCGGGGCCAGCGGGTTGATGTCGTGGAAGGCCAGCGCATGGTCGTTCTCGGCAACCTTGCGGCAGGGGATTTCACCACGCAGGATGCGGGCGAAGATATTGTTCTGGTCATAGGTCTTGGCGGCCATGACGCCCCTTTCGGTGGACAAGTTTCCTATTTCGGGCGGGCAGCCTTCTCGGCCAGCCCCGACGTGCCTTCGCGCCGTTCCAGCTCGGCGTAGATCTCCTCCGGGTCGATCCCGGCATCGGCCCACAGCACGAGAAGATGGTAGAGGAGATCGGCGCTTTCCTTGACGATCTCGGCCCGGTCGTCCTGCACCGCGGCCAGCGCGCATTCGACGGCTTCCTCGCCGACCTTCTGGGCGATCTTGGCCCGGCCCCGCGCGAACAGCTTGGCCGTATAGGAGCCCGAGGGGTCGGCGCCCTTGCGGCCGGCGACGACCTGGTGCAGCCGGTCGAGCGTGGCGGCGGGCATCAGGCCCGCCCCGGCGGTTCGCGCACCGGGATGCCGGCGGCATCGAGCGCCGCCTTGGCATCGCCGACGGTGTGTTCGCCGTAATGGAAGATCGAGGCGGCCAGCACCGCCGCGGCATGGCCCTCGCGCACGCCCTCGACCAGGTGGTCGAGCGTGCCGACGCCGCCCGAGGCGATCACCGGCACGGTGACGGCATCGGCGACCGCGCGGGTCAGGCCCAGGTTGAAGCCGATCTTGGTGCCGTCGCGATCCATCGAGGTCAGCAGGATTTCACCGGCGCCGAGCGAGACGACGCGCCGCGACCATTCGACGGCATCCAGGCCCGTCGGGTTGCGGCCGCCGTGGGTGAAGACTTCGAAGCGGCCGGGCGCGACTTCCTTGGCGTCGACCGCCACGGTGATGCATTGCGCGCCGAATTTCTCGGCCGCCTCGCGCACCAGTTCGGGCCGCTTGATCGCCGCGGTGTTGATCGAGACCTTGTCGGCCCCGGCGAGCAACAGCTGGCGCACGTCGTCGACGGCACCGACCCCGCCGCCGACGGTCAGCGGCATGAAGCAGACATCGGCGGTGCGGCGGACGACGTCGAGCAGCGTGCCGCGGCGCTCGTGGCTGGCCGTGATGTCGAGGAAGCAGAGCTCGTCGGCGCCCTGCGCGTCGTAGATCCGCGCCTGCTCGACCGGGTCGCCGGCATCGCGCAGGCCTTCGAAATTGATGCCCTTGACGACGCGGCCGTCCTTGACGTCGAGGCAGGGGATGATGCGGACCTTGAGCATGCCGCCTACTCCCCCGCGGCGGCGAGCGCCGCCGCCGGATCAAGCCGCCCGTCATAGAGCGCACGGCCGACGATGACGCCCGCGATCACCCCGGTGGCCTTGCAGGCGACGATGTCGTTCAGGCCGCCGACGCCGCCCGAGGCGATGACCGGGATGGCGGTCTTGTGGGCGAGTTCGGCCGTCGCCGCGACATTGACGCCGCCCAGCGCCCCGTCGCGATCGATGTCGGTATGGATCAGCGCCGTGACGCCGGCATCCTCGAAGCGCGCGGCCATCTCGGCGACCGACAGCGTGGAGACTTCGGCCCAGCCCTCGACCGCCACCATGCCGTCGCGCGCATCGACGCCGACGGCGATCTGCCCGGGGAATTTGGCGCAGGCCTCGCGCACCAGCGCCGGGTCGCGCACGGCGAGCGTGCCGAGGATGACGCGGCTGATGCCCTTGTCGAGCCACATCTCGATCGTCTTCAGGTCGCGGATGCCGCCGCCGAGCTGTACCGGCAGGTCGACCGAGCCGAGGATCGCCTCGACCGCCGGCCCGTTGACCGGCTGGCCGGCGAAGGCGCCGTTGAGGTCGACCACATGAATCCAGCCGAACCCCTGGCGGACAAACGACAGCGCCTGGGCGCCGGGATCGTCGTTGAAGACGGTGGCCGCATCCATCGCGCCGCGCACGAGGCGCACGCAGCGGCCGTCCTTCAGGTCGATGGCGGGATAGATGATCATGCCTGGATACTCGCCCGCTGCGGCGTGGCCGGGGCGGAGCCCGGCGCGGCCTGCAATTCCCTGGTGTAGAAGTAGCCGGCGACGAACCGGCCCTCGACGACGGCATAGCGCGGCTTCACCGCCCAGCGCACGAACCCCGCATGCTCGAACATCTCGATCGCGGCCTTCTGGGTCTCGCGCACGTCGAGGTCGATCTGCAGGTAGCCTTGCGCCCGGGCCGAGGCCTCGACCTTGGCCAGGAGTTCGCGCGCCATGCCGTGGCCGCGCGCCCAGGGGGCGATGAAGAACGTGGTCAGGATCGCGGCGTGTCGCTGGGCCTCGTTGTTGGGCGGCGGACGCAGCAGCTGGCAGGAACCGACGACATGGCCGTCGAGCCGGGCGATGTAGAGTTCGCGTTCCGGCACCAGCAGCACGCCGCGCCAGAACCGTTCCAGCCCCTGGCGCTGCGGCACCTTCAGCCAGCCGAAACCGTTGCCGAACTCGATCGCCTCAGCCGTCGCGGCGCAGAGGTCGTCCATCTCCTGTTCGGTCAGGCTTTCGACCAGCTCGACCGACGGCTGGGGGATGATCTCGTTCATGGCTTCCAGCCCAGGAAATTCGTGATCAGGCGCAAGCCCACCCGCTGGCTTTTCTCCGGGTGGAACTGTGTACCGACCAGGTTGTCGCGGCCGACGATCGCGGCGAACCGCTCGCCATGCCGGGCCGTGGCCAGGATCTGCCCACCCACCTGCGCGCGCAGATGGAAGGAATGGACGAAATAGGCATGATCGCCCGGGCCGATCCCGGCCAACACCGGATGGTCGGCCAGGTCGCCGAGGTCGTTCCAGCCCATATGCGGAATCTTGAGGGCGGGGTCGTCGACCTGCAGCGGCACGACCTCGCCGGGAATCCAGTCGAGGCCGGCGGCGCCGTTGAACTCGATGCCGCGGGTCGCCATCAGCTGCATGCCGACGCAGATGCCGATGAACGGCCGGCCGTGTTCGATCACCGCGCCGGTCAGCGCCTCGACCATCCCGGGCACGGCGTCGAGGCCGCGGCGGCAGTCGGCGAAGGCGCCGACGCCGGGCAGCACGATGCGATCGGCCTGGGCGACGACGCGGGCATCGTCGGTCACGACGATCTCGGCATCCGAGCCGCTCTCGCGCGCGGCGCGGTCGAAAGCCTTGGCGGCCGAGCGCAGATTGCCCGAGCCGTAATCGATGATCGCCACGCGGCTCATGCCGGCAACCCGTCGTCGAGGGTCGGGCGGGCGAGGCGATAACCGCCCAGGAAACGCGCGACCGCCGAATCCTCGTCCTCGGCCCGCACCACGCCGACCTCGCGATAGCCCTGGCGGACCAGCGCGGCGCGGCGCCAGTCCTGCGCCTCCAGCCCGACCAGCACGGCAAAACCCGCCGCCGCCAGCCCCTCGATCAGGTCACCGGCATCGGCCAGGCCGACCACGGTGCCGATGGCGGCGCCCACGACGAGATAGGCGATCAGCCCGCGCCACAAGCGATGCCAGATCAGCCACAGCACGGGGAAGAACAAGGCGAGCCAGGAAAAGCCCTCCTTGATCAGGATCAGGTCGGGATCCTCGGCCGGGCGACCCGGCCGCAGGAAGACGTCGTAGGTGCGCATCGCGCGATCCCCTGGTCTTAGAGGCTGCCGCCGAGCACGCCCTTGGTCGACGGCACGGCCGCCGCGGCGCGCGGGTCGATGGTCACCGCCTGGCGCAGGGCCCGGGCCAGTGCCTTGTAGCTGCTCTCGACGATATGGTGATTGTTCTCGCCGTAGAGATTTTCGACATGCAGCGTCAGCCCGGCCGCCTGGGCGAAGGCCTGGAACCATTCCTTGAACAGCTCGGTGTCCATCTCGCCCAGCTTGTCGCGGGTGAAATGCACCTTCCAGATCAGATAGGGCCGGTTCGAGCAGTCGAGCGCCACGCGGGTCAGCGTCTCGTCCATCGGGATCAGGGCCTGGCCGTAGCGGGTGATGCCCTTGCGATCGCCCAATGCCTGGGCCACGGCCTCGCCCAGCGCGATGCCGGTATCCTCGGTCGTGTGATGGAAATCGATATGCAGGTCGCCCTTCGCCCGGACCGTGACGTCGATCAGCGAATGGCGCGACAGCTGCTCCAGCATGTGGTCGAGGAACCCGATACCGGTCGAGACGTCGTAGACGCCCTGGCCGTCGAGATTGACCGAGACCTCGATCTCGGTTTCCTTGGTCTTGCGCGCGACATGCCCCACGCGCGGCGGGTTGGCCACCGACATCGGCCTTTTCCTTCTAGCTGGTCGGCCGGGATATAGCAGGAGGCGCGCGGCCTCGGCAAGTCGGGGGCCTCACAGAGGCGGGATTGCAGCCTCGATCCGCCGTTCGCGGCGGATCAGCGGCCTTGCCGGGTTGCCCGCGACGGTCGCCCCGTCGGGCACGTCGGCAACCACGATCGCCCCCATGCCGACGGTGGCGCCGCGGCCGATGCGCAACGGCCGCCCGGGATGGCCCTGGCGCAGCACCGCGCCGGCGCCGATATAGGCGTAGTCGCCGATCTCCACGTTGCCGTTGCATTTGACGCCGGGGGCGAAGGTGACGAAGTCGCCGATCATGCAGTCATGGGCGACATAGGCGCCGAGATTGCAGTGGAAGCCCCGGCCGATCCGGGCGTTGGCCGTGATGACGGCGTGGTGGCAGACGATTGCCGCCGGGCCGATGTCGTTGCCGTCGAAGATGCTGGCCGTCGGGCTGAGGATCGACAGGGCTTGCGCCCCCCGGGCCAGGGCGCGTTCGAGCACGCGGGCGCGCAGACGTCCCGCCCCGATCGCGACGTTGACGAACTTGGCCGGGCGCGGATCGGCAAAGAAGGCGTTCTCGCCGATCACCCGATGGCCGTTGACCGGCGCGGCGCCGTCGGCCGGGTCGACGAAGACGATCTCGGCCCCCGGCATGGCCTGGCGCACGAGCGGCATCACCTCGCGACCGAAGCCGCCGCTGCCGAACAGCCCGATCAGGACCTCGCTTTCCGCCATCGCCGATACCCGCCCTTTTGTCATGCCCCATGTCAATAACGGGGGACGCCGCTTTTTCTTGCGCCGGGCCGCGGCCCGCGCACCCGGGCGGTACGGTGGGTGAAGGCTGCATCACGCGCGCGGTAAAGTATTGATATATCTTTTGAATTCAAGCCTGCCGCACGCAGCCGGCCGGTATCGCCGGCCTCGTCCTGAAGGTTAGGGGCGGGCACCAGCAGCGCCGATGCCTGGGCCAGCGACAGCTTCAGGAGGCCGCCGCCATACGCCACCCCCAGCCGCTCGGCCGACAGCTGGGTGACGCAGCCCTGCGCCGCGGCGGCGAGCCGGCGGGCATCGGTGCCCGCCGCCAGGAAGAGGCCGTAATGGGCATTGAGCGGATGGAGGCCGGCCGGATTGGCCATCAGCCGCGGCCGGTCGTGGACGATCTGGGCCAGGATCAGGTCGGGGGGCGAGGGCGCCAGCGGCACCCGCCACCAGGGCGAACGACGCCGGCATTTGAAACCCTGATCGACGCCCGCCGCCACCCCGGCGGCAATGCGCGCCAGGGCGGCAGGACCGGGCTCGCCCGGCGGCCGGAACAGCCAGACCGGCCGGCCGGCCGCGCGCCAGCCCTGCCATTGCGCCGCCTCGATGACGGTATCCTGCAGCGCCACGCGCCCGGGCGGCAGGATCGCCAGGCGTTCATCGGGAGCGAGCTGCGC